>CAIRQL010000043.1 GCA_903880675.1 uncultured Holophagaceae bacterium | reverse complement strand
TGGCCCAGGTCCTGCCTCAGGCTCAGGTCGATGGCATCCTGGCAGCACCAAGATCCTCTTGTGGAGGGTATTAGGGCCTCCTCGCCAAGTCGTGTGGGGAACCCCTCCCGCTGAGACGCGCGCTTGGGCCTACCGGAGGGTCACCACGGTGGCGCCGGCTCCGCCCTGGGCCTGGGGGGCGTCCTCCACCCGGGCGATGCCGGGGTGGTCCCGCAGGGCCTCGCGCACGGCGGCCTTGAGGCGGCCCGTGCCATGGCCGTGCACGATGCGGATGCAGCGCTTGCCTGCGGCCAGGGCCTCCTCCACGAAGCGGTGGATCTCGCTGTCCACCTCGTCGCTGGCTCGGCCGATGAGGTTGATCTCGGAGTCCAGGTCCTGGACCTCGGCCCGCACCCGCACTTTGCCCGTGGGCCTGGGCGCCGCCTCCCGGGCGGTGCTGGGCTCCAGCTCCCCCACCCGGCACTCGAAGCGGCGGCCCTGCGGGGTCTCCAGGGTGGCCCGGTCCCCCTTGAGGACCACCACCTTGCCCTCCAGACCGAGGCCTCGATGCCGGGCATAGCCGCCCTCCCGGACTTCCTTGGGGGCTGCGGCCGCAGGGCCGCCGCTCCGCGGGGCGAGCTCGGCCTCAGCCACCCGCTCCAGGCGCCGGAGCCGCTCCCGGGTGTCGGTGCCCAGGCGGTCGGCGTTGACCTCCGGGGCCTTCTGGCTGTCCTTGAGGTCTTTCACCAGGCGCTTGCCCTCCCGGTCCAGGAAGTCCAGCACCCGGGCCACCTTCTCCCGGGCCTCCCGCTGATGGGTGTCCCGCTCGGTGCGAAGCCGCTCCTCCCGCTGGCGCAGCACCTCCCGGTCGTGGTCCGCCGCCGCCTGCTGCAGCCGCAGGGCTTCAGAGGCTTCCAGGAGGCGGGTGCGCTCGCCTTCCAGCTCCCGCAGGAAGTCCCGCCAGTCCTGCTCCCGCTGGCCCAGCACCCGCTCGGCGTGCTCCAGGACCGGCTGGGGCAGACCCAGCCGGGCAGCGATGGCCAGGGCCCGGCTCTGCCCGGGCAGGCCCACCAACAGGCGGTAGGTGGGGGCCATGCGCTCCTCGTCGAACTGCACCGAGGCGTTCTGGAACCGGGTGTGGCGGAGGGCCCACTGGCTGATCTCCCCCAGGTGGGTGGAGCAGAGGATCCAGCAGTGGCGCCGGGACAGGCTCTGCAGCAGGGCGATGCCCAGGGCCGCACCCTCCCGGGGGTCGGTGCCCGTGCCCAGTTCATCCAGCAGCACCAGGCCGCCGTCCTGACCCATTTTTAGGATCTCATTCAGATGCAAGACATGGCTACTGAAGGTCGAGAGGCTTCCCGTGATGGTCTGGTGGTCCCCGATGTCCGCATGAAGGCTGGGCAGGGCGGGGAAGCTGGAGCCCTCCCGGGCCGGCACCGCACACCCGCTGGCGGCCAGGGCGCAGAGGATACCCACGGTCTTCAGGACCACGGTCTTCCCGCCGGTGTTGGAGCCCGAGATGATCAGGCCCGGGCGGCCGGCCTCCAGGGTCAGGTCCAGGGGCACGACGTCATGGGGCAGGGGCTCCAGGCCCAGGGCCTCCCGCACGGCGGGGAGCAGCATGGGGTGGCGGGCCTCCACCAGGCAGAGGCGGCCCTGCTTGGGGTCTGCAGCCAGGTCCGGCAGCAGGCCCCCGC
Organism: uncultured Holophagaceae bacterium; assembly: GCA_903880675.1. Lineage (GTDB taxonomy): Bacteria > Acidobacteriota > Holophagae > Holophagales > Holophagaceae > Geothrix. Next base: position 1,194 of record CAIRQL010000043.1, on the reverse strand, counting down.
AGAGGGTGCCCCAGCGCAGCAGGGCGATGGCCTGGTCCGCCTGGGCCTGCAGGGCCTGCCAGCGGACGAAGTCTTCCCGCCGGGCCCGCAGGTCCGCCAGCAGCTCCCGCAGGAAGGCCTGCACGGCCTCGGTGTAGTCGCTGTCGGCTTCCACAAAGGCGTTGTTGAGGGGGACGGCCTCCAGGGGCTCCACGAACACCGTGGCCCCGCTGCCGCTGCGGTCCAGCACCAGGCCCGGCATGAGGCTCCGCCGCTCCTGGCGCACCGGCAGGCAGAAGCGGCCATTGCGGGCCACCACGGTGGCCTCGTTGAAGGCGTCGGGGGCGGTCCGCACCAGCTTCTGCAGCTTGGCCTGGACGGACTGGAAGGCGTCCTGGCGCCGGCGGTGGAGGGCGGCGAGGGCCGGCACCCGCAGGGGGTCCAGCTGGCCGTCCGCCTGGAAGCTGCGGGCCAGCCGCTCCCCCAGGGGGGCGGGATCCGGCAGGAGGGCCGCGGTCACCTGCAGGCGGTCGATGCCCAGATGGGTGCCCGGCGGGGCGAGGCGGGTCTCGGGCCAGGGCAGGGCCGCCAGGGTCCGTAGCAGCCGGGACAGCGCCACCAGGCCCTCCCGTAGCTGACGCCAGTGCTCGGGCAGGAGCCAGCCAGCGGGGCTGAGCAGCTCCTCCAGAGCCTCGTCCATGGGCAGGATCGGCAGCTGGCCCGGACCGGCGGCCCAGGCCTCCTGCAGCTCCAGCTGGTGCAGGCGCCGCAGACCCGCCAGCCCGTCCCAGGGATGCAGCCCCCCCAGCGCCGCCTGCGCCGACCCCGTGCGGGCCCCCCGCTGAATGAGGGCGACCGCTTCCGGAAATTCCAGTGCCTGCAGCTCAGTGTTCATGTTCAGGTGACTACCTTCATTTACCAGTAAACCAAAACGGGCCCGCTTTCGCGGGCCCGTTCAGTAGATAAAGCGAAGCTTTATCTCAACCGATCATCCGACGCTCTTGCGCGAGGCGCTTGAGGGTCTTCTTACGGGCGGCGAGCATCTTCCGCTTGCGCTTGGCGCTGGGCTTCTCATAGTGCTGACGCTTTTTCAGCTCACTGAGAATTCCGGACTTCTCGCACTTCCGCTTGAAGCGGCGAAGGGCGAACTCGAAGGTTTCGTCTTCTTTAACCTTGACCAAAGGCATGGGTATGCACCTCCTTTCCCGTGGATTG
>CAIRQL010000042.1 GCA_903880675.1 uncultured Holophagaceae bacterium | reverse complement strand
TCACTTCGGGGAGTAGGCTGTAGTCCTGCAGCCCTTCCCGTTCCCCACCCCCAGGCCGAGGTAGTCCCCCTACATGCTGCGCATCAACCAACTCGCCAAAGAGCTCGGAGTCGCCAATCAGGAGGTCATTGAGACCTGCGAGAAGCGTCTGAGCTTGCAAGGGAAGAGCCATAGCTCCAACCTCACCGATGACCAGGCCGACCAGATCCGCCGCGCCCTCCAGGGCCGGCCGAAAGGCGCCGCCGAGGCACCGCCCCTCGCCCTGCACAAGCCGTCCGCGGCCGTGCGGGTGGTCAAGGGCCCCAGCCCCCCCCCCAAGCCCGAGCCCGAGCCGGTCCGGCTCGCTCCGGCGGTCCTCGTGAAGAAGGCCGAGCCCAAGCCCGAGCCTCAGCCCGAGCCCGTGGCCGCCCCGACGCCCGTCGCTGCGCCCCCCGCACTGGCGCCCCAGGCCGAAGCTCCGGCGGCCGCCGCCCCCGCAGCGCCCCAGGCAGCCAGCCCGGCACCCGCTCCGGCAGCGGCGCCTGAGCCCCCCGCCGAGGCCCCCCGGGAGACCTTCTCCCGCCCCAAAATCTCCACCACAGCGCCCGCTCCGGCCCCCAAGGCCCAGGAGCCCGCCCGCTACATCCAGCTGCCCCCGCCGCGCCAGCCCGGCTCGGCCCCGGCCGCTCCCGCCGCCTCCCCCTCCGGGCCCCGCCCCGAGGCAGGTGCCCGACCCATCGTCCAGCGTCCTGGTCAGGCCGCCGGCCAGGTCCAGCGCTCGGGCATGCCCCCCAAGGAAAAGGCCGTCCTCCAGATGGCCACCAACACCGGTCGCGGAGAGGTTCGTCACGAGCCCCTGCCCCAGGCCAATCCCTCCCGCCGCCCCTACATCCCCCCCGCCATCACTGAGATGCGGACGGACCAGGGCTACTCCCGCATCAAGATGTCAGACACCCCGGCTCCGGCCCCCCGGACCCAGGAGCCCGCTCGCTACATCCAGCTGCCCCAGCAGCGCCCCGTCGGCGGCGCCCGCCCCAGCGGTCCCGGTGGTCCCAGCCGTCCCGGCATGGGCAGCCCCCGCCCCGGTGGCCCCGGTGGCCCCAGCCGCGGTCCCGGTGGTCCCAGCCGTCCCGGCATGGGTGGCCCCCGCCCCGGCGGTCCTGGTGGTCGTCCTGGCATGGGTGGTCGCCCCGGCGGCCCCGGCCGCGGTCCGTCCCTGCCCCCCGCAGGTCCCATTGATCCCAACAGCCAGAAGGGCCCCGGTCGCGGCGCCCATCAGGGTGGCAAGAAGAAGAAGGGCGGCTACGTCCGGAGCAAGGAAGAGGAACTCGACCTCAAGCTCCGCCAGCCCCGCTCCCGCGCCCAGCAGGTAGCCGGCGAATACATCGAAGAAGAGATCGGCATCGTCATGCTGTCCGAAGGCGTGACCGTGAAGGAGCTCGCCGAGAAGTGCAGCCGCCCCGCCAAGGACGTCGTGGCCAAGCTGCTGCACCGCGGCATCTTCGCCACCATCAACCAGCCCCTCGACACCGAGATGGCCAAGGAGATCGCCCGTGAGTTCGGGTTCCTGGCCGACATCGTCACGTTTGAAGAGGATGTCCAGATCACGGCCGATGAGGCCGGCGAGGTGCAGGGCGAGAAGCTGCCCCGGCCCCCCGTCGTCACCATCATGGGCCACGTCGACCACGGCAAGACCTCACTCCTCGACGCCATCCGCAAGACCAAGGTGGCGGCTGGCGAGGCCGGTGGCATCACCCAGCACGTGGGTGCCTACCATGTGGACGTCAAGGATCCCAATACGGGCCTGATGCGCCAGGTGGTCTTCCTCGACACCCCGGGCCACGAAGCCTTCACCAAGATGCGCGCCCGCGGCGCCAAGGTCACGGACATCGCCATCCTGGTGGTGGCCGCCGACGACGGCGTCATGCCCCAGACCGTGGAGTCCATCAACCACGCCAAGGCCGCCGATGTGCCGCTGGTCATCGCCGTCAACAAGATCGACAAGCCCGGCGCCAACCCGGACAAGGTCCAGCAGGGCCTGCTCCAGCACAGCGTCCAGACCGAAGCCTACGGCGGTGACGTCCCGGCCGTCCTGGTGAGTGCCAAGACCAAGGAAGGCCTCGACGAGCTACTGGAGACCATCCTGCTCGTGGCGGACATGAAGGAGCTCAAGGCCGTCTACGACTGCCCCGCAGCCGGGTCCATCATCGAGGGCCG
>CAIRQL010000041.1 GCA_903880675.1 uncultured Holophagaceae bacterium | reverse complement strand
GGCAGGTAGATCTTGAAGGTGGTCCCAGCCCCCACCCGGGACTTCACCTCGACTGCGCCCTGGTGTCCCTCGACGATACCCAGGACTGTGGGCAGGCCCAGCCCCGTCCCCATGTGGTCCTTGGTGGTCTTGGTGGTGAAGAAGGGCTCGAAGATTCGCTGGAGCGTCTCGTCGTTCATCCCTGCGCCAGTGTCCGCAATACTCAGCTCCACGTGGGTGCCCGGCGTCAGGCTTCGGTCGGTGGCCTGGGCCGCTTTCAGCTCCAAGGTGCGGGTGGTGATGGTCAGGGTGCCCTTGCCCCCCATGGCCTCCACCGCATTGATGCAGAGGTTCACCAGGACCTGCTGGAGCTGGGAAGGATCCCCATCCACGCAGAGGCCGTCCTCCAGCCGGGTGAATACCTCCAGGTCCGGGTGCATGGAAGGCTGGATGAGGGCCAGGCACTCCTTGACGGCGGCGGCCAGGTCTACGGACTCCTTTCGGTTCTTGCCCCGGCGTCCGAAGGCGAGGAGCTTGCTGGTCAGCTCGCTGGAGCGCTTGGCGGCCGCGAGAATGGCGTTGATCCGCTTCTGGCGCCGGGGGTCCTGCTCGCCCGCCAGCAGCAGGTCGGCGTGCCCCATGATGCCCGCCAGCATGTTGTTGAAGTCGTGGGCGACGCCCCCGGCCAAGCTACCCAGGCTGCTGATCTTCTGGGCGTGGGCCTGCTGGACCTCCTGCTCCAGGCGGTGGCGGTCCTCCACGGCCTTCAGGGCCTGGTTGATGTTGGACGCCAGCCGACCGATCTCGTCGGCGGCATGCCCCGGAGGCATGCTCAGGCGCATGCCCTGGGCCGCATCCAGGGCGTTCAGGCGGTCAGACATCAGCGTGATGGGGGCCACCACGCTGCGGGTGACAGTGAGAGCCAAGGCGCCGCCCACCACTGCTGTAATGACCAGCACCAGGATCCGAAGGAGGAGGGCGTACCTGGATACCACCCGGGCGATCTCGGCCTTGTCCGGGGAGATGCGGATCTCCCCCACCACCTCGTTGGCGATGAAGGGCGAGCGGACAGAGTGGGTGATCTCGAAGGCTCCGGGCGTCCAGTTCGTCCGGTGCTCCAGGGCCAGCACGCCCTCTCCTCCCCGGATCTCCACCGCGGCGAGGATGGGGGAGTTGAGGAGGCCCCGGGCAGTCTCTTCGGCCAGGCGGCGGTCGCCGACAAAGCAGGCTGCGCTGGCGGAGGGCTCCACCACAGCGAGGAGGGCCTCGATCCGTTCCCGGGCCCGCTGGGTCTCGAAGCGCTCCGCCAAGTGCCCTACGATCCCATGGGCCAGCAGCCCAACCACCAGGGACACCCCCAGGACCAGCAGGAGGGTGCGGCGGACGAGGCTGGAACGGATCAGGAGGAAGACCACGGTGGGCCCTTATCGGGTCAAGGAATGGACCACGCGGACGCGGCGATCGACTCGGGCGGCATCCAGTACGCCGATGGCGCCCCTGTTTTCAGAGACGACCTCCAGGACCTCATCTGCGCTCAGGGCCTGGGGTGGCTGGGCCTGACCCGAGTAGAGGAGGCGCGCCCAATAGGCGC
>CAIRQL010000040.1 GCA_903880675.1 uncultured Holophagaceae bacterium | reverse complement strand
GCCTGAGCGTGCGGGGGCTCTCGTACCTGCATGCCATCCAGACGGGCCAGCTTCCGGTCTACCTGCTCTACGTTCTGCTCACGCTCCTCTTCCTCCTGATCTGGATGGTGGTCTGAGATGTCCCACACCCTGGCGTCCACCTTGGTAAATCTGCTCCTGCACACCCTCGCGGTGCTGGTGCTGCCGCCGCTCATCCCGGGCCTCATTGCCAAGGTCAAAGCTTGGCTGGCTGGCCGCAGCGGCCCGCCGGTGCTGCAGCTCTACTACGATCTGGCCAAACTGGCCCGCAAGCAGGCGGTGTTCAGCCGCACCACCTCCTGGGTTTTCCTGGCGGGGCCTGTGGGTACGGTGGCGGCACTCCTGGTGGCCTCCCTGCTCGTGCCCTTCGGCCACACCCCGGCGCCGGTGAGCTTCGAAGGGGACGTCATCCTCTTCGCCTACCTGCTGGGTCTGGCCCGCTTCCTCACGGTGCTATCGGCCCTGGACACGGGCTCGGCCTTCGAGGGCATGGGTGCCGCCCGGGAGGTCTCCTTCAGCGCCCTCGCGGAGCCCGCCCTCTTCTTCGGCTTCGCCGCCCTGGCCAAGGCCACCGGCAGCCTCTCCCTGGCACCCATGCTGCAGGCCCACGGCATGGGGAAGGTGGGGCACCTCTCCGGGCCGCTCATCCTCATCCTGGCGGGCTGGGCCATCGTCTACCTGGCGGAGAACGCCCGCATGCCGGTGGACGATCCCAACACGCACCTGGAGCTGACCATGATCCACGAGGTCATGGTGCTCGACCACTCCGGCCGACCCTTCGCCCTGGTGCTCTATGGCGCCAGCCTCAAGCTGGTGGTCTTGGGTGCGCTGCTGGTGGATCCTCTGCTTCCGCGCCTGGCCCAGGGCTGGCTGAACTGGCTGGGCTTCCTCGCCGCCCTCGGCCTGCTGGCGGTGGTGGTGGGCGTGGTGGAGAGCTCCACGGCCCGCTTCCGCATGACCAAGGTGCCCCAGTTCCTGCTGGCGGGCGTGCTCGCCTCGGCCTTTGCCTTCCTCCTGTTGCTGGTCTAGGGAGCTGCCATGTTCACGGATTTCCTCATCGCCCTCACCATGCTCACCAACTTCACGCTGGTGGCCACCAGTCGGGTCAACAAGGCGATACAGCTGGCGGTGTTCCAGGGCATTCTCCTGGGCCTGATCCCCATCGCCATGGGCCTCGGGAAGCACCTCCACATCCTGCTCGTGGCAGCAGCGGCCATCGGGGTGAAGGGCTGGCTCATTCCCTTCCTGCTCCGGCGCGCCGTTGCCCAGGCCCACATCTACCGGGAGGTGGACACCTACGTGGGCTACACCGTCTCCCTCCTACTCTGCGCCGCAGGGACGGGGCTCAGCCTCATGCTGGCCCACAGCCTGCCGCTCAAGCCTGGGAGCACGCCCACCTTCCTGGTCCCGGCCGCCCTCGCCACGCTGTTCACGGGGTTCCTGCTGCTGGTGTCCCGGCGCAAGGCTCTCACCCAGGTGGTGGGCTACCTGGTGCTGGAGAACGGCATCTATCTCTTCGGCCTGCTGCTGGTGGAGGACATGCCGGTGCTGGTGGAGACGGGCATCCTGCTGGACCTCTTCGTCGGCGTCTTCGTCATGGGCATCGT
>CAIRQL010000039.1 GCA_903880675.1 uncultured Holophagaceae bacterium | reverse complement strand
GGGATGTTCCAGGATAGTCTGTCGGTTCTGCCGGACGCATGTGCCGGGATTCCAGCGCACCACCAGAGCGTGGGCGCAAAAAAAAGAGGTGGACTTATATGTCCAAGTTAGAAGCAATCATCAAGGGCCAAGGTTCCAAGCAGTTGGGCCGCATTACCGTGCTGGATGCAGGGTATGTGGAGGACGACAGCGAGGAAGGAATGGAGTTCATGGCCGCCCTTCAGGGCGAAACCCGTGGTCTCCGCGAGGAAGAGGTGGTCCGAGGCGTTGTCGTGGAAATCCGCGGCAAGGACGTCATCGTGGACATCGGCTACAAGGGTTCGGGAACCGTCAACCTTGACGAGTTCAACAACCCCGACGGCACCCAGGGCGTGCAGGTGGGCGAAGTGGTCGAAGTCCTTCTCGAGATGCTCGAGGATGCCAACGGCAACGTGCGCCTGTCCCGTGAGCGCGCTGAGAAGATGAAGATCTGGGACGAGGTCGAGAAGGCCTTCCGTTCCAACATGACCGTGCACGGCACCGTGCTCGAGAAGGTCAAGGGCGGCCTGGCCGTGGACATCGGCATCCGTGCGTTCCTGCCCGGCAGCCAGGTGGACATGAAGCCTGTCCGCAACCTCGATCCCTACCTCGGCAAGTCCTTCGACATGAAGGTCATCAAGGTCAACCGCCGCCGGGGCAACATCGTTCTGTCCCGCAAGCTGTTCCTCGAGACCATCAACGCAAGCCTGAAGGAAGAGACCCTCGCGGGCCTCGAAGAAGGCAAGCTGGTCGAGGGTGCCATCAAGAACATCACCGAGTACGGCGCCTTCGTCGACCTCGGCGGTGTGGACGGCCTGCTGCACATCACCGACATGTCCTGGGGCCGGCTCAACCACCCCAGCGAGATGTTCCAGGTGGGCGACAAGGTCGAAGTGGCCGTGCTCAAGTACGACAAGGACACCGAGCGCGTCTCCCTGGGCTACAAGCAGAAGTTCCCGGATCCCTGGCTCTCCGTCGAGGAGCGCTACCCCATCCAGGCCACCGTCAAGGGCAAGGTCGTCTCGATCACTGACTACGGCGCATTCGTGGAACTGGAGCCCGGCATCGAAGGCCTCGTCCACGTCTCCGAGATGAGCTGGACCAAGAAGGTCAAGTCCGCCAAGGGCATGGTCAACCTGGGCGACCAGGTTGAGGCTCTCATCCTTCAGGTCGACAGCGACAACCGTCGCATCAGCCTGGGCATGAAGCAGATCACCCCCAACCCCTGGATGGCCATTGCCGAGAAGTACCAGCCCGGCATGATCGTCACGGGCACCGTGCGCAACATCACGGAGTTCGGCGCCTTCGTCGAGCTGGAAGAGGGCATCGACGGCCTGATCCACGTGTCCGACTTCAGCTGGACCAAGAAGATCAAGCACCCCGGCGAGATCGTGAAGAAGGGCGACAGCGTCACTGCCAAGGTCCTCAACCTGGACCCCCTGGCCCAGCGCATGAGCCTCGGCGTGAAGCAGATGGAGCCCAACGTCTGGGAGATCTTCTTCGAGAACAACAATGTGGGTGCTGTCATCACCGGCAAGATCGCCCGGCTGACCGACTTTGGCGCCTTCGTGGACCTGGGCGACGGCATCGAAGGTCTGGTGCATGTCTCCGAGCTGAGCCGCCGCCGTGTGGAGGACATCCAGAAGGAGTTCGCCGCCGGTCAGGAGCTCACCATGAAGATCGTGAAGCTCGATCCCACCGAGCGCCGCATTGGCCTCTCCGTCAAG
>CAIRQL010000038.1 GCA_903880675.1 uncultured Holophagaceae bacterium | reverse complement strand
CCGGCCTAGCTGATGTAGTCACCCACCATGAAGGGAGCGGCGAAGCAGGCAGTGGGCGTCACGCCCGGCCCCCGGGGGGGCATGGTGAAGATGGTCTGAGGGAAGCCGGTGGCCGGGTTGAGGGGCCGGTTGGTCTGGGGGATGAGGGGGTCATCCTGGATGGCGGGGTCGAAGTGGGGGAAGCCCATGGGGTACCCCGTCTCGCTGCGGATGGTGGGATTCTCCGAGTCGATGGTGAAGCGCGGGTCCAGAGTGTAGGCGGGCGCAAAGCGGCCGGAGGGATCGTTGATCTTCAGGCGGGTGCCCGTGGTGGGGTCCCCCATGACGCCGCCCACGCGCAGCTCGCCGTTGGCGTAGTCCATGAAGTTGATGAAGCCCTGGCCGCTCTGCAGCGAGTGCTGGGAGATGAAGATGAGACCGGCGATGTAGCGGTCCCCGATGCGGTTGCCCTGCACGTGGACTTCATAGTTCGTCAGCGGCGTCGGCGTGTCCATCATGGCCAGTCCCGTCTGGAACGGGCCATAGGGCGCTGGCGCCATGGTGAACAGCTGTTGCCAGGTGAGGGCGAAGGCCGGCATCTGCATGATGGTGTTGCGGGGCACGATGACCGTGTGCCCGTTGACCTTCAGGGTGCCGCCAGAGAGGGAATCGCCCGGATCGAGGGTGGCGCTCTGCAGGAAGCCCACCATGTCAAAGGGCGAGCCCACGGACTGAAGGGGCAGCTGGGCCTGGGCGAGCCCCGTCCCGAGCATGGCCAGCACCAACAGGAACATGCGGAGCACCTGCCGGAGGCCCAGGGCCCGAACGGCGGGATAGAGGTGGATCAGGAGCGTCATGTCGGTCTCTCCTTCAAGAGAATTGGGATAACCGAATGATCGTTCTAGATAATTAGGACTACAGATCCGGTTTGAAATTTCCGACCCATCCGGTTCAGAAGGAGGCCCCGTTTCAGCAGGCGACAAGCGCAGAAAGGCCCGGCGGCGGGCCGGGCCTTTCTGCGGACCGCTGCGCGGTTGGGCTATTCGCGGGAGATGCCCGGCCGGTAGGAGGCGTAGCGGGGGGTCCACTGGGCCCGGTTGACGATGTACTCCAGCTGATCGTCTTCCAGCAGGCGACCCAAGCCTGAGTCGCGGGCCTCCATGCCCACGGCCTTGGCCACGGCCACGGACACTGCGCGGATGTCCTTCATCTCCGGCAGCAACAGGCCCATGTCCTCCTGAGCAGGGGTCACGAACTCGCTGATGGCCTTGCTGGCGGCCAGGAACATGGCGTCCGTGACCCGGGAGGCCTTGCACACCAGGGCGCCCAGACCCACGCCCGGGAAGATGTACATGTTGTTGCACTGGGAGGAGAGGAGCTTATGCCCCTTCCAGTCCACGGGGTCGAAGGGGCTGCCCGTGGCCACCAGGCCCTTGCCATCCGTGGCCTGCCAGACGGCCTCGGGCGAGCACTCACACTTGTGGGTGGGGTTGGACAGGGCCAGCACGATGGGGCGCGGAGAGTGCTTGGCGGTCTCGGCGAGGATGGCCTCGCTGAAGAGCCCCGGCTGGGCCGTGACGCCGATGAGCACCGTGGGATGGGCGTTGCGCACCACATCCTCCAGGCCGATGCGGGAGGGGTCGTCCAGGGTCCAGCCATCCACCGCCGCACGGCGCTGGGCCAGGGGCTCCTGGGGGCCTTCCAGCAGGGGATCACCCTCCAGCAGCAGGCCCTGCATGTCCACGGCAAAGATGCGCTTGCGGGCCTCCTCGTTGGAGAGGCCCTCTTCCAGCAGCATGGCCCGGATGTTCATGGCGATGCCGGTGCCGGCCTGGCCCATGCCCACGATGACGAAGCGCTCATCCTGGAAGCGGCTCTGCTTGATGCGCATGGCCGTCATCAGCGCTGCCAGGGCGGTGGAGCCCGTGCCCTGGATGTCGTCGTTGAAGGAGAGAATGCGCTCGCGGTAGCGGTCCAGGTTCTTAAAGGCGGTCTGCTTGGCGAAGTCCTCCCACTGCAGCAGGGCGCTCGGGAAGTTCCGCTTCACGCCCAGGATGAACTTCTCCACCAGGTCCTCGTACTCCGTGCCCCGGAGGCGCGGCTTCCGGATGCCCAGGTAGAGCGGATCCTCCAGGAGGCGCGGATTGTTGGTGCCCACGTCCAGGGTGACGGGCAGGCAGACGGCCGGATGCACGCCACCGGCGGCCACGTAGAGGCTCACCTTGCCCACGGGGATGCCCATGCCGTCAGAGCCCAGGTCGCCCAGGCCCAGGATGCGCTCGCCGTCGGTCACCACGATGAGGTTCACCTGCGGCTGGGACAGTCCCTGGAAGATCTGATCGATGTTGGCGATGTTCTTCGGCGTGATGTAGACACCCCGGTAGCGCCGCTGGATGTGGCTCATCTGCATGCAGGCCTGGCCCACGGTGGGGGTGTAGACGATGGGAACCATCTCCTCCAGGTGCTCCAGCAGCAGGCGGTAGAAGAGGGGCTCGCTGCGATCCTGCAGGCCCGCCAGGTAGATGTAGCGCTCCAGGTCGTCGTGCTTGCGCTGGTAGGCCTCGTAGACGCGGGCCACCTGGGTGTTGAGGGAGCCGATGCCCGGCCGCAGCATGCCGTCCAGCTCCAGGCTGAGCCGCTCTTCCTTGGTGAAGGCCGAGCCCTTGTTCAGGTGCGAGTCATTGAGCAGCTGCCGGCCCCGGACGTAGACCTCGTAGTAGTCCTCCCCCGTCAGGGGATCGATCTTGAAGCCAAAGGTCTTCATCGCTGCCTCCTCTGCTGGGTGGCACCGACCTGGACCCCTTGGACCCGCAACCGGCACACCTCGCATCCGGGGCCAGTGTAGCGTCCCCAGGGTGGGAGGGGGCTCAGCCCAGGCCGGGCGGAGCCTCCAGCAGGGCCGCAAGCTGAGCAGCAGCGCCCACCGGCGCCGCACACACCCGGCCCCGACAGACGAAGGCCTGGGGGCTGCCCGGCCGCTGCCGGCCCCGGTGCAGGGGCAGGTCCTCCCGGCTGGAGACCGACACCACCCGGCCCGGCAGGTGGCGGCAGCGCACTTCCTGGAGCAGCTCTCCAACGCGGGGGTCGGCGGCCTCTCCAGAGATGGCCACCTCCAGGGGGTCCCGCAGGACCGTATCAAGCACCCCCAGGAGACCCAGGAAGGCCTGGGGCGCTCGCCCCAGCCAGAGGCCGAAGCAGCGGAGGGTGCCCTCTGCCGCCTGGCGGAAGTCCTCCCGCCGCAGGTGCCGGGACAGGCGCAGCAGGGCCCGCGCCGCCAGAGTGTTGGGCGAAGGCACGGCCTGGTCGAAGCCCGGCTTCAGGCGGTGCAGCAGGTCCGTGGCGCCCGCCAGGGTGCTGTGAAAGCCTCCGTCTATGGGGTCGTGGAAGCCAGCCAGCATGGCCTCCGCCAGCTCCTCGGCCCAGCGCAGCCAGGCGGGATCGAAGTCCGCCTCAAAGAGGTCCACCAGCCCCTCTGCCACCGCCGCCAGGTCTTCGAGGAAGCCCGGGGTGTGGGCCTGCCCCTGGCGCCAGACCCGGCGCAGGTGCCCATCCTGCCAGAGCTCCCGGCGGAGGAAGGTGGCGCAGGCCTGGGCCGCCAGCAGGAAGCGCTCGTCCCCCAGCACCTGATAGCCCCGCGCCAGAGCCGAGAGGGCCAGGCCGTTCCAGGCCGCCAGCACCTTGTCGTCCTTGCCGGGCCGCTCTCGGCGGTCCCGCCAGAGGCGGAGCCGCTCCCGGAGGGCCTGATCTTCCGCGGGTTCCAGGCGGGCCTCGGCAGGACAGGAGAACCGGTGGAGGACGCTGGTCCCGTGCTCGAAGTTGCCGGCCTCGGTGATGCCATAGGCGGCGCAGAAGCGCGGGCCATCCGTGGCGCCCAGGGCCGCCCCGACCTCGATGGGGGTGAAGGCGTAGAACTTCCCTTCCTCGCCCTCGCTGTCGGCGTCCTCGCTGGAGTGGAAGCCGCCCGCAGGGTCCTGCAGGTCCCGCAGCAGGTAGTCCAGGGTCTCCCGGGCCACCTGGGCATAGCGGGCCTCGCCCGTGGCCTGGAAGCCGGTGAGGTAGCACCCCGCCAGCAGGGCATTGTCGTAGAGCATCTTCTCGAAGTGGGGCACCAGCCACTGGCCGTCCACGCTGTAGCGCGCGAAGCCCCCGCCCAGGTGGTCGTACATGCCGCCCTCCCACATGGCATCCAGGGTGCGCAGGGCCATGGCCCGGTCCTCGGCCTCACCCCGGGTCAGCAGCAGCTCCACGGCCATGTGCGCGGGGAACTTCGGGGCGGGGCCAAAGCCGCCCCAGCGGGGATCAAAGCCCCGGCGGAGCTGGGCCAGGGCCGCCCCCAATCGGTCAGCCCCGGGCAGGACCTCACCGGGTTCTACGGCGGCCTGCCGGCGCATCTCCTGGACCAGGGTCCCGGCCTGGGTCACCAGGCCCGCCCGGTCCCCCTGCCACAGGTCCGCGATGCCCTTGAGCAGGCCCCGGAAGCCGGGCATCCCGGAGCGGGGTTCTGGCGGAAAGTAGGTGCCCCCGTGGAAGGGTTCCAGGTCTGGCGTCAGCCACACGCTCATGGGCCAACCGCCCCGCCCCGTGAGCGCCTGCACGGCGTCCATGTAGAGGTCGTCCAGGTCCGGCCGCTCCTCCCGGTCCACCTTGATGCAGACGAAGTGGGCGTTGAGGACCTCGGCCACCGCCGGGTTTTCGAAGCTCTCCCGCTCCATGACATGGCACCAGTGGCAGGCGCTGTACCCGATGCTGAGGAAGATGGGCTTCTGCTCGGCCCGAGCCTGGGCCAGGGCTGCGGCATCCCAGGGCTGCCAGTCCACGGGGTTGTGGGCGTGCTGGAGCAAATACGGGCTGAGGCTGCCAGCAAGACGGTTGGGCATAATCCTGACTCCAATGGTCAGGATTATGCCCCAATTTCCATGTTCCAACATCACTTCAGCTCAATCCCTGTGGGCTGGGAGCAGCGGGATTCCCACGGAGCCCGTTAAGATGGGAGGCTGCACCCCGCCGAGGTCCCATGTTCGACAGCCTTACCCAGAAGCTCAGCCAGGCCATGAAGGCCCTCCGGGGCGAGTCCAAGCTCACGGAAGCCCACCTCGAGGGCGTCCTCCGGGAAGTCCGCATGGCGCTGCTGGAAGCCGATGTCCATGTGTCCGTGGCCCGCACCTTCCTCCAGCGCGTGAAGGAGAAGGCCCTGGGCACCGAGGTCCTGCAGGGCCTCAACCCCACCCAGGCCTTCATCGATATCGTCCACCGGGAACTGGTGGAGATCATGGGCGGCCAGGCCCCCGAGCATCCCCTGGCCATCGCCTCCAAGCCGCCGACGGTGGTGATGATGGTGGGCCTCCAGGGCGCCGGCAAGACCACCACCTGCGGCAAGCTGGCGGTGTTCCTGAAGAAGATGGGCCACTCCCCCCTGCTGGTGCCCGCCGACGTCTACCGGCCCGCGGCCATCGAGCAGCTGCACGTGGTGGCTGGAGATGCCGGGGTACCCTCCTTCCGCACCTCGGAGACTGATCCGGTGGCCATCTGCACCGCCGCCGTGGCCGAAGCGCGCCTCAAGGGCTGGGACGTGGTGGTGCTGGATACGGCGGGCCGCCTCCACCTGGACGAGGGGCTCATGGAGGAGCTGGCCCGCATCAAAGCCGCCACCTCGCCTGACGAGATCCTGTTCGTAGCGGACGCCATGACGGGCCAGGATGCGGTGCGCAGCGCCACGGCCTTCAACGACAAGCTGGCCATCACCGGCGTGGTGCTCACCAAGACCGACGGCGACACCCGCGGCGGTGCAGCCTTCAGCATCAAGCAGGCCACGGGGCGACCGCTTAAGTTCGTGGGCGAGGGCGAGAAGCTGGAGGACTTCCAGCGCTTCCACCCGGACCGCATGGCCCAGCGCATCCTCGGCATGGGCGATGTGCTCAGCCTCATCGAGCACGCCAAGGACCGCAT
>CAIRQL010000037.1 GCA_903880675.1 uncultured Holophagaceae bacterium | reverse complement strand
GTGGTCGTTCACCAGGTCGTAGGCGCACTTGCCGTCCACGGTGGCGTGGTAGAGGTCGGGGAACTGGGTGACGCTGTGGTTGCCCCAGATGGTCATCTGCTTGATGGCCGTGACGGGGGCGCCGGTCTTGGCGGCCAGCTGGGAGATGGCGCGGTTGTGGTCCAGGCGCACCATGGCGTGGAACTGGGAGGGCTTCAGCTTGGGGGCGTTGCTGAGGGCGATGAAGGCGTTCGTGTTGGCGGGGTTGCCCACCACGAGGACGCGCACATTGCGGCTGGCCACTTCGCTCAGGGCATAACCCTGGGGCTTGAAGATGCCGCCGTTGGCGTTCAGCAGGTCAGCGCGCTCCATGCCGGCCTTGCGCGGCAAGGCGCCCACGAGCAGGGCGTAGTCGGCGTCCTTGAAGGCCACCATGGGATCGTCGGAGGTCACGATGCCGGCCAGCAGGGGGAAGGCGCAGTCATTGAGCTCCATGCAGACGCCATTGAGCGCCTTCAGGGCGGGGGTGATCTCCAGGAGCTGGAGGATCACGGGCTGGTCCGCTCCCAGCATCGCGCCACTGGCGATCCGGAAGAGGAGGCTATAACCGATCTGGCCGGCGGCGCCGGTGACTGCCACGCGAACGGGGGGCTTCATGGGATTCCTCCTGGTTAGGTGATCCCCATTCTATATCCGGCTTTCAACAAGAAAACCAGCAGGTCGGGAATCGTGACATTGGTCCGCCCCGCACCCCCCTGGAGACCTGCCTAGCCCTCGAGGTCCCGGATCAGCTGGTCGCCGCCCAGCTGGCGCATCTGGCCCAGGATCCAGGCCTGGCGGCCCCGGATGTAGTCGCTGGGCGCATTGGCCCGAAACTTCCGGGGATTGGGCAGGACCGCGGCCAGGAGGGCCCCCTCGCTGGGCGTGAGGCGCTTGGCGGGCTTGCCGAAGAAGGTCCGGGCGGCGGCCTCGGCCCCGTAGATGCCATCCCCAAACTCGACAATGTTGAGATAGACCTCCAGGATGCGCTTCTTGGACCACCCGGCCTCCAGCAGGAGCGTGCACCAGGCCTCCAGGCCCTTGCGGGTCCAGGAGCGGCTGTTCCAGAGGAAGAGGTTTTTGGCGGTCTGCTGGGAGACGGTGGAGGCTCCGCGCTTCCGGCGGCTGGTCTCGTTGTGCTGGACGGCCTTCTCGATGGCCTGCCAGTCGAAGCCGAAGTGCTCGGCGAAGTTCTGGTCCTCGGCGGCGATGACCGCCACCCCGAGGCTGGGGGCGATGTCCTCCAGGGGCACCCAGGTGTGGCGGGCCGCATAGGGCCGCCCCGTGGACCAGGCCTCCAGACGCCGCTGCACCATGAGCGCCGACACCGGCACCGGCACAAAGCGGAAGAAGGCCACCAGGAGGAGGTTCAGCGCCAGGAACAGTCCCAGAGCCCAGGCCAGGCCCTTCAGCACCCGCCAGGCCAAGCGCTTCACCATGCCCCACCCAGCCCGGGGTCGGTGGGCAGCAGGAGGATGGGCGCAGCCTTCCAGGTCATGCCTCCAGTCTGCCATGGGGCCCGGCCCACTTAGGGCTGCTGAAGAAATTCTGGACGTAGGCAATCAAGCGTATGGAGCGGTATGGGCCCTGGCCCTATCCTGGGTCAAAATTCCTGTTCGTCCTTGCTCCGTCCGATGCACCGCAAGGGTGCAGGAGGCCTTCACCATGTGGAATATGCAGATCCAGAGCCACCCAGCCTCTGGCCCTAGGGGCTTCCTCCGAACCCTCCGGAGGTGTCTTGTTGATGCCGTCATCCCGGTGGCTCTGGCCCTGCTGGGGGCCCTGCCCTTGCCAGCCCAGACGGGCCTGGCCGACTTCGACCTGGGCACCCGCTGGGTGGTGACCGAGCACAACCCTGATGGCACCACCTGGGATGGGTCCTGGGTCCGCCGGGGACAGACGCCGGTCTTCGACGCCCTGTGGCGGCACAGCGGCACCAAGGCCATTGTGAAGGACGTCGTGGAGGTCCGCGCCCTGCGCGGCACTGAGATAGAGGTCTTCCGCCGGAGCAATGCCGGCATCTACAAGGGCACTCTCGCTTCGGACCAGCTGACCGTCCCTCGCGGCACGGCCAGCTGGATGCCAGCCACCGCCTGGT
>CAIRQL010000036.1 GCA_903880675.1 uncultured Holophagaceae bacterium | reverse complement strand
GCAGGCCAAGGAACTCTCAGCGGAACTCAACCGCGTGGACTGGCCAACGAAGGACAAGGTGATGTCCTCGGCCTGGACCGTGGTGGTGATCTCCCTGTTTGTGGGAGCTTTCCTCTGGTCCGTGGACTGGGTCCTCTCCAAGGGCTTCGCGGTTTTCTTTCTGAAGACCCGCTGAAGCGGAGGCAGCCATGACCGAACTCGTGAGTACCCCCCAGGACACCCCCACGCCGCCCCCGAGCAGCCAGCTCCGGTGGTTCATCATCCACACCTACTCGGGCTATGAAGCCAAGGTGATGGAGCATCTGCGCCAGCGCATCAAGATGGAAGAGCGTTCCGAGAGCTTCGGCGACATCCAGATCCCCGAGGAGACCTACGAGGAGATGAAGGTCGACGTCAAGACGGGGAAGAAGGAGCGCATCACCAAGAAGCGCAAGTCCTTCCCTGGCTACCTCCTGGTGCAGATCGCCGTCGAGCAGCGGACCGATGGTTCCGTGGAGATGGCGGATGTGGACTGGCACCTGGTGCGCAACACCCCGAAGGTCACGAGCTTCGTGGGGGCCAACAAGAAGCGCCCCACGCCGCTGACCGAAGACGAAGTCCGCCAGATCATGCACCACACGGAAGAGACGCAGGAGAAGCCCAAGCCGAAATACCACTTTGAGAAGGGCGAAAAGGTCCGTATCATAGATGGCCCCTTCGCAAACTTTGAAGGGGATGTGGATGAGATCCACGAAGAGCGCTCCACCATCAAGGTGTTGGTGACGGTGTTCGGTCGTAGCACCCCCGTGGAGCTCGACTTTATCCAGGTCGAAAAGCGCTGACGCTCTTTTCGCACCCTTTAAGGCGGCCGTCGCCGGCATTCGTCGGAATCAGTCGCAGGAGAACAAGACATGGCTAAGAAGATCACTGGATACATCAAGCTGCAGCTGCCCGCAGGCGAGGCCACCCCGGCCCCTCCCGTCGGTCCCGCGCTGGGCCAGCACGGCGTCAACATCATGGAGTTCGTGAAGCAGTTCAATGCCAAGTCCGTGGGCCAGGTCGAGAAGGGCACCATCCTTCCCGTGGTCATCACGGTCTTTGCTGACCGCAGCTTCAGCTTCATTCTGAAGACCCCTCCTGCCGCCGTGCTCATCAAGAAGAAGCTCGGCCTGGACAAGGGCAGTGCCACCCCCAACAAGACCAAGGTTGGCAAGATCACCCGCGAGCAGCTCGAGGAGATCGCCAAGGTCAAGATGCCCGACCTCACCGCCGGCAGCCTCGAGGCCGCCGTGCGCTCCATCGCTGGCTCCGCCCGCTCCATGGGCGTCGACGTCGTCGGTTAGCACCCCTTCTCCAGCCCGGACCTCTGGTTCGGGCTGGACGCTGTTTACTGGAGAGCCGCACCGTGCGGCGATCCCGGCCACCGCGACCGTCATCGCGGGAGATCTACGAATGGAGCCAATATGGCAAAACCTGGAAAGAAGTACCGGGCTGCCGCGGCCAAGATCGAGGATCGCCCCTACGAGCTGACTGACGCTCTCACCGTTGTTAGGGAACTGGCCTTCGCCAAGTTCGACGAGACGGTGGAAGTGCACATGAGGCTCGGTGTTGACCCCCGCCATGCGGACCAGATGGTCCGTGGCACGCTGGTCCTGCCGCACGGCACGGGCAAGACGATGCGGGTGGCGGTCATCGCTGGTGGCGAGAAGATCAAGGAAGCGGAAGCTGCGGGCGCCGAGATCGTGGGCGGGGATGACCTGGTCGAGAAGATCGCCGGTGGATTCCTCGACTTC
>CAIRQL010000035.1 GCA_903880675.1 uncultured Holophagaceae bacterium | reverse complement strand
GGAGACAGGCATGCGACGGATTTTGATGGCCCTGGGGATGACTGCCGTGGTGCTGTCCGCCCAGGCCCCACCCCCCTACACCCGCACCCTCGAGACCTACACCGTGCCGGATGTGGTCCTGGTCAACCAGGACGGGGCCAAGGTAAAGCTGAAGGGCCTCCTCGATTCCGGTGAGCCCATCATCCTGGACTTCATCTTTGGGACCTGCACCACCATCTGCCCCGTGCTCTCGGCGGGCTATGCCAACCTGCAGGCCAAGCTACCCCCGGGTGGCCCGAAGATCCACCTGGTATCCATCTCCATCGATCCCGAGAACGACACCCCGAAGATCATGCGGGAGTACCTGAAGCGCTACCGGGCCAAGCCGGGCTGGGACTTCTTCACGGGCCGCCGGGAGGACATCGACAAGGTGATGAATGCCTTCAATGCGTACATCCCCAACAAGATGTCCCACTACCCCCTGACCCTGATCCGGGATCCCAAGACCGGAAAGTGGATCCGGATCTTTGGCCTGATGAGCTCCTCCGAGTTCATGGCTGAGTGCAGAAAGGCGGGCCTCCTGTGAGCGGTCGACGCGAACGCAGCCCCTTCCTGCGCCTGCTGGCGCCCCTGCTGGGTATGCTCCTGCTGGCTACGCCGGCCATAGCCCAGGTCAAGCCGCCCGCAGCCGCTGCCGGACTCACGGCCGAGCAGACGCTGGCCCTGGGCGAGCGCATGTACCGCCAGGGGATCCTCCCGTCGGGCGAGCCCATGTCCTCCATCGTCAGCGGGGATGTGCAGGTCTCTGGCACCTCCTTCTCCTGCGTCAGCTGCCACCTGCGCGGCGGCCTCGGTTCCTGGGAGGGGGGCATCGTCACCCTCCCCACCAACGGCGCCCGCCTGTCCATTCCCCGCTACTGGAAGTTCCCGAACCTCAGCCTGGAGGAGCGCAAGGAGCTCAAGCTCCAGAACCCGCCGGCCCGGCCTGCCTATACGGATGAGACCCTGGCCCACCTGATCCGCACCGGCCGGGATCCCGGGGGCAAGGACATGCACCCGGTCATGCCCCGCTACTACCTGAGCGACCCGGACATGGCCATCCTCCTGAGCTACCTGGGCACGCTCTCCGCCAAACATTCACCGGGGGTTATTGGAGACACCCTCCACTTCGCCACGGTCATCACTCCTGAGGTCAGCGAGGACGACCAGCAGGCCATGCTGGTCCCGATCAAGAACTATGTCCAGCGGCACAACCAGTTCTCCTCGGGGTTTGGGAACCGGATGTACCTGGGGGTGGGTGGCAATGAGATGAGCGGGGCCTACCGCAAGATGGCCCTGTCGGTCTGGCGCCTCCAGGGGGCTCCCGATACCTGGGGCACCCAGCTGGAAGCCTTCCTCGCCAAGGACCCCGTTTTTGCCATGCTGGGCGGCATCTCTTACGGCGACTGGAAGCCCATCCACACCTTCTGCGAAAGCCACCAGCTGCCCTGCCTCTTTCCCGTCACGGACCTGCCCGTGGTCTCCGACACCGACTGGTACACCCAGTACTTCTCCAAGGGCTACTACCAGGAGGGCCAGGCGGCCGCCCGCTACCTGAACGGCCTGGATGATCCGGCAGCGGCCCGCAAGGTCCTGCAGCTGGTCCAGGACACCCCCCAGGGTCGCGCCCTCGCCCTGGGCTTCCGGGAAGCCTGGGCCGAGCTGGGTCGGTCGCCCGTCAAGGAGCTTCCGCTGCCCCCGGCGGGGGCCCTCGATGTGAACGGCCTGGCGGCCCTCCTGAGCCAGGAAAAGCCCTCCACGGTGCTGCTGTGGACCGGGGACAGCGCCTATCCGGCCCTCGATGCCCTCTTCCAGAAGGGCTCCCTGCTCGTGAACGCCTTCTTGTCTGGCCGCCTGCTGGGCGACCGGGCCACCAGCCTGCCCGAGCATCTCCGCTCCCGCGTGTGGATCACCTACCCCTACCGGGAACCCCGGCTTGAGCCCAAGTACTCGGCCTATGCCGATACCCTTCTGGCGGGCCTCACCAAGCGGCATCCCGAGACCCGCATCTCCACCCGGACCTACGCCATGATCCAGGTGCTGCGCCAGGCTCTCATGGACATGGACCGGCACTTCTACCGGGACAACCTGCTGGACCGCATCGGCATGCAGCGGGATCAGTTCCTGCCCGACTACCTGCGCCTGAGCTTCGGCCCCGGCCAGCGGTACGCCTCCAAGGGCTGCTACATCATGCAAGTGAGCCCTGGGCCAGCACCAGTGCTTGTCCGCAAGAGCGAGTGGGTCATTCACTAGTACCTAGGGATGGCTTGAAGAGGCTGAGGTGCACATGGGGCTGACGCGGAAGGGGTGGTCGCGGGTGATGCTTGGGGCAGCCCTGCTGGCCACGGCCGAGACCTTCAACCCGACCACCGGGCTGTTTACCTCCGCAGGCAGCCTGGTGCAGGGGCGCTACTACCATACGGCCACCCTGGTGAGCGGCAAGGTCCTGCTGGCCGGCGGCATTGGGACCTCTTACACCTCGGCCGAGCTCTACTTCTAGCGCCCCGTTCCTGCGACCAGAGCCTCCTCCTTAGGGCGGCTCGTTGCGGCGTGGTTGGTGCAGCCAGTCCGAAGTTTTTACTGTAGAACGCTGAGGATGCCCGCCAGCGTTGATTTTGGTGCAAAGTGCATGCCAAAACGTAGCCATGTAATGTGCAAATAGGCTATTGCATCCGCTGAAATGTAGCCTAAATTCATGGGCATGTTCATCGCTGTGGTGCCCAATCGGAAATCCAGACCCACGATTCTCCTTCGGGAGACCTACCGTGAGGACGGGAAAGTCCGCAATCGTACGCTGGCGAATCTGACGGATTGGGCGCCAGAGAAGATTGCAGCCCTTGCGTCAGCGCTGGATGCAGCCAGATCCGGGAACGTGGGCACGGGGATGATCGAACTCCTCGCGACCATCCCCCATGG
>CAIRQL010000034.1 GCA_903880675.1 uncultured Holophagaceae bacterium | reverse complement strand
GTTCTCCGTGAGGGCCATCATGTCCCGCAGGTCGCTGCCGGCCTCGTACATCTCCATCATGGTGAACTCGGGGTTGTGGCGGACGCTCAGCCCCTCGTTGCGGAAGTTGCGGTTGATCTCGAAGACCTTCTCGAAGCCGCCGACGATGAGGCGCTTCAGGTACAGCTCCGGCGCGATGCGGAGGTAGAGGGTCATGTCCAAAGCGTTGTGGTGGGTGATGAAGGGCCGGGCCGTGGCGCCGCCGGGGATGGGCTGCATCATGGGGGTCTCGACTTCCAGGTAGCCCTGGTCCTCCATGTAGCGCCGCACGGCGCTGACAATGCGGGAGCGGGTCTGGAAGGTCTTGAGCACGTCGGGGTTGGAGATGAGGTCCAGGTAGCGCTGGCGGTAGCGCTGCTCCTTGTCCTGCAGGCCGTGCCACTTCTCGGGCAGGGGCAGCAGGGCCTTGCTGAGGAAGCGGACCTCTTTCACCCGGACGCTGAGCTCGCCGGTCTTGGTGCGCATGAGCGGGCCGGTGACCTGGATGAAGTCGCCCATGTCCAGCAACTTGAGGACGTCCCAGCCGGGCTCGGCCAGGTCGTTCATGCGGAAGAAGGCCTGCAGCTTCTCGCCGTTCTCGGTGAGGTGCGCGAAGACGCTCTTGCCCATCTCGCGGATGGTGAGGATGCGCCCCATGACCGACACGGT
The DNA here is from genome assembly GCA_903880675.1 of uncultured Holophagaceae bacterium. Lineage (GTDB taxonomy): Bacteria > Acidobacteriota > Holophagae > Holophagales > Holophagaceae > Geothrix. The sequence goes on along the minus strand of CAIRQL010000034.1, from coordinate 2,289 downwards.
CTGGCCCAGGGCCTCCAGCTTCTCGTTGGTCCAGAGTTCGGCGTCGGCATAGGTCGCCGCCAGTCCGGCGATGCCGTGGCTGCGGTGGGCCTTGCGCGGCCAGGCTTCCACCCCGAGGGCCTTGAGCTTCTCGAGCTTCTCAAGGCGCACATCACGATACTGGTTGGGCTGCATGGGGACTCCCGCACGAATCCTCTAGTTTACAGCCTGCTTAGCGATCGCCGAAGGTGTAGGCCACGAAACCGGTGACGTCCGGGGCGACGAAGGTGCCGGCTTCTTCGCTGAAGCCGAAGCGCCAGCGGGGCAGCCGGGTGTGGCGGAAGGTCCAGTGCTGCTGCCAGCCGGGGGGGTCCAGGCGGGAGAGGCCCACCTTATAAGGACTCCCGGCGTAGCCCACGCTTACCTCGACGCCCAGGCCCGAGAGCAGCCCCGGGCCGTCCCCCACCCAGCCCACGGTGCCCCAGGCCCGGTTGAAGGCCGTGCGGTCCATGACCAGCCGCAGGGGGCTGTCCTTCGGCAGGCCGAGCACCACCCGCTCCACCTGGGCGGCCAGGCGCCAGGGGCCCACCTGCTTCCAGGCCGCAGCCCCCACCAGGCCGTCCGTGCTGCCGCTGCCCGAGAAGTCCGCCTGCTTGCCCGTGGGCAGCTGCACCGAGGCCCCCACCCGGCCGCCGGCATCCCGATGGCCGAAGGGCAGGACCCAGGCCAGGTCCAGGTCCATGAGCGCCACCCCGGGCCGGTAGAGCTCTCCGATGACCCGGCCGTCCCGCTCCAGGTGGTAGGCCAGGCGGTTCTTGGGGGCGTCCAGGCGGCCCCCCTGGGGCAGGTGGAACAGGGTGTGCCAGCTCACCATGGCTTGATCGGAGAGGCCCCCGGACCGGGACACCACCCGAACCCGCACATTGAATCGGCCCGGCCCGGCCTGGGTGGCCCAGTCCCCGGTGAACTGCCACTCCTCCCCGTCCAGGCGGGCGAAGGTCCGCTGGTCGGCGCTGCGCTCCAGGTCCGGCCGCAGCATCTGGCTGGTGGCCTCCACGGCGACCTCTGTGACCCCCTGAGGGAGGGGCTCTGGAAACCCCGCGAACCAGGCCACCCGGTTGGGCCGAGGGGTCTCCTGGGCTGCCAGTCCGGTGGCGACCAGGGCCAACCCCACCATCCAATGATTGACGCAGGTCACGGCAAACCTCCCAGGCTCTGGTCTTATTCTGCTTGGACTGATGGGTCAGGTGAAATATTCCAGGACCTGCGTCACGGATTCCAAAAAACCCATAGACGATACCCCTATGATGATTTAATTCTGCTCACCTCCCGCTTCACCCCCAACACCCCCTTCCATGGAGTCAGTCATGACACGCCTGAAGTCACTCCTGCTGGAGAAGATCCAGGAACACCGGCCTCGCATCACCAAGCTCACCAAAGAGCTGGGCAACATCGTGATCGACAGCGTGACCATTGACCAGTGCATCGGCGGCGCCCGCGATGTGCGCTGTCTCGTCACTGACATCTCCTACCTGGACCCCCAGGAAGGCATCCGCTTCCGCGGCAAGAACATCCCTGAGACCTTCGCTGCCCTGCCGAAGCTGCCGGGCGCCGAGTACCCGACGGTGGAGTCCTTCTGGTTCTTCATGCTGACCGGCGAGATCCCCACCGCCGCCGAGGCCGAGGAAGTGAAGCAGGACTTCAACTCCCGCGCCAAGGTGCCCGCCTACGTCTTCGACGTGCTGAAGGCCATGCCCAAGGACAGCCACCCCATGGTGATGCTCTCCACGGCCGTGCTGACCCTGCAGCGCGAGAGCAAGTTCAACAAGCAGTACCACAGCATGAAGAAGGTGGACTACTGGGATCCCATGTATGAGGATGCCTGCGACCTGCTGGCCAAGCTGCCCGAGATCGCCGCCTTCATCTACCGCTACAAGTACAAGAACGGCGAGATCATCGCCTCCAACCCCGACCTGGACATGGGCGCGAACTTCGCCCACATGATGGGCATCGCCAAGCCCTACGACGATGTGGCCCGGATGTACTTCATCCTCCACAGCGACCATGAGAGCGGCAACGTCAGCGCCCACACCACCCACCTGGTGGCCTCCGCCCTGTCCGACGCCTACTATGCCTTCAGCGCGGGCCTCAACGGCCTGGCGGGCCCCCTCCACGGCCTGGCCAACCAGGAAGTGCTTGACTGGATCATGGGCTTCCAGAAGAAGCTCAATGGCGCCGAGCGCACCGAGGAGAACGTCAAGGCGGCTCTGTGGGAGACCCTGAACAGCGGCCACGTCATCCCCGGCTACG
>CAIRQL010000033.1 GCA_903880675.1 uncultured Holophagaceae bacterium | reverse complement strand
TGGGGATGCCCGCGGTGGGTCAGGGTGCATTCGTGTGCTTCCTGCGCCCGCAGGGCGTCTTCGTGTCCTTAGTGGAGCGCCCTTTTTAGCGGAGCCTGGCCGATAACCAGGCTTGCTGTTTAGTGGGGAACGGCCCCCCTGCCGAAGATCTCCAGGAGGACGGACAGGGCAGGGGGCAGGGTGTTGGGATAGCGCACCGACATGGCGATGGTCAGGCCCCCTTCGCCCACCAGGGTGAAGCGAAAGGGCCGGTCCTGCATGGCCCATCGGTCCGGGGCCACGGTCCAGACCAGCAGGGACCTCGGCTCACCCGGGACGAGGTGGAAGGTCTGCTCCTCCTCGGGAACCACCTGCCAGTGGCCCACGGGCAGGCGCAGTTCGACCCGCCACCGGCCATCGACCTTCGTCGCCTCGGCGGTCAGTGTCTCGGAGCGCCGGGTGCCGACAGAAGTCTCCAGCTGCTGGGGGCCCGTGCAGGCGAGGGTGGCCAGGCAGAGCAGAGCGGCCAGAACAGGGCTGCGTGGGACCATGGGACCCTCCCGTTGGGCCCACACTAGCAGGTGAGACAGGCTCACTCTGAGGTATAAAGAAGGGCTGAACGAACCCATGAGGTGCCCCATGACCGCCCAGACCCCCGATGCCATCCTGCAGGAGACCAAGCGCCGCATGCACGGCTCCCTGGAGGCGCTCAAGAAGGAGATGGCCACCATCCGCACGGGGCGCGCCAACGCCAGCCTGCTGGACAATGTCCACGTGGACTACTACGGCTCCACCGTGCCCCTCAACCAGATGGCGACGGTCTCCGTTCCCGAGGCCGGCATGCTGGTGGTGCAGCCCTTTGACAAGAGCGCCATCAAGGCCGTGGAGACGGCGATCATGAAGTCTGACCTGGGCATCAACCCCTCCAACGACGGCAATGTGATCCGCCTGCCCATCCCCATGCTCACGGAGGAGCGCCGCCGGGATCTGGTGAAGGTCCTGCATCGCCTGGGCGAAGAGATCAAGACAGGAGTGCGCAACATCCGCCGGGACGCCAACGAGGATGTGAAGCGCCTGGAGAAGGCCAAGGAACAGCACATCAGCGAGGATGTGGCGAAGAAGACCCTGGACGACATCCAGAAGGTCACGGACGCCCACATCAAAGAGATCGACGAGGCCATGAAGCACAAGGAAGCAGAAATTTTAAAAGTCTGATCGCTCCAGGTGCCCCCGCTTCCAGTCCTGCTCCTCCTCATGCTCGCCGCCCTCCTGGCGGGCTTCATCGATGCCGCTGTGGGCGGTGGGGGCCTGATCACGGTGCCGGCATTGATGCTGGCCCTGCCCGCCGGGACCTCCCTCCCGGTTCTGCTGGGCACCAACAAGGTGGTGGCCGTGGCCGGGAGCACCATGGCCGCCGGTCGCTTCCTCCGGTCCGGGACCCTGGCCTGGCGGGAGTTGCTGCTTCCCGTGCTGGCCTCGGGGGTGGGCGCTTGTGCCGGGGTCTGGCTCACCTACCGGGTCCATGCGGACTTCCTGCGCCCGGTCATGCTGGGCCTGCTGGTGGCGATGCTGGCCTTTACCCTCCTCCGGCCCGACCTGGGGGACCTCCATGCGCCGCGCTTCGGCCTCAGCCACCAGCGGGGCCTGGCGGCCCTCATCGCCGCCGCCCTGGGGTTCTACGACGGCTTCTTCGGGCCGGGGACGGGGTCCCTGCTGATCTTCCTGTTCGTGGCCGTGCTGGGGTTCGACTTCCTCCGGGCCTCGGCCCTGGCCAAGGCTGTGAACTGGGCCTCGAACCTGACAGCCATGGTCCTCTTCGTGAGCCAGGGCAGCTGGATTCCCGGCGTGGCCCTGGGCATGGCGGCGGCCAATGGCCTGGGGGGGTATCTGGGCGCCCACGCCGCCCTGACCCGGGGCAGCCGCTGGCTGAGGGGGGTCTTCATCGGGGTGGTGGGAGTCCTGATCCTTCGTCTCGCTTGGCAGATCCTGCCCAAGTGATAATTAGGTAAAGAAAACCCATTTTCCGGTCGATGGACCAAGGCAGACTGAAGTCAGGAGCGTTTCCATGCAGGAGGCAGGTCATTCTTTTGCACCCGGGGCCCAGAACGGCCTTGTGGGCCGGGCCGCGCCCGAAGATCTGACCAGGGAAGCTGAAGTCTGCATGGGGGACCTGCTGTCCAGGACCGTCCTGGACGCCGCCGATGGCTTCGCCGTCATTGTGAACGCCCAGCGTCAGATCCTGGCTGCCAACGCCCAGTTCACGGAGGCCATGGCCCAGGAAGCCAAGGGTCTCTGCCGCGGCTCTCGTCTGGGCGAGGCCATGTCCTGCGTCCACATGAGCGAGGGGCCGGATGGCTGCGGGACCTCCAGGGCCTGTACCCGCTGCGGGATGCTGGCCTCCCTGATCTCGGCCCGGGGGGAAGGCAAGACCGCCTCTGGCGAATGGCTGGCCAGTGTCCGCCGGGATGGCCGCTTCGAAGCTCGAGAGTTCCGCGTCCGCTCCATGCCCCTGGCCATTGGGGGCCACGCCCTGACCCTGATGACCTTCCAGGACACCAGCGCCGAGAAGCGCCGGGACGCCCTCGAGCGGGTCTTCATCCACGACCTGATGCAGTCCCTCAAGGGCCTCAGGTCCTGGTCCGAGATGCTCCAGGGAGCGGGGGCCGATCCCATCCAGGTGGCCGAGCGGGTGATTGAGCTGGCCGACCATCTGCGCTCCGAGGTGGAGTCCCAGCACCGGCTGCTGCAGGCCGAATGCGGTGAGGTCGTGTCCGAGGTGCAGGAGACTTCCGCCGGCCAGATTCTGGATGACCTGGAGCGCACCCTGGGGCCCGAGGGCAGCCAGCGGCTCCTCCGGGTGCCGTCCCTGCTGGAAGACCTGCCCCTCCGCACGGATCCCATGGCGCTCGGGCGGGTGCTGTCCAACATGGCTCACAACGCCTTCGAGGCCATGCCCCTGGGGGGCCAGGCCTGCGTGTGGTTCGAGCTCCGGGAGGGGCGGCCCACCTTCGTGGTCCAGAACCCCGGCTGCATGCCCCCGGAGGTGGCCGACTGCGTCTTCCACCGCTCCTTCAGTACCAAGTCGGACCGGGGCAGGGGCCTTGGGACCTACGGGATGAAGGTCCTGGGCGAGACAGTCCTGGGCGGCAAGGTGGGGTTCACCACCACCTGGGAAGCGGGCACTCAGTTCTTCATTGAGCTTCCAGCGGGTATGCTGGTCCCTCGATGCCTGCCCACCGCCCCCGCCCCTTCAGCCGGGATATCTTCTTCCGAGCCCTGAGGTTCTTCTACCTGCTCTGGGGCGGGATGTTGCTGTCTACCCTGGCGATCTACGGTCGCCTACGGCTGCCCTCCCTGTTCTGGGAGTGGCCCGAGGTCTGCCGTGGCCTGATGGGCCCCTGGGGCCGGGCCCTGGCCCTTGGTCTGGGCCTGGTGATGTGTCTGGCGGCCCTGCTGGAGATCTGGGAGCTGGTGGATCGCCTGCTGGTCCGCTTCATGGGCGAGTCGGAACACTGACCCAACTTTAGGCGGCGCAAGCCCCTTCCTTCAGGTGGGGGATAGCCGTTGTCCTTTGCGCAATGGACAAAAGTAGTCCAATCCATGCGCCGATAATGAATCTGTAGGGATCTGATGCCCCGAGCCAAAACACCAAGTTTCGTCTGCGAGTTCGAGGTGCGAACCACCTCGAAGGACCGTTGCGTCCTACGCTCGCGGCTGGAGGCTGGCCGGCAACTCTACAACGCAGTTCTGGGTGAGGCTATCCGGCGCCTGGCGCGGATGCGCCGGGACCCAGCCTTCGAGCAGGCCAAGGCGCTGTCTAAGGGCCCCTCCAGGAAGGCTGCTTTCGCTGAACTGCGGGCGAAGCATGGCTTTCGGGAGTTCGACCTCCATGCCCACCCGTCTCTGGCCAAGGACTGCTGGTTGCGGGGGCATCTGGATGTCCACGCGGCCCAGAAGGCGGCTACCCGGGCTTTCCGTGCGGCGGAGCGCTGGTCCTTCGGCCAGTCAGGGAAGCCGCGGTTCAAGCGCTATGGAGAGTTGGAGTCCCTGGAGGGGAAGTCCAACGAGGCCGGGATTCGCTTCCGCCAGGATGCCGTCCTGTGGGGCGGAGCCTTTGGGAAGTTGTCCTTACCCCTCGCCGTGGACGAGGCCAACGAGGTCCAGGCCCACGGCCTGCGGGTCGCCCGGGAGGGCGGGGTGAAGTATTCCCGCCTCCTGCTCAGGGCCATCCGTGGCCGGGAGCGAGCCTTCGTCCAACTCGTGCTGGAGGGCGAGAGCCTCCGGAAGGCCAAGCATCCCGTCCGGCAGGGCCGGGTCGGGCTGGATCTGGGGCCCTCCCAGGTGGCCGTGGTCACAGAGAGCCATGCCGAGATCATGCCGTTCTGCCCTGGTTTGGATCGCAAGGAGGCTGCCCGTAGGCGGTATCTCCGGAAGTTGGACCGCCAGCGGCGGGCCAACAACCCGGCCAATTACCGCCCCGATGGGTCGGTAAAGCCCAGGACCCAGCGCAAGCCATGGCAGTCCTCCGGGCGGCAGGATGCCACCCGGGAGGCCCTGGCTGAGATCCTGCGGGCCATGGCAGCGCAGCGAAAGGCGCTCCAGGGCGAACTGGTTCACAAGGTGCTGACCCTCGGGAACGAGGTCATCACCGAGAAGGTGAACAAGCAGGCCTGGGCCAAGCTCTGGGGCCGGTCCGTGGGGCACAAGGCCCCTGGGATGTTCGAGGCCCGGCTGGGGATCGTGGCTGGAGCCGTGGGCGGGAGCCTGGAGCAGGTCTCGACCCGGAGCACCTACCTGTCGTCCCGCTGCCTCTGTGGAAAGCGGACGAAGAAGCTCCTGAGTGAGCGCAAGCACACCTGCGGCTGCGAGTTCATCCCCGAGGGGATGCACGCAGACCGCGACGAATTCTCGGCCTTCCTGGCATTCCATTGCCAGGGGGGAACGCTGGACGAAGGAACTGCCAGGGCATCCTGGCTTTCCTGGGGGGCCGACTGCCTCCTTCGGTTGTCGTCCGGCAACACTGAAACTGCGAACGGAGCGGCTTTGCCGACCCTGCGGGTCCGAGAGCCCCGCCTGAGCAGTTCGACCGACCATGAGGCTGGACAACGGCGTGAGGCTGTCCCGGTGCTACGCACCGAAGCGGACGGAGAGCGCCGGGATCGTAAGATCCCAAAGCCTCGCAAACCCAATCTGAAGAAGGAGGTGCCCCATGTCGCTTAAAAGCACTGGGAATCCCCTTCCTTTAGGTGGGGGAGCAGTCTACCCTCGGGTCCCCCCGGCAGGTGGGCCCGGAGGAATGCGCTTGGTGATTCGGGCGCTTTTGGCGATGCTGGAAGCTTGGGCGTGAACCCTTTCCCGGTTCGGGCCATACAGAATGTATCGGAGGCAGTGCGACATGGCTCATGCGGTTCGTGGAATCTTCAGTGCGGGACTTCTGCTGGGTGCGGGAGCCCTGCCTGTGGCGGCCCAGAGCCTGGCCCTGCCGGCGGCGGACCCCGTGGGCATCAGCCGCAGCGGGGTGCAGGTTGCCTACGGCTACAGCCTGGAGGCGGCGGCCACCAATCCCGCCCTCCTCACCTCCCTGCGGGAGAAGTCCGGGGCCTACCTCAGCGTGGGGCTCGAGATGGCCGGCACCCAGCAGAGCCTGGAGTCGAGCCAACATTCTTTCTTCACCAGCGACCGGAACCGCACCGTTGGTGCTTTCGGTCTGGCGCTGCGGCGGTCGCCGACCCTCACCCTGGGCCTGAAGATGGATGAGCCCTTCCTCCGCCACGGACGCCTTCCCGGCGATGCCCCCACTCGCTACCTGGGCGACAGCCTAGACCTGTCGGCCCGGCGCCTGGAAGCTCAGGCCGCCTGGGCCCTCAACCCTTCCCTCTCCGTGGGCGTTGGCCTCGGCGTGGCCCGCCTGTCCTACGGCTCCAGCAGCGTGGTGCGCCTGGGCGTGCCCAATGCGACCACGGGTCTGGTGGATGGCCTGGTGGAGCAGCGCATCGGGGAGAGCGGCAACAAGGTGGTGCCCAGCTACTCCCTGGGCGTCCGGTGGGCCATCAGCCCCCGCTGGACCCTGGGCTTTGTCCACCAGTCCGGGCTCAAGGGCGATCTGGACCTCAAGGCCCACTACCAGGACGCACCCCTGGGCTACTACGCCAACGATGGCCTGAGCCTGGCTCCCCTCGGCACCGTCACCCGAGCCGCGGCCATGCTGGCGACCGCTACGGCAGCCGCAGGCAATGGCACCCTGGACCTGCCCTCCCGAACCACCGTGGGCATGCGCCACCGGACCCACCCCATGGTTACCTGGGAGGCGGACCTCTCCTGGACGTCCGGCGGCCTGCAGATGCCCGGCTTTGCCACGGCCCACACCACGCTGGGAACGGCCACCTCCCCCTCCCCGCTGCCTCGGGGCAAGGGCCATCTGGGGGCCGGCGCCTCCACCGAGATTGAGCTTGGCAAGTTCTGGACGCTCCGGGCTGGCCTGTTTCTGGACCAGCGCAGCATCGAAGCCACCCGCACGGAGCCCCTCCTCGGCGGCAGCCGCACGGCGGGCTTCTCCGTGGGCGCGGGCTACAAGGTCTTCGGTGGTGAGCTGAACCTGGGCTATCAGTTCCGGCAGAGTGAGGACCAGGACAGCCGCCAGCTGGACGGCGTCTGGAGCTCCGCGGGCTTCCGCAACGTCGGCACCCGCCTCCGCGTCGAGGGCATGGGTCACCTGGTGGCCCTCGGGTTCAAGAAGACCTTCTAGAAAGCGAGTCCCCATGCGATTCCCTGGCCCCCATGCCTGCGAGGAGGCCCTCGCCCGCGGGGAGCTGCACACCCTCTGGATCGCCCCAGCAGCCTGGGGGCGTCTCTCCAAGCTGGTTGCCGCCGCCCGGGAGGCTGGCGTGGTCATCCACCGTGAGCCCATGGAGGGCCTGGACCGGCGCAGCCCGGAGCAGCGCCATCAGGGGGTGCTGGGCGAGGGCGGGGCCTTCGCCTACGCCGAGTTCGACGCCATTACCGCTCGGGTTGTAGAGAAGGGGGCGGCGGCCCTGGTGCTGGCCCTGGACGGGGTTACGGACCCCCACAACCTGGGAGCGGTCCTCCGCTCGGCCGCTGCTGCGGGAGTGGATGGCGTGCTCCTCCCGGAGCGCCGCTCGGCCGCCATCAACGAGACCGTGGTTCGCGCCAGCGCCGGGACGGCCGGTCGGGTGCCGGTCTGCCGGGTGGTGAACCTGGGCCGGGCCCTGGACGACCTGAAGCAGGCTGGGGCCTGGGTCTACGGCCTGGCCGCAGGGGAGGGCAGCCAGAACTATCTGGCCGAAGCCTTCGACCGTGCCACGGTGCTGGTGCTCGGTGCCGAGGGCGAGGGGTTGCATCTGAAAATCCGCGAGCGCTGCGATGGCCTCCTGCACATTCCCATGCCCGGCGGCGTCGACAGCCTCAACGTCTCGGCCGCAGCAGCGGTGGCCCTCTTCCGGGTGCTGGCGCGGCGCGGCGACAGTGTCGGCGGCGGGTTGCCCGAGGAAGTTTTCCCTTGAGACCCCCGCTGTGCCGTGATACCTTTCGTATTCCCTGTCAGGGAAGCCCTGCCTCGCAGAGTGCCTGATATGGAGCCCCGTTAGGGACTCTTTTGGGAGGCTTTCCGGACCATTGGGAAGCCAAATTGACAAGCCCCGGGAGGGGCGACGGGAAAGCACGCCGAGATGGCCGAGTGGTTAATGGCAGCAGACTGTAAATCTGCCACGCATCGCGTTACGGAGGTTCGAATCCTTCTCTCGGCACCAATCCCCGGCAGGTTCGGGGATGACTGTCCCGTTTTACCTTCCACCGCGGGAATAGCTCAGTTGGTAGAGCGTCAGCCTTCCAAGCTGAATGTCGCGGGTTCGAACCCCGTTTCCCGCTCCATCCTCCCTCGTCCGCCGGACCACTCCGGTGAGGCGGCAAGGTTCAAGGCCCACATAGCTCAGTGGTAGAGCACTTCCTTGGTAAGGAAGAGGTCACCGGTTCAAGCCCGGTTGTGGGCTCCACCCTTACATTCGTTCCCCCCCTTTCTTCTCTCCCACCATCCAGGAGGCATTTGTGGCCAAAGAGAAATTTGATCGTTCCAAGACGCACGTCAACATCGGCACCATCGGACACGTGGATCACGGCAAAACCACGCTGACCGCCGCCATCACCTACGTGCTCTCCAAGAAGTTCGGTGGCGAGACCAAGTCCTACGACCAGATCGACTCCGCTCCGGAGGAGAAGGCCCGCGGGATCACGATTAACACCGCCCACGTCGAGTACCAGACCGAGAAGCGCCACTACGCGCATGTCGACTGCCCCGGCCACGCTGACTACATCAAGAACATGATCACGGGCGCTGCCCAGATGGACGGCGCCATTCTGGTGGTCGCGGCCACTGACGGCCCTATGCCCCAGACCCGTGAGCACATCCTCCTGGCCCGCCAGGTCGGCGTGCCCTACATCGTGGTCTTCATGAACAAGGTCGACATCGCCGACCCCGAGCTCACCGAGCTGGTCGAGATGGAGATCCGCGATCTCCTCTCCTCCTACCAGTTCCCCGGCGACGACATCCCCATCGTCAAGGGCTCCGCCCGCCTGGCGCTGGACCACGCCGAGACCCCCGACCATCCGGACTGCCAGTGCATCCATGAGCTCATGGCCGCGGTGGATTCCTACATCCCGGATCCGGCCCGCGCCATCGACAAGCCCTTCATCATGCCCGTCGAGGACGTGTTCACGATCACCGGCCGCGGCACTGTGGTGACCGGCCGCATCGAGGCTGGCATCGTCCGGGTTGGCGAGGAAATCGAGATCATCGGCCTCAAGGACACCGTCAAGAAGATCGTGACCGGCGTCGAGATGTTCCGTAAGTCCCTGGACCAGGGCCAGGCTGGCGACAACGCCGGCATCCTGCTCCGCGGCGTGGAGCGCAAGGACGTGGAGCGCGGTCAGGTGCTGGCCAAGCCCGGCAGCATCACCCCCCACACCAAGTTCAACGCCCAGGTGTACGTGCTGACGAAGGAAGAGGGCGGTCGCCACACTCCCTTCTTCAACAAGTACCGCCCCCAGTTCTACTTCCGCACCACTGACGTCACCGGCTCCATCGAGCTTGAGGCCGGCCGTGAGATGGTGATGCCCGGTGACAACGTCACGCTGACCGTTGAACTGATCCAGCCCATCGCCATGGTCAAGGGTCTCAAGTTCGCCATCCGCGAGGGTGGTCGTACGGTGGGTGCAGGCAACGTGGGCGAGATCCTGGCCTAAAGCCTGATCCGCCCTCCGACTAAGGAGGTCCCATGCGCGACATCGTTCACCTTCAGTGCCAGGGGTGCAAACGCAAGAACTACAGCACCACCAAGAACAAGAAGACCACCACAGGCAAGCTTGAATTCAACAAGTTCTGCCGGTTCTGTGTTGGTGTCCGGGTTCACCGAGAGGCCAAGTAGGCTGTCGGACCCGAGGTGACCGCCCGGCCCCGTGAGGTGTCTGGGCGGTCTCCACAGGGGAGTAGCTCAGTTGGTAGAGCAGCGGACTCCAAATCCGCAGGTCGCGGGTTCGAAGCCTGTCTCCCCTGCCACATTCCGGCCCCGGCGATCCTGCTCGGGGCCAGGTTTTTCTGATCCATGTCC
>CAIRQL010000032.1 GCA_903880675.1 uncultured Holophagaceae bacterium | reverse complement strand
TGGTGCATGGACATGGCCCATGTCTCCGCCGGCGACGAGAAGAACCGCTGGCAGGGCCTCGTGGAGCTGTTCACGCCCGTCTGCAAGGCCTGGTGCTCGGACTGGGGCTTCCGCGTGACCGAGTGGGCGCTGCAGACCTATGGCGGCTATGGCTACACCATGGACTACCCCGCCGAGCAGTACCTGCGGGACTGCAAGATCGCCTCCATCTACGAAGGCACCAACGGCATCCAGGCCCTGGATCTCGTGGGCCGCAAGTTCCGCATGCAGGACGGCAAGCCCATGAAGGACCTGCTCCAGCTTGTCGGCGTCACCGTCGAGACCCTGGCCGCCGACCCCATCCTGGGTGGCTCTGCCAGCCAGCTGGGCGCCGCCTTGAAGACTCTGACGGCCGTGCTCCAGGAAGCACCAACCCGGCCCAACGGGGGTGCGCTGACGGTCCTCAATGCCGTCCCGGTGCTGGACATGCTGGGCCACGTGGTGTCCGGCCACCTGCTCCTTCAGCAAGCCGCCATCGCCCAGGCCAAGGGGCAGGCGCTCCTGCAGGAGCGGGGCGTCGCCGCCGAGGACAAGGCGGCCGTGCAGGCCCTCCTGAAGGACAGCCCCGAGGCCGCCTTCTACAACAACAAGGTGCAGGCCGCGATCCACTTCGCCCACCGTGGACTGCCCCTGGTGGCCGCCCTGGCCGTGGCCATCCAGGCCGGTGAGACCGCACCCCTCGAGGCCGTCTTCTAGAGCACCCCACAGGCCGAAGCCCATGCCTCGCCCCGTAGGGGTTGGGCGTGGGCTTCGGCTTGTCGAACTTTCAAGACTCTCCACTAAGGGCACGAAGAGCTGCCGCGAAGCGACACGAAGGTGCGGTCGCTAGGGCCGCCGCCCCTAGTTCGGCGGGAACTTGGCGAGGATGTCGCGGACGGCCTTGGGGATGACCTCATTGGCGTCCTCGGGGTTCTTCAGGCCCGTGAGGGCACCGGCGGCGACGCCCTGCCACACCATCTGGTTGGACCGGAAGTCCACGACCTCCACCACGATGGTGCCCTCCTTGTGGTGCCGCACCTGGCTGCTGCTCACGCCCACCCGGCCGGAGACCGGCCGGTAGCCCCAGCCCGTGCTGAGACCCACCCGGGTGGTGGTGCGGACCTTCTTGTCCTGCACGATGGGGTAGTAGGTCACCAGGAAGTCAGGGTCGCCCTGGGTCTCCAGCTTAAAGCCCTTGGTCTGCAGTTCTGCCTGCACGGCGGTGCGGACCCGCTTGTCCATGAGGCTGGTGGTGCCGCCCGTGCCCTTCTTGGCGGTGTACCAGTCGAAGGTCTTGTAGCGGGCGTAGGGGGCGGAGGCATCGAAGTCGTAGCGGATGTCGTAGCCCGCACAGCCCCCGAGCAGGGCCAGGGCGAGCAGGGCAGCGGCGAGGCGGTACAGGCGCATGGATCCTCCGGAACACCATTATGGATCCCCGGGAGGGTTGAAGGTTGAAGGCACTGGAGGGCGGGCCCGCAGGGTGGTCTGTTCTGGACTGTGACTTGGCAGGGTTTTCTTTGCTTCCCGAGCGGTTTCGGTCGATCCTGATGGGGATGGTACTCGATCCCTCCCTCGACCCCGGCGCCTCCAGCCCCCTCTACCTGCAGCTCCAGCGGAAGCTGCGGGTCCTCATTCAACAAGGCGAGTGGCGGCCCGGTGTGCGCCTGCCGGCGGTGCCGGAGCTGGCGGAGCGGTGGGGCGTCCACCGCCTCACGGTGCTGAAGGCCCTGGCGGGCCTCAAGCGCACGGGCTGGATCCAGACTGTGCAGGGCCGCGGCAGCTTCGTGGCGCCCCGCCTGCCCGAGGCCCCGGGCCTGCGGGCCAGCAGCGAGTTCCCCTTCGAGGGCTCGCCCCTCCTGGTGCACGACGGCGAGCTGGGTTCCTGGCTGGGGGAGACCCTGGAGCGGGCCCAGGACAGCCACCTCATCAGCTTCTCTGCGGGCTTCATTCCTTCCGACCTGCTGCCGGGCGAACAGCTGCGGCGCCTCACGGCCCAGGTGCTGAAGGACCTGGGCAGCGAAGCCTGGGTGTACTCCGCCCCTGCGGGCCATGTGCCCTACCTGGAGGCCGTGGGGCGCTGGCTAGCCTCGGAGGGCGAGCCCATCGACCCAGGCTGGGGCATCCGGGCGCTGCCTGGCGCCCAGGCCGGCCTCGCATTGGCCCTGGAATCCTTCACCGTGCCCGGTGACCGGGTGGTGGTGGAGAGCCCCTGCTACGTGGGCATTCTGGCCCTCATCAAGGCCCTGGGCCGCGAGGCTGTGCCGGTTCCCGTGGATCGTCAGGGCATGGACCCGGACCGCCTGGCCTCGGCCCTGCAGCGCAGCGAGGCCAAGCTGATGTTCACCGTGCCCAGCTTCCACAACCCCACCGGCATGACCCAGTCCAAGGCCCGCCGGGAGCGCCTGCTGGCCCTGGCCCGGGCCCACGGCGTGCTCCTGGTGACGGACTCGGCCTATGGCGACCTGCGCTTCTCTGGCAACTCCATGCCGCCCTACCGGCGCCTGGAAGGGGCCGACCACGTCATCCACCTGGGCAGCTTCAGCAAGTCCCTGGCAGCGGGCCTCCGCCTGGGCTACCTCATCGCCCGGGACGATATCCTGCGGCGCATGGCGCCCATCCAGGAGGTTCAGACCATCGCCCTGCCGCCGCTCATGCAGGCGGTGGTGGCCCGCTACTTGGACACCGGGGGCTTCCGGCGCCACCTGGCCCGCCTGCGCCGGGCCCTCAAGGAGCGCCGGGATGCCATGGTGGAGGCCCTGGCCGAGTCCTTCCCCACGGGCACGCAGGTGTCCGAGCCCAAGGGCGGCATGCACCTGTGGGTGGTCATGCCCGAGGAGTACTCGGCCCTGGACCTCCACCGAGACGCCCTGCAGCACGGCCTGGGCTTCGCGCCGGGGCCGCTGTTCTTTGCCGACGGTCGGGGCACCAACTGCCTCCGCCTCAACTTCTCCACCCATGATCCCGCCACCACCCGGGAAGCCATCGCCCGCCTCGGCCACCTGGTCCACAAGGCCTGACGAGGCTGTACCCTGCCAAGAAGGAGTTTCCGTGACCACGCCCATCCAGATTCAGCTGTCGGACCACGCCGCCTCCCCCGCCGAGCGGGCCGCGCGCATGACCAACCCCGGCTTCGGCCGCATCTTCACGGACCACATGGTGGTGGTGCCCTACCACGAGGGCCAGGGCTGGGGCCCCGGCGTGCTTAAGGCCTATGGGCCGCTGGCGATGGATCCCGCTGCTTCCGTGCTGCACTACGGCCAGGCCATCTTCGAGGGCTTCAAAGCCTTCAAGCAGCAGGACGGGAGCGTCGCCTGCTTCCGCCCCGACGCCAATGCGCGGCGCTTCAATGTCTCGGCCCGCCGTCTGGCCATGCCGGACCTGCCGGAGGAGCTCTTCCTGGCGGCCGCCCAGGCCCTCATCACGCAAGACCAGGCCTGGGTTCCGGGCGCCGTGGGTGAGAGCCTCTACATGCGCCCCCTCATGATCGGCACCGAGGCCGCCCTGGGTGTGAAGCCCAGCAACGAGTACCTCTTCATCCTGCTGGCCAGCCCCAGTGGCGCCTACTTCCCGGCGGGCGTGAAGCCCGTGACCGTGTGGATCTCCGAGGACTATGTGCGCGCCGCCCCCGGTGGCACCGGCTTCGCCAAGTGCGCAGGCAACTACGCCGCCAGCCTCGTGGCCCAGCACCAGGCCAAGGGTGAGGGCTGCGATCAGGTGGTGTGGCTGGACGCCATCCACCGCGAATACATCGAAGAGATGGGCGGCATGAACCTCTTCTTCGTGTACCAGGAGAACGGCGAGACCGTGGTGGTCACACCGGAGCTGACAGGCAGCCTGCTGCCGGGCATCACCCGGGACAGCCTGCTGACCCTGGCTCGCGAGCAGGGCTTCCGGGCCGAGGAGCGCCGCATCAGCGTCAGCGAATGGCGCAGCGCCATCGCTGAGGGCCGCATGACCGAGGCCTTCGCCTGTGGCACCGCCGCCGTCATCACGCCCGTGGGTGAGGTCAAGTCCGCCAGCGGTGGCTGGACCATCCACGGTGGCCAGACGGGCCCTGTGGCGGCGAAGCTCCGCCAGATCCTCCTGGACCTCCAGCACGGCCTCGCCCCCGACACCCACGGCTGGATGAAGCAGATCGTCGGCTAGAACCCCTGCTCAAAGGACGGATGCCATGGACCCCTTCGTACAGCCCACCCCCGACCAGTCCGCTGCCGTGGATGCTGCCCTCAGCACCCGGCGCTCCATCCGCGCCTTCCTGCCGGACCCCGTGCCCCAGGCAGTGGTGGAGGACCTGCTGAAGGTGGCGTCGCGAGCGCCCTCCGGCACCAACACCCAGCCCTGGCAGGTGCATGTGCTCACGGGCGCGGCCAAGACGCGGCTGTCGGAGCGCATCCTGGGCCTCTGCGCCGATCCCGCTGCCCTGGCCGAGCACAAGGATGAGTACGACTACTACCCCAAGGATTGGGTCAGCCCCTACCTGGACCGCCGCCGCAAGGTGGGCTGGGACCTCTACGGCCTGCTGGGCATCGGCAAGGCCGACCGGGAGCGCATGGCGCAGCAGCACCAGCGCAACTACACCTTCTTCGACGCCCCCGTGGGCCTGATCTTCACCATCGACCGGATCATGCAGCAGGGCAGCTGGCTGGACTACGGCATGTTCCTCCAGAACATCATGGTGGCGGCGCGGGCCCGGGGCCTGCACACCTGCCCTCAGGCCTCCTTCACCCAGTTCCACAAGGTCATCGCCGAGGAGCTGAACCTCCGCCCCGAGCAGATGGTGGTGTGCGGCATGGCCCTGGGTTACGCCGATCCCAACGCCATCGAGAACACCCTCGTCACCGACCGGGCGCCCGTGGCGGAGTTCGCGAAGTTCTACGGGGAGTGAGGGGCGGGGAACACCATTGCGCAGCTTTCCCTGACTCCCCCCCCCGGCCCCAGCAGCGCCGGGGAGGGTAGCTCCTTGCGGTGCTGAATCCTACTTGCGCAGCTCGGCGGCGCTCACGAGCTTGGGCCGCGGCTTGGCCTTGTCCGTCGCCACGTCTTCGGCCAGGGCTTTTACGGCAGCAGCCAGCTGGTCATCGGGGCCGCCGAGCCGGTTCCAGAGGGCGATGTGAGGCTCGGCACCGTTCAGCTCCATGTCGGCGCCCGTGTCGCGCAGGTACCAGCCCCGGAAGGGCATGCGGAGGGTGCTGCCGTCCTGGAGGGTGGAGGCACCCGTGCTGATGACGCCTCCGGCGGTGCGCATGCCCACCAGCCGACCCCGGCCGATGGTCTTGATGGCATGGCTGATGATCTCCGCATTCGAGAAGCTGTGTTCGTTGCACATCAGCACGATGGGCTTGGTCCAGGTGGCATAGACCATGCGGTCCTGGGGGTAGCCAGCCTGGCCATCCCTCGGCACGGCCACCGCATGCACGGGCTGGGTGAGCGCCGTGAGTACATGATCGGCCGTGCTCCCGCCGCCGTTGTAGCGGACATCAATGATCAGGCCTTCCTTGCCAACGCCGGCGTGGTAGAGGTCCTCCTCAAACTGGCGGAAGCTCGGCATGTTCATGCCTTTGATGTGGAGATAGCCCAGTTTGCCGCCACTCTGGCGCTCGACTTCCGCACGGTTCCCTTCGACCCATTCAGGGTAAAGGAGCTCTCTCACGGAAGCCACGGGCCGCACGGTGACACTGCGGGCGAGGCCCGCGCCGTCGGCGATGGTGAGCTCCAGGTCCCTGCTCTCAGGCATGGCCAGGAGTCCCGCCAGGTCTGTATCCAGAGACACCTTCACGCCATCGACGGCCAGCAGCGTCTCTCCAGGCCGAACCAGACTCCGCTGCATGCTGCAGGGACTGTTCGGGATGACGCTGGCCACCTTCAGCCCGCTCCCGTTCGCAGCGCGATCGAAGCGCAAGCCCAGCTGGAAGGGGTTTGGGGCGGGCACAGTCGTGGCAGGCGGTACCGGGAGAAACTCAGGAGCATTGGAGAAGCCGAGGTGGGAGGCGTTCAGTTCGCCGAGCATCATCTGGACCAGGGTCTCGAATTCCTTCTTCCCCAGGCACGCAGCCGCCAGGTCCCGGTACTTGGCGCGCACCATGTCCCAGTCCCGGTTGTTGTGGTGCCCATCGTAGAAGCTGTCCCGCATGTGGCGCCAAGCCTGATCGAAAACAGCCGTCCGGTATTTCCGCCAGTCACGGGTGACGTGGACCGTGAAGGGGTAGGTGGTCCGCTTGGCGGAGGAGATGGCGAGGGTGGCGGGGAGGCCGACAGCCGTTCCCACGAGGGTGTTCGCCTCCACCCACTTGGGGTGGGCGAGGGCCGGGCTGAAGACCTGAACTGGGGTTAGCTTGTCGGGGAAGGTAACAGTGAAGAAGGCTGGTCCCATGGGGGTGGCTGGCGCAGATGAAGCCGCGGGGGCGGCGGGTGCTGCGGGAGTCGTGCGAGGGGCGGTAGGCGCCGCTTGGGGTTGGGCTGGGGCGGGCGTTGCGGCGGGGCGCTTGGCCCGCTGGTCTTCCTCGCCTTCCATGGGGGCGCCCGAGGCCGCGTGCGTGAAGCCGAGCTGGGTGCCGTCCGGGGACCACACGAGGTCGCGCTCGTTGCCCGAGAAACGGATGCGGTGGATACGGTCGTGAATGCCCTCGAAGTCGATCACCACATCCTTGACCACCGACCGAACAGAACGGCTTGCGGGTTCAGCGGGTGCCTCTTCCACCGCGGCGGGATTCGCCTCGCGTCGGGCCGGGCGGCTTTGGAGGGCTTCCGTGGCACGCTTTAGGGATCGATCCCTGGCGGTTTCTTCCTTCACGGCCCTGGAGAGCGTCACCACGTAGATGTCGGCCTCGTCCCCATCCCGGTGCCCCACGAAGGCGATGCGGGTGCCGTCGGGGCTCCAGCGGGGATTGCTGTCGTTGTCGGGATGTCGAGAGAGGTTGAAGGGGGGGCGGCTGCCGTCCACCGGCAGCACCCAGATGTCGCTGTTGAACAGTGCGTCCTGCTTGGAGACGACCAGCCACTTGCCATCAGGGCTCCAGTCGAAGTCCATGCTGCTCCAGCTGTCGAGGAGCTTGTGGGCGCCGGTGCCGTCAGCCTTCATGATCCAGAGAGCGTGGTCCTTGAGGAAAGCGACGGTCCTGCCGGTGGGATCGGGCTTGACGCTACCCTCCACAGCCTTGTCCCGGGTGAGGGGTCTGGGGGTGAACCCGGAGGCCAGGAACCAGGCTCGGTCCTCCCTTGGACAGTCGACAACGTAGAGATCGGACTCGCCACCGGCCTCGCTCACGAAGTAGAGGCGCTTGCCATCGGGGCTGAAGGCCAGGCTGTCTTCCCGGGCGGCATTGTGGGTGACGCGAACGGGTTCCTTCAGGATGGTGTCCATCACCCAAACGTCGTCCCCGGCCACGAAGGCCATCTGCTTGCCATCCTTGGTGAAGGCCACGTTCGAAGCGGCCTTATCTGTGCGGGGCTCCAGAGGGGCTGCTATCTCGTCGCCCGTGGCGTTCAGCACAAGGGAGCGGACCTTGCCGTCCGTGGTGTCAGCTGTCATCAGATCGAAGCGGCGACGGAAGAGAAGGGTCTTGCCGTCGCTGGAGAGGGCCGGGAACACGACCCCGTCGTCACCCATTCCCCGGCTGACCTGGGTCACGCGCCGCAGGCCCGAGCCATCCAGGTTGCGGTAGTAGACCTCGTTGACGCCGCCGAGCTCGCTCACGAAGTAGTAGCCCTTCCCATTCGGCGACCACATGGGCCAGCGCTCCGAGAGGTTCTGGAAGTGCGGGAGGTCAGCGCTCAGGCGCTTGTAGGTAACAGGCTGCGCCGAGAGGTCAGCCACCCAGAGCTGGGAGGCGGCGGAGCTCTCATAGCCCTTTCGCCACCACGGAGCCCGCCCCCGGGTAAACAGGACCTTCGTCCCATCGGGAGAGAGGGCCGCCCCATCCAGAGAGGCGTCGAAGAGTCGCTCCGGCGCCTTTCGCTCCGTGAGGGGAACCTTGAAGAGGCGGCGATTCTCTACCGGGTGAGGGGAGAGATCCTGCTCCTCAATCACCAGAACAGCAGCGCCGTCGGAGGTAAAACCAACCAGGGTCTTGTCGTGCGCGTCGAAGGTCACCTGGCGCGGCGTTCCACCCTGGATGGGGGTAATGAAGACCTGCTCTGTGCCCGTGCGCCTAGAGACGAAAGCCACCGATTTGCCATCGGGACTCACCTTGGGCTGGGCATCGTCTGCCAGATGGGAGGTGATGCGCGTGGCATCTCCGCCGGTGCTGGGAACCGACCAGATGTCCCCCTGCCAGGCGAAGACCGCCGCCCGGCCATCGGGGCTGAGACTGGGGTCCTGGGGAAGGCGCATGGGGCGCTCGACGGCGGCAGCCACCAAGGACAGAAAGATCAAGGGCAGGAGGCGGGCGTGTCGCATGCGTATGTGCTCCAACGAGAGAAAGAAAGGTCAGGAGGGAATCAGGTTGGGGAGGAACTCTCGCGGCTTGCTGTGACCCGCGCAAACACCAGGAGCGCCAGGGCCGTCAGGATGCCGATGGCGATGAAGTAGTACCAGATGTGATGAGCATTTTGGTAATAGGCCGCGCGCTCCACACTGCTGAGGGTCGCCGGAAGAGTCTTTGGATCTGGGCAGTACTTGTCCAATAAAACCCCAGAAAGTGCGAAGCCGATCACGGCGGCAAAGAAGGAGTAGAGGTAGGCGAAGCCGAGATAGGCACCCTCCTCTCCCTTGGGTGACTGGAGTGAAAAATATTCCAGGTAGCGCGGCGATATGAAGCTCTCCGCGAAGCCCTGAAGCGTGATGCCCAGCATCAGCATGAGCACCATGGGGTGCACCGAGCCCACCCCGGGGATCAAGATCTTCGGTCCGACCACCGCCTGGAGGGCGGGCCCCAGTGCGATCACCAAGGCCGCCGCAGGCACCAGCAGCATGCCAATGAAGATCGACGTGACGGCCCTTCTCCGCTGCATCAAGCGGGTGATCAGGACGACGAACATCACGACCACCAGCGGGTTGATATTGGCAATCCATTCCGGCCGGGAGGACGGCCCCAGCAGACGGATGACGTATTTAGGCATGGTCGCGTAGAGCTGGTACTGGGTGGTCCAGAAACCCGAGACAATGAGAATGAAGAGGATGAGTCGCGGGGTGCGCACCACTTTCAGAAGAGAACGCGCGACCTCTCCCAGAGTCTTCCCGCGAACCACTTCAACCTCGGGGCGGAACCAGATTACGGCACCCAGGAGAGCCATTAGGCACATGCCAGCGGCGAAAAAATTGACATACTGCAGCCCGGCCCCAAGGCGGATGTAGGGGACGAAGGTCTTTCCGCCGAAGGAGCCGATGTTGACCACCCAGTAGAAGAGGGCGTAACCGCGGGCCCGATTGGCCTCTGAAACCGTCTTCGCGATCATTCCCGTCACCACCGGCTTGATGAACGAGCTGCCGACGGCGATGACGATGAGCGAGAGGACGGCTGGAAGCTTGGCGGTGAACAGGCCGAGCAGCGTGTAGCCCACGGTCAGCAGGGCGAAGGCCATGATCAGCGCCTTGCGGAACCCCAAAGTGTCTGAAAGTGCGCCGACAAAGGGGGTCAAAAAGTAGAGCAGGCCCACGAACAGGCCCGCGACGACGCCCGTCTCCCGGTCACTGAACCCCACCAGGTCGGTGAGATAGAGCGTGATGGCGATATAGAAGCCATAGAATGCAGCCCGCTCCAGCATCTCCAGAACATTGGCCACCCAGAAGACGGCAGG
>CAIRQL010000031.1 GCA_903880675.1 uncultured Holophagaceae bacterium | reverse complement strand
TCCTGCCACACCAGGCCCGGTCCCTGGCGGTGCTTGTAGCGGTTCAGCACCTCCTTGTAGGAGTCCAGGAGGTAGTCCAGGTCGCGCTGGAAGTCTTCGAGGGTCACGCCCAGGCTGGCGGTGCGGACGATCACGCCGATGTCCTCGGGGATGTCCAGGGTGTCCACCAGCTGCTTGAAGTGGCGGCGCTCGTCCGTGCTCTCGATCTTCCGGCTGATGCCGTTGACGGGATTGCCGGGGGTGATCACCAGGTAGCGGCCGGCCATGCTCACCTGACCGGTCATCATGGCGCCCTTGGAGCCCAGCTCTTCGCGCACGGCCTGGACCAGGATCTCCTGGTCGCGGCTTAGCACGTCCTGGATGCGGCCGCGGCGGCCGTCGCCACTCATCTCCCGGGGCAGCTCGCCCAGGGGCAGGAAGCCGTTCTTGTGGCCCCCGAAGTGGACAAAGGCCGCCTGGAGGCTGGTGTCCACGCGGACGACCCGGGCCTTGTAGAGGTTGCCCTTGATCTTTTCGTTGTGCAGGAACTCGACGTCATAGTCGAACAGCACCCCGTCAAGCAGGGTGGCCACGCGGATCTCTTCCGGATCCGTGGCGTTAATCATCATGGTTTTCTTGGGGCTCAAAGAGGCTCCTCTCGAGGCCCCAGGGGCTTGTCTGCGGCTGACGCCCGACAGGCTCAGCGGCCCTGGGGTTATATGGCTTGGAGATGGGGAATCGGGAAACCGAAGGGGGCCCTGCCCTGACTTCGGCCACCCGGGAGGAAAAAAAAGGGATGGTCGTGATCACCGGGCCTGGGCAACGCCTCGAACGGCACGCGGGATACTCAAGTATTAAAACCACTTATTTCCAGGAGTGCAAGGGGGTGGCCCAAATGGGGAAGTTACACCGTTGTCACACGGCGTTCCTAGGACCTTCATGCCCGGAGCCCAGGATCAAATCCAGAAAAGGAGGCATCCATGAGGATCCGAAGCGCAGTCCAGGCCATCCTGGCGGGCCTATTCCTGGGAATCACTGCCCAAGCCCAAGCCGTCAAAGTAGATTCCAAGCTCCCGACCTACAAGAAGGTCTCCGGCGTCACCGGGAACCTCAACTCCATCGGCTCGGACACCCTGAACAACCTGATGGCGTTCTGGGTCGAGGGTTTCAACAAGAAGTACCCCAACGTCAAGATTCAGGTCGAAGGCAAGGGCTCCACCACGGCCCCCCCGGCGCTCATCGAAGGCACCAGCCAGCTAGGCCCCATGAGCCGGGAGATGAAGGCCGAGGAGATGGACAAGTTCGAGAAGAAGTACGGCTACAAGCCCACCAAGGTGGCCGTGGCCATCGACACCTTGGCGGTCTTCGTCAATAAGAACAACCCGATCAAGACGCTCAGCCTCCAGCAGGTGGACGCCATCTTCTCCAAGACCCGCAAGGGCGGCGCTGCCAAGGACATCAAGACCTGGGGCGAGCTCGGTCTTACCGGGGATGCGGCCAGCCGCACCCTCAGCCTCTACGGCCGCAACAGCGCCAGCGGCACCTACGGCTACTTCAAGGAGCACGCCCTCTTCAAGGGTGACTACAAG
Source organism: uncultured Holophagaceae bacterium (assembly GCA_903880675.1). Taxonomy (GTDB): domain Bacteria; phylum Acidobacteriota; class Holophagae; order Holophagales; family Holophagaceae; genus Geothrix. Next base: position 391 of record CAIRQL010000031.1, on the reverse strand, counting down.
GACACTGTCAAGGAGCAGCCCGGTTCCTCCTCTGTGGTCCAGAGCGTGGGCTCCGACCGCTTCGCCATCGGCTACAGCGGCATCGGCTACGCCACCTCCGGCGTCCGCGCCCTGCCCATCTCCGACGAAAAGAAGAACGGCGGGGCCCCCTTCGCGGCCACCTACGAGAACGCCCTCAGTGGCAAGTACCCCCTCTCCCGCTACCTCTATGTCTACATCAACAAGGACCCCAAGAAGCCCGTGGACCCCCTGACCCGCGAGTTCCTGAAGTTCGTCCTCAGCAAGGAAGGCCAGGAGATCGTCGTCAAGGACGGCTTCCTGCCCCTCACTGCCAAGATGGAAATCGAAGAGACCAGCAAGCTTAAGTAAGCCCAAACTGCCAGGGCGGAGG
>CAIRQL010000030.1 GCA_903880675.1 uncultured Holophagaceae bacterium | reverse complement strand
GCAGCCCCCTCGCCCCGCCTTTCGCCAGCTCATGGGCCCCCTGCCGGAAGGCCTGGTGGACGACCCCGAGCTGCTGGGCTGCCTGCGGCTGGAAGAGGGCGCCTCCTTCCCCCGGACCTGGCTGGAGTCCGGGTCAGGCATGGTCCAGGACCGCAGCTCCCAGGCCCTGCTGGCCTATGAATGGAACCATCCCGTGACCCGCGTCCTCGACGCCTGCGCCGCCCCCGGTGGCAAGACCACGGCCCTGGCCATCCGCCACTCGGAGGCAGACATCACGGCCCTGGAGGTCCATCCCCGCCGGGCCGCCCGCCTGCGCCAGACCCTCCGGCAGCGGCAGCTGAATGTCCGCGTGCTCCAGGCCGATGCAGCAGAGTGGCTGGAGGCTCACGAAGGGACCTTTGACCTCATCCTGCTGGACGCCCCCTGCAGCGGCAGTGGCACCCTCCAGAAGCACCCGGAGTGGCCCTGGATCGCCCACGACGAGCTGCCCCGCCTCACAGAGCTCCAGCGCCGCCTGCTGGCCGCCGCCGCCGAGCGCCTGGCCCCTGGCGGCCTGCTCATCTACGCCGTGTGCTCCTGGCTGCCCGAGGAGGGGGTGGCCCACTCCGAATGGCTCGCCACGGCGCGGCCGGACCTGCGCCCGGCCGAGGTCTGGCCTGCGGCCATGTTGGCTGGTTCGGAGGCAGTTGTGGGTGCCACGGCCTTCTTCCGCCCTCACCCCCTCCGGTGGGAGGGGGAAGGGTTTCAGGCCTTTGCGGTGACGGCGGCACCTCGCTGAGCGCGGTGGACCGGAACGCCCGGGACCCCGTTACCAGGCGAAGTTTTGGGTCTTGGTGGTACCAGCAACGCCCATCACGATGTTGTCGAATTGCTGGGAGGGGCTGGTCCCGGGATTGGCGACAACGCGGCTGAGGGTAATCCCTGCGGGCAGGGTGACCGTGTAGGAGCCATCGGACTTGGTGCGGGTATTGACCAGCTTGAAGCTGCCAGCGGTGCCACCATACCGGACCTGGACCATGATGTTGGGGCGTCCCAGAGGGGGCGTGCTCGTGTCGCGGACATATCCGGTCAGGATGGCCCCATCGGGGAGGGTGACGGTCCCCAGGTCCAGGCTGGCGGCCGAGGGGTCTGGTGAAATAAGGTTCGTAGCGGCGCTGATGGCAACAGCGGCTCCGGTCTGGGTCCCGTTGTAGGCAGAGGAACCGAAGAACTCGTTGGTGTAGACCGAGAAGCCCAACTTCACGGTCTGGGCGGGGGTTGTTGTGTACATTTCCAGGATGCCTTCAGAGTTGGAGATCTCCTGGCTCAGTCCATTCCAGGTGGTTCCATCGTAGAGATCGCCCCGGGCCTGGCTGATGGGATGGTTGCCGGAGTCCACCAGCTTCAGGTTGATCTTGCCCACAGAGGCGCTAAAGTTCTGAACCACGTCGGCGACGCCTGCATTGAGTGCGGTCGCGGACTGGCCTCGGCAGAGGGCATTGTAGCTGCCGGGCTGGAGCCAGAGGCGGTACTGGCCATCCACGTCGGTCCGGGTGCTCTCGGCTCCCGGCGTATTCAGACCCCCTGTTGCATCCTGGAAGCGGACCGGGATCCCGACCACCGGTGAGCCGCCGCTGTTCGTTAACACGGTGCCCGAGATCTTGTGGCCCGGCCACAGCCTCATGCTGCCCGACTGGGTGACTCCTGCTGTAACGGTGATCTTGGTGGCCTGGGTGCTGTTTTTGCCACCACCGGTACCCACAGGGGGGGTGTCCATGAAGTTGGCAGAGCCATAGGGCACATAGCGGGTCTTGTTGCGGACGCTCACATAGTAGGTCCCTGGGGCCACATTGAAGACGAAGGTGCCGTCGGGGCCAGTGCTGGCAGAAGCAAGGGTCTGGCCCGAGGCGAAATCGCAGAGGGCGATCTGCATGCCGGGGAGGGGCACATCGGTTGGATTGGCCATGCCTGTGAGGCTCCCAGACAACCGTCCACCCGCTATCAGGGCGAAGTCCTTGGTAACCATGGCATCGCTCACAGTGACCTTCCCGGCCTTGAACTGGCTGGAGGCGGGCCCAGTAGCGGACCACCAGCCACTGGCGGCGAAGCTGGCGGTGCCCAGGTTCATGGCACCGACAACATAGTCGCCAGCGGGCACACGGACCGTATAGGTGCCATCCACGGCGGTTTGCGTGACGCCCATGAGGGTGAGGCCGCCAAAGCTGCAGACCCCTACGCCAATCCCTGCCAGGGGCTCACCCGCCAGGTTCTTCACGGTGCCGGTGATGCCGAAGGGGGCGGCCAGGTTGGCCAGGGAGTTCTTCGATTCTTCATCTTGCGTCATGGCGGTCTGAAGGGCCGTCAACATGGCGGAGGTTGTGATTGCCGAGCTGGGGACGTTGCCCATGTTGCTGTACACGGTTCCCTGAATGGCGAGAACAGCGCCGTTGCCTAGGGCTGCAAGGGTGCCTCCCCCGGTTGTGATGGAGGTCGTAACGAGACCAAAGGTTGCATGGGTGTAAGGATCGATGTTGTTGGCGGTGGTGCTGGTGACAAAG
>CAIRQL010000029.1 GCA_903880675.1 uncultured Holophagaceae bacterium | reverse complement strand
CGGAAGGCGGCGTCACCCTCATCTCCCAGCGCATGCTGAGTCAGCTGGAGTCCTAGATTTTGAAGGTTCTTTTCGTTGCCTCCGAGCTGTTCCCCTACGTCAAGACCGGTGGTCTGGGCGATGTGATGGCGGCCCTTCCCCTGGCCCTGCGTGCCCTGGGCGCGGATGTCCGCTTGCTGGTCCCCGCCTACCCCGCCATTCGGTCCGCCGTGGTAGGTGAGGAAGTGGCGGCGGTGTTCCCGGACCTCATGGGCGGCGGCCCCGCTCGGCTCATTCGGGCCGATGCCCCGGGCCTCCCCCTCTACCTGCTGGACCAGCCCGGCTTCTTCGACCGACCCGGGGGGCCCTACGGCCAACCCGAGGACCTGCCTCACCGCTTCGCAGCCCTGGCCTGGGCGGCGGCGCACCTGGGGCGTTCCGGCGACCTCGCCGGCTGGCAGCCCGATGTGATCCACGGCCATGACTGGCATGCGGGGCTTATGCCGGCCTACGTGGCCTATGGGTCCAGCCCTCGCCCCGCCACGGTGATGACCATCCACAACATCGCCTACCAGGGCCGGTTCCCCGCCGCTCTCCTGCCGGACCTGGGGCTGCCACCCCGGGCCTTCACGCCGGAGGGCGTGGAGTTTCACAAGGACATCTGCTACCTCAAGGCCGGCCTCCGCCTCGCGGATCGCATCACCACCGTGAGTCCGACCTACGCCGGCGAGATCCAGCACTTCGGCGGCCACGGACTGGAGGGCCTGCTGGCTCACCGCTCCGCTGAGCTGACGGGCATCATCAACGGCGTCGACGGGGGGGTGTGGAACCCCGCCCGGGACCCGCACCTGCACAGCCGCTTCGACAGCCGCCACCCCGGCCGCCGCCGGCCCAACCGCGCGGACTTCCAGCAGCGTTTGGGTCTTGCGGAGGATCCCGATGCCCCCCTGTTCACGACCGTGAGCCGCCTGGACCCCCTGAAGGGCCTGGACCTGGTGCTGGAGAACGTGGATCACCTGGTGGCCTGCGGCGCCCAGCTGGCCGTGATCGGCACCGGCGATCCCCATGCCGAGGGTGCCTTCAAGCAGGCGGCCGCCCGCCACCCCGGCCGCGTGGCCGTGTTCCTGAGCTATGACGAGGCCCTGGCCCACCGGGCCTTCGCGGGTTCGGATGTGGTGCTCGTGCCCTCCCGCCAGGAGCCCTGCGGCCTCACCCAGCTCTATGCCCAGGCCTATGGGGCCCTGCCTCTGGTGCGGCGCACCGGCGGCTTGGCCGATACGGTCATTGGGGCGACCCCGCAAACCCTCGCCGACGGCACCGCCACGGGCTTTGTGTTCGACCGGGCCAACGGCTGGGCCCTGGGCGAGGCCATCAACCAGGCCTTGGCCCTCTTCCGCAACCCCCGGGCCTGGCGCCGGGTGCAGCGCCAGGGCATGGACACGGACTTTGGGTGGGAAGGCCCCGCCCGAGCCTACCTGGACCTCTACGCTTCCATCCCACCGAACGAGGGCTGACATGGACATTCGCACCCACTGGCAGGGCATCGCAGGCCATCCCATGGGGGGCTGGAGAACGGTAGCTGAGCCGACCCTGCCGGCCTTGGACCCGGAGCGACGGTTGCTCTGGTGTGGCATCGGGGGCTCGCTGCTGCCCTCGGAGACCCTGGTCCGCGCCTTCGGCGACGATCGGTCCTTCCGCAACTGGGTGCCCCTGGCCTCGCCCGAGCCCGCACCGGACTTCCGCCTCCAGCCCGGCGATCAGCTGGTGCTGGCCTCCAAGAGCGGCAAGACCCTGGAGCTCTGGACCTGGGTCGCCCGGCTCCGCGCCCTGCCTGGCTTCGCGGAGCTGGCTCCGCCCCTTCTCATCACCCAGGACGATGCCAACCCCCTGGCCACCTGGGGCCGGGCCAACGGCTGCAGCATCCTGCCCATCCCCGTGGAAGTGGGGGGACGGTTCTCTGCCTTCACGCCCATCGGCACCCTGCCCCTGGCCTGGATGGGGCGCGATGCCGCCGGCTTCCTCCAGGGTGGCCGGGACGTCATCGCCCAGGTGGAGGCCGGTGCCGGTCCCTGGCATGACCGCATCGCCGCCACCGTGGACCTCCTGCTGGATGCCCACCGGGACGGCGTCACAGAATGGGTGCTCATGCCCTACGCCATGCGCCTGGACAACCTGTCCGCCTGGTGGGTGCAGCTGGTGGCCGAGTCTCTGGGCAAGGTGGCCCGGGACGGTCAGCGCAAGGGCTTCACCCCCATCCGCGCCGTGGGCCCCGTGGACCAGCACAGCCAGCTCCAGCGCTGGATGGCCGGCCCCCGCAACCTGGGCGTCATCCTCATGACCGTGGAAGGCACGCCAGCGCCGGAGCGGCTGGACCCGCCGCCGGGCTCCCCCTACCCGGGCCTGGCCTCGCTGCAAGGTGGCGAGATCCTCCGCGCTCAGGCCGAGGGCACCGCCGGTGCCCTGGAAGCCGCAGGGGTGCCCCTCCTGCGCTGGTCCCTGCCGTCCTTGAGCGAGCGGGAAGTGGGCGCCTTCATGATGGCCTGGCAGGCCATCATCGGCATCCTGGGCTTCGCCATGGACCTGGACCCCTTCGACCAGCCCGAAGTCGAGGACGGCAAAAAGCGAACCTTCAAGCGCCTCGGCCTCAGCTGACAGCCAATAGCCGATAGCTGATAGCTGATAGCTGACAGCTGACAGCCACCAGCTATGCCATCGACAGCTGCAGCAGGTGGGCGGCGCTCTGGCAGAGGCTCTCCAGCAGGGCCAGCCGCTCGGGCGTGAAGCGGCCGGGCTGCCGGTCGTTGCACTGGATCAGGCCGTAGGTGACACCATCCCGCCGGATGGGGAAGAGGCCCACGGACTCGAAGCCGACGGTGTGGCAGCGGCCCCGGACCGGGCAGGGCAGCGTGATGGGGGTGGCGGAGGCCAGGAGCGCCGAGGTGGCGTTGGTCCAGAAGGCGCCGCTCTCGGTGAAGAAGGGCTGGGACGAGTCCACCTGCTGGGTGAGGACGGCCCCGCACATGCAGGCCAGGAGGGGGTTGCGCAGGGCATCCCGCACCAGGCGGCCCTCGGCATCCTCCTGACAGAGGCTGCTCTCCAGGGCCACGAAGCCCTCGGTGAAGCCCAGGCTGGCGGCATAGGGAAAGTCGGGGCCAGCCTTAAGCCGGATGGCCACCGCCTCGCAGCAGGAGAAGTGCTGGGCCAGGGTGGCCAGCTGCTGGGCGATGGCTGAGGGCGGAGTCAGGGTGTTGGCCATGCGGAGCAGTTCCAGGAAGGCCTGGCGCTCAGCCTCCAGGCGGCCCTCCACTGCATTGCCGGTCACGGGCGCACTCATCCCGGACACCCTCCTGGGCATCCTATCGGCAGGCGCACTCTTGGCTTGAGTTACAGGTACCCAGGCCTATGGAGGGGGCATCTGGCAGCTGCTGCCGATGGCAGCGGGCAGGTAGAGGTGGTTCACGTAGTCCTGAACCATCCGGTCGGCGTTGAAGCGCCAGCCCAGGGTGCGGATGGAGTGCTTCATGCGCTCCACCCAGCCGAGGGGCATGCCGGCGGCGTTCCGGTCGTCGTAGTAGAGGGGCACCACTTCCTCTTCGAGGAGGCGGAAGAGGTCTTCGGCATCCCGCTGGTCCTGGATGGCCTGATCTGCATGGATCTCACCGGTCCCGATGGCGAAGCCGTTCGCACCGTCATAGGCCTCGGCCCACCACCCGTCCCGGACGGAGATGTGCAGGCCGCCGTTGAGCACCACCTTCATGCCACTGGTGCCGCAGGCCTCCAGAGGGCGCTGGGGATTGTTGAGCCAGCCATCGATGCCCTGGTAGAGCATGCGGCCCACGCGGATGTTGTAGTTCTCGATGAACAGGATCCGGTGGCGGAAGCGCGGGTCCTCGAGGATCTGCGCCACCCTCTGGATGAGACCCTTGCCCGTCTGGTCGGCAGGGTGGGCCCGACCGGAGAACACGAGGTTCACGGGCCGCGATGGGTTGTTCACCAGGCGATCCAGGCGGTCCAGGTCCGTGAAGAGCAGGTCCGGGCGCTTGTAGGGGACAAAGCGGCGGGCGAAGCCGATGAGCAGGGCATCCGGATCCAGGGGCGCGGGCTCGATAGCCGGCAGGCCCAGGCGCTCCCGCATGGCGGCAGAGCGCTTGCGGATGAAGCGGATGGTGCGGGCCTTGAGCACCTGCTTGGTCTCCCAGATCTCCGAGGAGGACACGGACATGATGGGGGTCCAGGTGTCGGGCCGGGTGAGGGAGCTCTGGTAGGCGGGTCCCAGGTGGGCCTCGTAGAGGTGGTTCATCTCCGTGGCCAGCCAGGTGGGCAGGTGCACGCCGTTGGTGACGTGGCCGATGGGCACCGCATCCTCCCGGGTGCCCGGGTAGAGGTGGTTCCACATCTTGCGGGACACCACGCCATGGAGGGCCGAGACGCCGTTGGCCCGGCGCGTCAGCTTGAGGGCCAGCACGGTGGGCATGAAGGGGGAGCCGTGGTCGTGGGGGTTCACGCGGCCCAGGCCCATGACTTCGTCCAGGGACAGCTTCAGGCCCTCGGCCAGGGGCCGCAGGTGCTCGGTGGCGAGGTCGGCGGGGAAGCGGTCATGGCCGGCATCCACGGGGGTGTGGGTGGTGAAGACCGAGGCGGAGGCGACCTCGGCCAGGGCCTTGTGGGGGTCCATCCCGTCGGCCTGGATGCGGTAGCGGGCCCGCTCCAGGAGGGCGAAGGCCGAGTGGCCCTCGTTCAGGTGGAAGACGCTGGCATTGATGCCCAGGGCCCGCAGAGCGCGGGCGCCCCCCACGCCCAGCAGCAGCTCCTGCTGGATGCGCATGCGCTGGTCGCCGCCGTAGAGGCGGGCCGTAAGGGCGACATCCTGGGGGCCGTTGGCCTTCACCCGGGTGTCCAGGAGGATCAGGCGGATACGGCCCACCATGACCTCCAGCACGGCCGCGTGCACGGTGCGGCCCGGCAGCTCGACGCTGACCTGCACGGGCTCGCCGTGGCGGTCCACCGCCGGCACCAGGGGCAGGTCGGCGATGTCGAAGGGCTCCACCACATCCTGCTGCCACAGTTCCTTGTTCAGCACCTGGCTGGTGTAGCCCTCGTGGTAGAGCAGGCCCACACCCACCAGGGGGATGCCCAGGTCGGACGCGGACTTGAGGTGGTCGCCCGCCAGGATGCCCAGGCCGCCCGAGTAGATGGGCAGGGACTCGTGGATGCCGAACTCCATGCAGAAGTAGGCGATGGGGCGGGAGCGCATGGCCCCGGCGTGGGTGATGCCCCAGGTGGTGACGGGGGTGCAGTACTCGTGCAGCTGCCGGAGGGCACGGTCCACCCGCGCCGGCACATCCACATCCGCCGCCCGCTGCTCCAGCTGATCGGGGGTGATCTGCTTGAGCACGGACATGGGGTTCTGGTGGGCCTTGGTGTAGAGGTCCAGATCCAGGTCCCGGAAGATGGTGCGGACCTCGGGTTTCCAGGTCCACCAGAGGTTCTGCGTGAGCTGCTGCAGTTTCGGAAGTAGCTTGTCCATGGTCGTTCCTAAAGTCAGGGCTCGTTGGATTCAGGCCGCAGAAAGAGTGCGGCCAAGGGAGGCAGTGTGAGGTTGAGGGACTGAGGGAAGCCATGGGCCGGGACCGGCTCGGTGCGGATCCGCCCCGTGTTGCCCTCGTTCCTGCCGCCATAGTGCATGGAGTCCGTGTTCAGCAGCTCGGTGTAGGTGCCAGCCTGCGGCACGCCGACCCGGTAGCCGCTCTGGGTGAGGCTGGTGAAGTTGAAGGCGATGGCCATGAAGTCCGCTGAATCGGCACCCCGGCGCAGGAGCGTGAGTACGCTGTTGAAGCGGTCGCCGCAGTCGATCCAGGAGAAGCCGCCGGACTGGCAGTCCCCCTGGTGGAGGGCCGTGTGGCTGCGGTAGAGGCCGTTCAGGTCGCGCACCAGGTCATGGATGCCCTTGTGGGCCGGCTGCTCCAGCAGGCCCCAGTCCAGGGCCGTGTCGTGGTTCCACTCCCGCCCCTGGCCGAACTCGCCGCCCATGAACAGCAGCTTCTTGCCGCCGTGGGCGTAGAGCCAGGCATAGAGCAGGCGCAGGTTCGCCATGCGCTCCCAGGCATCGCCGGGCATGCGACCCAGGATGCTGCGCTTGCCGTGCACCACCTCATCGTGGGACAGGGGCAGGACATAGTTCTCGGAGTCGTGGTAGAGCATGGAGAAGGTGATCTGGTCGTGATGGTGGGGACGGGCCATCATGCCCTGCCCAAGGTAGCGCAGGGTGTCGTGCATCCAGCCCATGTCCCACTTGAAGCCGAAGCCCAGGCCGCCCTGGTCCGTGGGCCGGGAGACGGCGGGCCAGGCGGTGGACTCCTCGGCGATGGTGCAGGCATCCGGGAAGTGGCCGTAGACCACCTCGTTGAGGCGGCGGAGGAAGGCCACAGCCTCCAGGTTCTCGCGGCCCCCGTGGCGGTTGGGGATCCACTGGCCGGCCTCCCGGCTGTAGTCCAGGTAGAGCATCGAGGCCACGGCGTCCACCCGGAGACCGTCGATGTGATAGCGGTCGAGCCAGAACAGGGCGTTGGCAATGAGGAAGTTCTGCACCTCGGTGCGGCCGAAGTTGTAGATCAGGGTGCCCCAGTCCATGTGCCGGCCCTGGCGGGGGTCCGCATGCTCGTAGAGGTGCGTGCCATCGAACTGGCCCAGGCCGTGGCTGTCCTCGGGGAAGTGGGCCGGAACCCAGTCCAGGATCACCCCCAGGCCCGCCTGGTGCAGGGTGTCCACGAAGAGCTTGAAGTCCTCAGGCCCGCCGAAGCGGCTGGTGGGGGCGAAGAGGCCCAGGGGCTGGTAGCCCCAGGAGGGATCGAAGGGATGCTCCATGATCGGCAGCAACTGCACATGGGTGAAGCCCAGCCAGCTGGCATAGGGCGCCAGGTCGGCGGCGATCTCGCCGTAGGTCATGTAGGTGCCGTCGGGCCGTCGCCGCCAGGAGCCCAGGTGCAGCTCGTAGATGCTGACGGGGGCCTCGTGGGTGCGGGTGCGGCGCCGGGTCTCCATCCAGGCCCCGTCCCCCCAGGGGTGGTCCTGCAGGCCATGGACGATGGAGGCCGTGCCGGGGGCCGCCTCGCAGCGGAAGGCGAAGGGATCGGCCTTCAGGGGCAGCAGATTGCCCGCAGGACCGTGGATCTGGAACTTGTAGAGGGCGCCGAGGCCGACCCCGGGCACGAAGATCTCCCAGAAGCCGTTGGCCCCGGGCTGACGCAGGGGATGACAGCGGCCGTCCCAGCCGTTGAAGTCCCCGACCACGCTGACCGACTGCGCATTGGGCGCCCAGACCGCGAAGGAGACGCCGTCCATCCCCCCCAGCTGGCGGGGGTGGGCGCCGAGTTTTTCGTAGGCCCGCAGGTGGGTGCCTTCGCCCAGCAGGTGCAGATCCAGATCGCCCAAGGTCGAGGCGGGGTCGCAAGGTTCCATGGTCCATTCTAGGACGGGGCGGCCCCGGGTGTAAGCCTGGACTTTGGCTGGTTTTTCACATATCCCGAACAATTTTCCCAATTACGGCGTGGGGTCGGTCATCTGGCAGGCTCTCTGGAGGCAAAAAAAGGGACAGCCGACTGCTGTCCCTTTTTTTGTGGCTGGTTGGACGGGGCTTAGGCCTTGGCAGCCGCGAGGCCTTCTTCCAGGGCGCCGAGGATGTCGTCGATGTGCTCGATGCCGATGGATAGGCGCACCAGGTCGGGGGTGAGGCCCCCTTCCCGCTGCTGGGCCTCGGTGAGCTGGGAGTGGGAAGTGCTGGCCGGGTGGAGGATCAGGCTCTTGGCATCGCCCACGTTGGCCAGGTGCGAGAAGAGGGAGATGTTGTCGATGAGCTTCACCGCCGCCTCCTGGCCGCCCTTGATGCCGAAGACCACCATGCCGCCGAAGCCGCGCTTGAGGTACTTCGTGGCGTTGGCGTGGGAGGGATCCCCGGGGAGACCGGGGTAGCGGACCCAGGCCACCTGCGGATGCTTCTCAAGGAACTCGGCCACCTTGAGGGCGTTCTCGCTGTGGCGGACGATGCGCAGGGGCAGGGTCTCCAGGCCCTGCAGGAACAGCCAGGAGTTGTCCGGCGCAATGGCGGCGCCCAGGTTGCGCAGGGGCACGGTCCGCACCCGCAGGGCGAAGGCGATGGGCGCCAGGGCCTCGGGCAGGTCATGGCCCCAGCGGAGGCCGTGGTAGTTGGGATCGGGCTCTGAGAACAGCGGGTGCTTGCCAGACTTCCAGTCAAAGCGCCCGGAGTCGGTGATGATGCCGCCGATGCCGGTGCCGTGGCCGCCGATCCACTTGGTGAGGGAGTTCACCACGATGTCGGCGCCGTGCTTGATGGTCTGCAGCAGGTAGGGCGTGGAGAAGGTGGCATCCACGATGAGGGGCAGGCCGTTGCGATGGGCCACCTCGGCGATGGCCTCGATATCGGCCACATCCAGCACGGGGTTGCCGATGGCTTCGATGAAGATGGCCCGGGTCTTGGGGGTGATGGCCTTCTGGAAGTTCTCGGGATCCTTGGGATCCACGAAGTTCACCTTGATGCCGAAGGTGGGCAGGATGGCGTCGAACTGGGTGTAGGTGCCGCCGTACAGGTTGTTGGCGCTGACGATCTCGTCGCCACCCTGGGCCAGCGTGATGATGGCGTAGAACACGGCCGCCGTGCCCGAGGCCAGGGCCACGGAGGCCGCGCCGCCCTCCAGCTGGCTCACGCGCTGCTCCAGCACATCGGTGGTGGGGTTCATCAGCCGCGTGTAGATGTTCCCCAGCTCCTTGAGGGCGAAGAGGTTCGCCGCGTGCTGGGTGTTCTTGAACACGTAGGAGCTGGTGCGGTGGATGGGCACGCCGCGGCTGAGGGTGGAGGGATCGGGCACCTGCCCGCCATGCAGGGCGATGGTTTCGGGACGGTAGGACTGGGTCACGGGGACTCCGGGTGGAAGGGGGTTGGAAGACATTTCTTAAGTTACTTGATTATGTTTATAACAAATCAAATTCGGTGTCAACCCCCGACCTGCTTCCTCCCGGTGAGCCCAGCGCCAGCCACACGCGCAGGGTCTCGCTCACGCTCCAGGCCTGGGCGTCGCAGCCTCGGGCCTCGTGGGGGGCGTCACCATCCAGGATCTCCGGCAGCTGACCCACACAGCCGCTGTCCAGGAGGGCCGCCGTGGACCCCAGCCAGGCCCGCGCCGTGGCTCGGGCATCCGGATCCCCTTCCCAGGCCCGGTCCAGGGCCTCGCAGAGAAGCGGCAGCGGCCAGACCCAGGCCGTGCCGTTGTGATAGGCGGGCTTGCGGCGGGTGTCCTCATCGCCCTCGTAGCGGCCCCAGTAGGGGCTGAGGGGCTCGTTGAGGGTGCCGCCCCAGGGCGCCGGGATCGGTAGGGCTGAGGTCACCGGCAGGGGCGCCAGGCTGCGGAGGCCCCCGGGCACCAGCAGGTGGCGGGCGCAGGCGGCCACGGCCCGCCGGGCCTGGTCACCGGTCACCAGGTCCAGAGCCACCAGGAGCAGCTGATTGGGCCGCAGGTGGTCGCACACCTCGGCCTGGGCAGCGGGGGTGCCGGCGGGGGCCAGCAGGACATCGGCAAACCAGCCCCGGTCCTCCATCCAGAAGGCCTCCAGGGAGGTCTCGGCCCGGGCTGCCGTGGTGGCCCAGGGCTCTCCATCACTGGGGGCGCCCATGCGGTCCAGGAAGCGCAGGAGGCGGATCCACAGGGCCTGGATCTCCACTGGGTAGCCCTCGCGGGGCGTGCCCATGGGGTAGCGAGTGTCCATCCAGGTGAAGTGGGCCGGACTCCAGAGCAGCCCGGAAGCCAGGTCCATGCAGACCCCATTGGGGGCGCCCAGACGGAGGTGCTCGCCCAGGGAGGTGAGCACTTCTTCCACCGTGCGCCCGCCGGCGTCGGCCTGCAGGAACTCCGGGCCCAGGTGCGCAACGGCCTCCTCGCAGGCCACGGCCAGCCAGAGGGGGGCGTCCGAGGTGTCCCGGTCGGCAGTGCTGTCTGTCCCCAGCATGTTGGGGAGGGTGCCCTCCCGCTCCAGGGCGGCGAAGGTACGGAGGATGAGGCCCGCGTCCTCGGACCAGCCGGCGGCCAGCAGGCCCCGGCAGGCGATGAGGGTGTCCCGGCCCCAGTCCAGGAACCAGGGGTACCCGGCGATGACCGTGAGGCCGTCCTCCCGGCGGGCGAGGTAGGCCTCCAGTGCCAAGATCAGGCGGTCCTGGAAGGTCGCGGAGGGCGGCGCTCCGGGAGGGATGGCCTCGTCCAGGGGGGTCGCCTCGGCCGAGAGGGCCATGTGGATGGCGGCTCCCGGCGGCAGATCCAGGTCAAACCAGCCTGGGCTCCAGGCATCTCCAGAGGCCGCCAGTCCTCGGGAGGCCTCTACGGGGTGGGGGATGCCCCGACAGGACTCAGGCTCCGGGTGGTAGGACCCGGCGTCCGCCCAGGCCGCCAGTTGCCGACCGGAAGCCGGCGCAAAGCGGAAGCCCGGGGCCTTCGCCAAGACGGAGGTAGCAGCCCGGAAGTGGGCCTCCAGGCCCGGATCCAGGTGCGTCTCCCCGTGGAAGGAGCGGTCTTCCAGGTCCAGGCGCACCGTGAGGCGAACCTGCCGGTCCGGGGGCAGGTCGGCGGCCTGTCCCGCCCCCTTGGGCCGGGTCCAGCGCAGGCCCACGGCGTTCTGGTCCGGGAGCATCCAGGCCTCCAGGCCCACCTCCACCCGGCGACCGTCTCCGGCACTGGCCTGGAAGGTCCACCGCACCGGCGGACCGGCCTCGAAGCGCACCAGGTTGAGGCCATCCAGAGCCGTGATGAAGCCGTCCGCATTCACCCAGGCCCGCAGGCGCTTGGCCAGCACATGCCGGTCCGAGGGGGCGGTGGGGTGGAGATTCGCCGCCAGGAGGCAGTCGTACTTGGAGGCGATGGCCCCCAGGTCCGCCTGCAGGCGGGCCATGCCGCCCCGGCCGTTGGTGAGGAGGGCCAGACCCGATGAGGCGCTGGTGGCAGCAGCGCTGGGCTCGGCGGGTAGGAAGCGGAGGGTGGCCTGGAGGACCGCCAGGCCCTCCCGGTGGCGGCGCAGATGGAGGGTGCCCTCCCCACTCCGGCCTAGGTCCGGGGGCACGGTGGCCATCCAGGCGTCACCGGCCGCCACGCTGCGCAGGTGGAGGTCGGGCAGCCCTGGTAGAGAGAGGGTGGCCTCGAAGGGCCCGGGATCCGTCAGCAGCAGCCAATGCCCGGGGGGGACCAGGCTCACCCGGCGGGCATCCCCCGTCGCCCAGGGCGTCACCCGGGGGAAGACGCCCTTGGCCAAGGCAGCGTCCAGGCACCCCAAGAGGCTGTGGGCCAGGTGCGCCGGCTCCAGGTGCGCCAGGGCCGCCAGAAAGGCTGCGGGATCCCGCTCGACCCGCTCCGCCAGACCCCGCCAGTCTCCAGGGCCCAGGGCCTCGGCAGGATGGACGGCGGCCAGAGCCTGGAGGGCCCAGGCCGCCAGGGCCCGGGTGCGTCGGTAGGCCTCGCCGGCCAGGCCGGAGGGCTCGGCTTGGGCCGCCAGGCAGAAGCTCTCGCCGGGCCGCAGGGTCAGGGCCCGGCCGCCACCCGGCAGGGCTTTGCCGTCGGGAACAGCCTGGCCCAGCAGGTCCACGCAGGCCTCGCCCAGGCCCTCCCAGTCCGGTCCCGCCACGGGACAGGTGCGGGCGACTTCCGTATCCAGGTTCACCAGCACCAGGACCTGATCCAGGCCCTCGGCCGAGGTTCTCAGCAGGGCCAGCACCGGGTCTGCGGGTCCGCTCACCCGGCGTACCTGGGCCCCGTCGAAGAAGCAGGGGTGGTCCGAGATGAGGGCGTTCAGCGCCGCCAGCTCCTTCACCAGGTTGGGCTCGGCGCCCCAGGCCAGGTCCCGGGCTTCGTGGACATCCACCTTGTCCGCCGCCAGCCACTCGGCCCCGCAGGTGAAGCCGAAGCCCCCGCTCTGGCTGGCCAGGGCGCAGAGGCGGTTCCGCAGCAGGGACCAGGAGGCCCCCCGCTGGGCCAGGCGCTGGTTGTCATGGGTCTCGCTGTAGTGGACCAGGAGCCCCGTGCGAGCCCCCGCCCGGAAGCAGTGGTCCAGATAGGGGGCCACATCGGTGGGGGTGTGGTTCTGGAACAGCTCCGAGTAGGCCCAGTGCATGCCGCCCCGGGCCAGCAGGGTGTCCGTGGCCTCCCAGGCCCCGCCCAGGCCCTCCAGCAGGAAGATCGCCTCGGGATAGGCCTGATGGACCTTGGCCGTGATGTACTGCCAGGCCGGCAGCGGGACCATGTAGCCCGCATCGCAGCGGAAGCCGTCCACGCCTCGCTCGCACCAGATGATCAGGGCCCGGGCCACGGTGTCCCACAGGGCCGGGCTGCCTTGGTCCAGCTCCACCAAATCCTCCCAGGTGGTACCCCAGGCACCGGGACTGTGGAAGGTGCCATCGGCATTGCGGCGGAACCAGTCCGGCCGGTGCTCCAACAGGCGGCTGCCCCAGCCCGTGTGGTTCACCAGGATGTCGAGCAGGACCTGCCCCCCGCGCTGGTGGACCGCCGAGGTCAGCTCCCGGAACTGGTCCTCCGCCGTGGTGCGGCGGTCCAGCTCCACCAGGGCGGGGTCGATGGCTGTGAGGTCGAGCTGGGCATAGGGGCTGCCGAAGCGGCCCATGCGGGCGAAGGTGGTGGGGACGGGCCCCACGGGCAGCAGGTGCAGGAAGCGGCAGCCCAGGTCGTCCAGGATGTGGGGCACGGCGGTGGTCAGGTCCCGCAGGGTGCCCGAGGGAGGGATGACCGCATAGCCCGCCGCATCCAGGGCCGCCACAGCCGGGGCCAGGTCGGGCCGCTGCCGACCGGCGGCGCCACCGAACATGCGGGGGAAGGCGCAGTAGATCGTGTTGCCCGTGCGCAGGCGGTCCGGATGCACGGACAAGCCCACATCTTCGCCCTCAGGCCAGTGCTGGCGTCCCTCCGGGTCCACACAATAGGCCTTGGCCCGGAAGGGGCCTGGCTCTGTGAGGGCCAGGTCCAGGTGCCAGCCAGCCCCGTCCTCCCGCAGCGGAATGTCCCGCCAGGAGGAACCCGCCGGGTCCCGCAGGCGCTCCCCCAGCAGGGCCAAGGTCTCCTCCCGCATGCGGCCCCCACGGGTCAGGTTGGTCCGCAGAAAGGCCCGCCAGCCCTGGGCCCCGGGCTCGGGGTGGGCCAGGCGGAAGACCACCCGATCCCCCACGTAGCGGAGCAGCGGGGTGCCACAGGAGGGGCTCATGACGGGATGCGGCATGGGGGGATTTTCAGGCCAATGCCGGAAATCCGGGCAGGAAAAGCGTGGAGACCCGGTCCCCGGGCCGAATGGGCTACGCTGGAGGGCGGGAGAATCGATGGACAGACTGGTGATCCAAGGTGGCCATCCCCTGCGGGGGCGCATCCGGGTGTCGGGTGCCAAGAACGCAGCCCTGCCCTGTCTGGCGGCGGCCCTGCTGACGTCGGAACAGCTTGAGCTGACCAACCTGCCAGCGGTGGCCGACATCCGCACCATGGTGAAGGTGCTGGCGGCCCTCGGGACCGAGGCCTCCCTGGAGCCGGAAGGCGAGGGCTTCGAGCTGACCGCCCGCCTGGCCTGTGCGGGCAGCGACGACCCGAAGGCTCCCTATGACCTGGTGAAGACCATGCGCGCCTCCATCCTGGTGCTGGGGCCGCTGCTCGCCCGCTTCGGGAAGGCCACCGTGAGCCTGCCCGGCGGCTGCGCCATCGGCGCCCGCCCGGTCAACCTGCACCTGGAGGCCCTGGAGCGCATGGGGGCCAGCATCGAGATCAGCCACGGCTACATCCATGCCGCCGTGAAGGGCCGCCTCAAGGCCATCGACCACACCTTCGAGAAGGTCAGCGTGGGGGCCACCGAGAACATCCTCATGGCGGCGACCCTGGCGGAGGGCACCTCCGTGCTGCGCAACGCGGCCCAGGAGCCCGAGATCGGTGACCTCGCCAACCTGCTGGTGAAGATGGGCGCCCCCATCGAGGGCATCGGCACGGGCACCCTCACGGTCACCGGTGTGACGGCCCTGCACGGCTGCACCCACGCTGTCATCCCGGACCGCATCGAGGCCGGCACCTACCTCTGCGCCGTGGCCGCCGCCTGTGGCGACGTGGTGCTCGACCGCTGCGAGCCTGAGCACCTGCGGGTCCTGCTCGACTTCCTGGAGCGCGCCGGCTGCGTCATCACCGAGCGCGAGGGCCAGGACGGCCGGCAGCTGCGCATCCAGCGGGAGCCCGGCCAGAAGCTGCGCTCCAAGGATGTGACCACCCTGCCCTACCCAGGCTTCCCCACGGACCTGCAGGCCCAGGTGATGGCTGTCCTGACCCAGGCCTCTGGCATCAGCGTCATCAACGAGGGCATCTTCGAGAACCGCTTCCAGCACGCCATGGAGCTGGAGCGCCTGGGCGCCAACCTGCGCACCGACGGCCACACGGCCATCGTGGCTGGTCCCGCCGACCTCACGGGCTGCACGGTCATGGCCACGGACCTCCGGGCCAGCGCCGCCCTCGTCATCGCCGGCCTCGTCGCCCAGGGCGAGACGGTGGTGGACCGCATCTACCACCTGGACCGCGGCTACGCCGGACTGGAGAAGAAGCTCCAGGCGGTGGGTGCCCACATCGAAAGGGTCGGCGGCGGCAAGGTCTGAACTCCATCCTCCCCGGCCCACGCCGGGCCTCAAGGTGTCCACTGTGAGCCAGCGTTCGTTCTACCGATCCCTGCGCGTCCCCGGCATCCTGATGCTGGCCCTCTCTGCGACCTACATGGGCTGCGGCCGCCAGGAGGCTGAGCGCACCCGGAAGGCCCAAGCAGAGGAGGCCGCCCGCCGCCAGCGCGAGGAGTTGCAGCCCCCCAGCCCAGCGGTGCTGGAGCAGCTGCGCGTGGCGTCCCAGGACTTCATGACGGAGCACCAGGCGGATGTGAGCGTGCAGGGGTTCTCCTTTACCCAGCTCACCCCGAACCTCTACCTGGTGGGCGTCAACGCCACGGAGGGTGGCACCGGGAATGCCGTCGTGCGCCAGCTCAGTGCCGAGCGTCTGCGGGATATCCGTCCCGCGGGTGAGAACACCACCGAGGACCGCGGCTTTCTGTGGGTCATCAACAAGGTCGACGCCGCCAAGATGGAGGCCCTGGCCCAGCGCCACGGCATCGCCGGGGAGGTGGCGGCGGTGCGCGAGCGGCACCCCGAGCGCAGTAGCTGGGGTCACCGCTCCTGGCTGGACGACTACCTGCTCTGGCACTTCCTCTTCAACCGGCCCTCCCCCATGGGCTTCGGCTACGGGTCCGGCTTTGCGCCCCACCCCATGGGCTACCGCTTCAACGCCCCTGGCCGCCCCTTCCAGCAGGAGGACGCCCGACCCTACCAGAGCGCTGCTGCCGCCACCGGTGGCCGCTCCGGCGTGTTCCTCAGCGGCCAGGCATGGAACCCACCCCGGGCCTCCGAGGTCCCCATCTCCGGCCAGGCCTACGGCGTAGCCGGGGCGGCGGGCGGCGTCACTGGCAAGACCGGCATGGGCGGCGTGGCCCGCAGCGGCTTTGGCGGCATCGGTCGCGGCGCCGCCGCCGGATCCTGAGGAGCAACCCATGCAGCGGACCACCCACCGCCAGCGGGACGGCTGGCAGCAGACCGTGGAGGCCCAGGGCCTGCTCCACCACACCCACGACGACGGCCAGCCCTATTGGAAGGAGGGGACGGCCTACCGCTTCACTCCCGCCGAGATCCACACCCTGGAGGCCGCCACGACCACCCTGCAGGCCCTCTGCCTGGAGGCCGCCCAGCACATCATCAGCACCCGGCGCTACGCAGACCTGGGTATCCCCGGCTTTCTGGCCCCGATCATCGAGGCCTCCTGGGAGCAGGATGAGGTGTCCATCTACGGCCGCTTCGACCTGGCCTACGACGGCGCAGGCCCCCCCAAGCTGCTGGAGTACAACGCTGATACCCCCACCGCCCTGGTGGAGGCGGCCATCATCCAGTGGTTCTGGCTCCAGGATCTGATGCCGGAGCGGGACCAGTTCAACGCCCTCCACGAGCGCCTGGTGGCGGCCTGGGGGCGGGCCAAGGCCTTCCTGCCCCTGGCCCCTGTGGCCTTCCTGCACCAGGACACCCTGGAAGACATCCAGACCGTGGCCTACCTGCGGGACACGGCGGACCAGGCGGGGGTACAGAGCCTCCAGATGCCCCTGGAGGACCTGGGCTGGGACGAGCGCCGCAAGCTCTTTGTGGACCTGGATGAGCGCCCCGTGGCCGCCGCCTTCAAGCTCTACCCCTGGGAGTTCATGGCCCGGGATGCCTTCGCCCCCCACCTGGCCCTCAGCCCCCGCCCCTGCCTCTTCCTGGAGCCCGCCTGGAAGCTCTTGCTCTCCAATAAGGCCCTGCTGGCCGTGCTGTGGGAGCTGTTCCCGGGCCACGAGCTGCTCCTGCCGGCCTACCTGGACTATCCCCGGGAGCTGGCTCAAAAGGGCTTCGTGAAGAAGCCCATCCTGGGGCGGGAGGGGGCCAACGTGGAGCTCCACCGGCCGGGCCAGCCCATCTTCTTCGCCCCCGAGCGGCCCGAGTACGGCGCCGAAGGCATCGTCTACCAGGCCCTGGCCCCCATCCCCTGTCTGGACGGGTTCCACCCGGTGCTGGGCACCTGGGTGGTGGACGGGGAACCCGCCGGCCTGGGCATCCGGGAGTCCGCCGGGCCGGTGACGGACAACACCAGCGCCTTCGTGCCCCACTACATCCAGGCCTAGCTCCCAGGCCACCGAGGGCGTCCGCTGGGTTACACTGGACCCAGACTCGGGGGATCCATGTTCGGCGAGATGAAGGTCTTTTCCGGGAGCAGTCACCCGGACCTGGCGAGGGGCATCGCCACGCACATGGGCATGCCGCTGGGGCGCCTGAAGGTGACCCGCTTCTCCAACGAGAACATCAAGGTGAAGATCGAGGAGAATGTCCGCGAGGCAGATGTCTTCGTGATCCAGTCCTCCTGCCCGCCCGTCAGCGACCACCTGCTGGAGCTGCTGATCCTCATCGATGCGCTGAAGTTCGCATCGGCGGCGCGCATCACGGCGGTGCTGCCCTACTTCCCCTACGCCCGCAGCGACAAGAAGGACGAGGCGCGCATCTCCATCACGGCCCGCCTGGTGGCCGATCTGCTGGAGACCGCCGGTGCCGACCGCGTGCTCACCATGACCCTGCACGCACCGCAGATCCTGGGCTTCTTCCGCAAGCCCGCCGATCAGCTGCTGGCCACGCCGATCCTCACCAACTACTTCAAGACCAAGGATCTCTCCAACGCCGTGGTGGTGGCCACCGACGCCGGTGCTGCGAAGTTCGCAGGCCACTTTGCCAAGCGCCTGTCCGTGCCCATGGCCATCATCGACAAGCGCCGCTTCGACGACTCCGAAAAGGCCCAGAGCGTGGCCCTCATCGGTGATGTGGAAGGCCGGGACGCCATCATCTACGACGACGAGATCGCCACCGGCGGCTCCATCAAGGAAGCCGCCCGCATCCTCCGCGAGTTCAATGCCCGCACGGTCCGCGTGGGCGTCACCCACCCCGTCCTGTCCGGCAATGCCATGGAGACCCTGCGCTCCGCCGAGCTGGATGAGCTGGTGGTCACGGACAGCATCCCCGTCTCCGCCGCCCAGCGCCTGGCCCTGCCCAACCTCAAGGTGCTCTCCACCGCCGGGGTCTTCGGGGACGCCATCCTGCGCATCCACGGAGGCCGCAGCATCAGCGAGATGATGGACTCATGACCCTGCGGGCGGACCCCTCCGGGACGCCGCCCGGTCTTGACCTCCTGGGGCCCTGCGGGGCCGAGATCGCCTGCCTCTTCACGCCCCCCTTCCTGGCTGTGCACCGGCTCTCGGAGGTCTACACGGCCCGGGTGTGCCTGTTGCTGCTCCTGGACCTGGGCTGGGAGGCCCGCCTCCGCCAGGGCCTTACCCTCGAGGGCCTCTGCCAGGACCTGCCAGCCCAGGCCCGCAAGCCCCTGGCCTGGATGCTGCCCTTCCTGGCCAGCGCGGGCCTGCTGCACCACGACGGCCCGATCTTCCGGCTGGCGGGCACGCCGGACCTGGACCTGGAGGGCCTGCGCAGCGAGGTGGAGGCCGCAGCCCCCGGCCACCTAAGCAACTTCGACCTCCTGGACGGCGTGCGCTCCCACATCCGGCCCTTCTTCATGGAGGGCCGCACCGGCGAGTCGCTGCTCTTCGACCTGGCCCTGTTTCCGCTTTGGCTCGGCTATTTCCGTAACGAAAACCTGGCCTACCTGCCCAACAACCTGCTCACCCTCCTGGCCCTGCGGGAGGGCCTACCCGAGGGGGCGAAGGTCCTGGAGCTGGGAGCGGGGGCGGGGTCTTTTGCCCAACTGGTGGCCCAGCGGGGCGCTGCGGAGGGCTGGCTGGACCGCATTGCGGACTACCGCTACACCGACGTCGCCCTGGCCTTCCTCCGCCGGGCCCAGCGGGACCTGCGGGGCACTGCGCCGGGTCTGCCACTGAGCTTCCAGAGCCTGGACCTGAACCGGGACCTGGGGGCCCAGGGCATTGAGGCCGCCAGCCTGGATGCCATCGTCGGCATCAACGTCCTCCACGTGGCCCAGAACCTGGAGCGCACCCTGGTGGATCTTCGCAGCCGCCTACGGCCCGGTGGCCGCCTGGTCATCGGGGAGTGCCTCAAGCCGAGCCTGGATCACCCGCTCTACCTGGAGTTCTTCTTCACCTTCATCAGCAGCTTCACGGAGGTGGAGCTGGATCCCCAGTGGCGGCCCCGCCACGGGTTCCTCACGCCGGAGGCCTGGGCGACGGCCCTGCGCCACGCCGGCTTCAGCCAGGTCCAGGCCACGCCCCCGCCGCGGCCCCTCATGGACCTGCACCCGGACTTCACCGTGGGGGCCATCGCCGCCACAGTGTAAGGTTCAGCGCGCTAGGTCTACGGCCTTCGCCCGGACCGTCCGGTGCTGGGGGAGGTAGCAGACGCCGCCTCCGCCTCCTTGCATGCCGCACTACCATTGGGTATATCCCAAACAAAAAGCGAGGCATGAATATGACTCGTATTTTTTCGACTCTGAATCGGAAGTCGATCCTCGTCCTGGCCCTGACCCTCGGGTTGAGCTCCCTGCAGGCTGCACAGAACCTGCCGGAGGGTCCGACACCCCGAGCAGAGGTCCCCTGCGGAGGCACCCCCAAGCGCTTTGACAATGGGCAGGTCGAGCAGTGCACGCTGGCCCGGGAGTACCGCCACGGCGAAGTCATGCTCCCGGCCGGTTCCCAGGTCACCTTCCAGAAGACGGGGGAGCTCGCCGAAGCCGTCCTCAGCGCCCCGACCCTGGTCAGCAACCAGCTACTGCCCGCCAAGGCCACCCTGTTCTTCGATCCGGCAGGTCGGATGCGCCACTTCTGGCTCTTTGAGGAGGCCACCATCCAGGGGCATCGCCTCCGAGGCATGGGGCGGTTCTACACGGGCTATCTGGGCCACATGCTGCACGCCAACGGGAAGCTGCGCGCGGTCTGGCTGGCCGAGGAGGAAACCATCGACGGCCTGCCCTGTGCCTCGACCCTACCAGTGCTGCGGGGTGCCTGGACTGCGGTCAAGCTTGGCGCCCAGGCCATGGCGTGGTTCTACGAGGATGGCCGCCTGCGCCAGGCCATGCTGGGCCAAGACATCACCTACCAGGGACAGGCCCTGAAGAAGGGCACCGTGGTCTCGCTGCGCCGCGACGGCACCCTCGACACTGCCGCTAAGAAGCTGGACTGGGCGGGCTGGGGCACCTTCCAAGAGGACTGACCGGGGGCACCGGACAGGCCTGAAACGCAAACAGGCGGCACCCATGGCGCCGCCTGTTCGAGTTGTTACGGACCCGGTTCTCAGAACCCGGTGAAGAGCACCACAGCGTAGGCCGCGAAGTCACCGTTGGGCTTGGGCACCACGGCCACCTTGGCTTTGGCATTGGCGACGAGCTTGGTGGGCCAGGCGGACAGCGCCAGGGGCACCGCCGACATCATGCCAGTCTGGCGGTTCAGCTCCAGCACGGTGGGCTGCATGCCCACGGTGGTGTTCAGGGTCACGGTGATGGTCTGGGGACGGCCGGAGGCACCGGTGAAGGTGTAGGCCAGCTGGCCAGCGTTGTAGGAGGTGCTGATGGTGCCGGTGGGCAGATCCACGGGGAGGAAGATGGCCGTTGCAGCGTCCCAGGCGCGGGTGCCGGGGTTCCACTGCAGGTCGCTGGCACCGGCCGAGAGCACATCACCGTTGTTGGTCACCGCCGCCACAAAGGCGTTGGAGTTGGTGCTGGTGATGCCAGGGAAGCCCAGGTACCACCAGGTGAAGGGGCTGGCAAAGGCATGAGTCCGGTCCCCGGCCCTGGGGTGCTGGTAGGTGAACCCGGTGGCGGTGGCGGCCTTGATGATCCCGCCGTCCACGGCCCGCTGGATGTCCAGGCTGCGGGCGTGCATGGGGGCGGCAAGGGGGTCCTTCACTTCCAGCTGCACCTTGAACCCGGCCCAGACGTTGGGCAGGAAGGCGGTGCCCGTGCCCAGGGTCTGGCCGCCATAGGTGAAGGTGGTGTCCGCATCGATGACCACGGGACGGGGCATGCCGGCGGTGGTGGTGATACTGATGGTGCCGGTCCGCAGGTCCACGCCCAGCACATGGCCCTCAGGGGTGAACTCGGGCAGGGCGGCGGCGCCGTACCACACGCGCACGGCCCAGAGGGAGCCGTCCGCCTGCATGCGGAGTGAGGCTAGGACGTTCTTCCCTGCGGCCAGACCGGCGAAGGTGCCGGCGGCGCGGGTGTCGGCATTCCAGTACCAGGTGGCGGCATCGGTGTGAATGGTCAGGTCGTTGCCGGCGGCGGTGTGCAGCACGAAGCTGGCGGTGCCAACCGAGGCCACGGTGCCACGGCGATGGCGCAGGACCATGCCGGCGAGGCTGGCAGCATTGGGGCGGTGCTTGATCTGGAGGTTTACGGCCCAGTCCCCGTTGGGGAGCTGGACGATAAAGAGGGGATGGCCCAGGTCGAAGTCGAGCTGCACGGCGTTGTTGCTGCCGGCGGCGACCACCAGGTCGGCGCTGAGTTCGACCATGATGCTGCTGCCCTGGACGTGCACCTGGCTGGCGGGAACGGTGGTGCCGTCGGCCTTGACCAGGGTCAGGCTGGCGGGATCGATGGTGACCCGCAGGCCGTCGTAGGTGCCCACGGGGATCGTGGCAGTGGCCAGCAGCTCGCCCACGCTATCCAGGTCCACCAGGTTGACCTTGGCGGAGGTGCCCGAGAAGGCCACCACCTCCTTGGTGTGGTCGGCCTTGCTGCGCAGGGTCACCTGGGTGACCACCACTTCCACAGATGACCAGAGGTCAGAGGGGGCGTCCGTCAGGATGATGGCGGCGGTGCCCGTGGGCGGCTCGGAGCCGACCAGGGAGGTCTTGGCGCTCCCCCCGCAGGCCAGCGCCAGGGCAAGAATCAGGACCGGTACGGAGAACAGCGCAACAGAGCGGAAGGAGAGGCGCATGACTGGCTCCAAGGAAGCGGGCACGGGGCCCAGATGGAACGGTTATATCCGGTAAGTCCACTGACCCGGCGCACAGGGAAGGGGTTGACGGAAGATTTCGCCTGGCCGGTTCCCCGGGCGGGGGGTCACACTCGTCTCCGTGGCCGAAACCCTGAGAGACCTGCTGATCCAGCGCGCGGCGCGGCTGCAGGAGCGCCCTGCCCTTACGGCGCCGGGTTGGAATACCTTGAGTTACGCCCAGCTCCGCAACCGGGTGGAGGGCGTGGCCCTGGGCATGCTGGGGCAGGCGATCCCCCCCACGGCCATCCATTCGGCCACGGGAACCCCCTGGGACTGGCTCGCCGAGCTGGCCGCCGCAGCCTCGGGCGTGCCCTGGGACCCCACAGGGCAGCCCCTGCCGATGGACCTCCTGGGCGGCCCCGGTTTCAACGATGAGGCCGGGCGGGGTCCTTACCATGCCCGGGAGCAGGTGGTGGGTGCCAGCACGCCCTTTGCTGCGGGACTGGCGCAGGGCGAGCTCCTGGCCCGCCTCCGCCGCCTCAATGTCCGCCTCGGCTGGGACCATGACACCGAGGTTGAGCTGCCCCTGCCCCGCCTCGGCGAACCCGCCACCCGCGCCGCCCTCTGGAGCCTGCTGTATGCCGGGGGCCACGCCGTGTTGCGCCCGGGGGCCCCCTGGGATGGGCAGCCCTTTACGGACCTCTGGGAGGGGGGAACACCAAACCCCTTGCCATTGGACATTGGCTGACCAATCCTGAAGGTCAGTCCCCGGAGGCCCCCATGGCCGGAACCCCTAGCCGCAAGCCCCTCGAGTCCCCCAAGCCGGACGGGGCGAACCTCGTGAAGCCCGAGCGCATGCAGGCGGTGCTCGAGTCCATCCGCGATGCCGGGGAGAAGGGCATCACCAAGGCCGCCCTCACTCGCCGCCTGGGCGGGGTTGCTCCCCGCACCGTGGACCGGGCCATTCAGCTGCTGGAGGAGCAGGGGGCCCGCTTCGGCAAGGACCGCCAGGGCCGACCCCCGGTGATCCACTTCACCCTGGAAAAGGGGCCTGAGTGGGACACCCGCATCACCCCCCACGCTCGCATGGCCCTCGAGGTGGCCCTCATGGCCCTGGAGGGCACGGCCACGGAACTCTGGTACGACCAGCTGGAAGGCCTGCGGAAGCTGGCAGACAGCCACCTGAGCACCCGGGACCGGGACCTCTTCAAGGCCCTCCAGGAGCACGTCTGCGTGCGCGGCGGCGCCGACGACCAGCAGGCCCTGGACACCAAGATGCTCACCCAGGTCCTGCTGGCCCTGGGTCACCCGGATGGCTCCCGGGAGCTGGAGCTCACCTACCAGGCCGCCTCCACGGGCCGCACCAGCACCCGCACCGTCATCCCCTTCACCCTCACCCACGATGTCTTCTCAGGAGGCGCCTTTCTCCTGGCCTGGGATCCCGCCAAGCAGGAGCCCCGGCACTTCCGTCTGGCCCGCATCGTCGAGGCCAAGGCCCTGGGCCGACGGGGGCTGATCCCGGACAAGGGCCCCATGGAGCAGGCCCGGGACTGTCAGATCGGCGGCTGGTTCAGTCCGGGGACCCCCTTCCGCATCCAGCTGCGCATCAGCGGCACCAACTGGCCCCAGGCCCTGCTGGACGCCCCCCCGGCCCTGCCCTCCGTCGAGGTGCGCAAGGAGAAGGGGGGCACCGTCCTGCTCACCTTCCTCGCCACCGAGCCCTCGGGGCCCACCCGCTTCATTCTGCAGTTCGGCCCTGATGCCGAGGTGCTGGAGCCGAAGACCCTGCGGACCCATCTGGCCTCGGTCATCAAGACCATGGGCGCAAAGTATCGCTGAGGAGGCGGGCGAGTCCGTCCCCTATACTGGCCCTCCCGGAGGGCCCATGTCCCAGTCCATCGACCGCCCCGACCTCAGCCCCGCCGAGTGGCAGCTCATCCAGGACCTGCGGTCCCTGCCAGACGCGGCCCGGCAGGCCCGCATGCTGGGCTCCGTGCGCGAGCTGGTGTTCTTCTTCAGCAACCCCCGCTGCCAGGGCATGGGCGTGGAGGGCTTCCCCTGCGGCGAGCCCCGCTCCACCTGCGACGAGTGCCACCAGGTCTGGGACATGCTGGACCGCCTGTCGGCGCGCAACCGGAAGCCCTGAAGCCCAGTTGAGCCTGATTCGCCTTCACAGGGAAAGGGCGGGCTTGGGAGATTTCAGGCATCATTGATGACAGCTCGGTTATCATCGGTGTTCACCCGGAGGTTCCATGCGCATCCCCGCCACCCTTGCCCTCATGATCCTGCTTCCCGCCTGCCTCAGCGCTGCGGGGGCCCGCAAGTACGGCCAGCCCCTCGCCCTCAAGACCGAAGTAAAGGTCGCCGAGATCCTTGCCAACCCCGATGCCTACGCTGGCAAGAAGGTCCGCGTGACAGGCCTCGTGACGGAAGTCTGCGAAGAGCGCGGGTGCTGGATCAAGATCGGCGCCGACAAGAAGGAGATCATGTTCAAGGTCGAGGACGGCGTCATCGCCTTCCCCATGGACGCCAAGGGCGGCACCGTGGTGGCCGAGGGCACGGTGTCCAAGCGCGTCCTCTCCGTCGAGCAGCAGAAGGCCATGTGCGACAAGGAAGCCAAGGCCCTGAGCAAGCCGGCCGACTACGGCAAGATCAACGGCCCCAAGACCATCATTCGCATCGAAGGCCTCGGCGCCGAGGTTCAGTAGGCCCAGGGTGAATTCCGAACCGGCCCGCCGGGCCAAACCCTGGCGTCGCTGGAACGCCGCCACCCACCGGGATGTGGGCTACGTCACCGTGGCCCTCACCTTGGCCTATGCCATCTCCGGTCTGGCGGTGAACCACATTGCCAGCTGGAATCCTAACTACGCCAAGGTGAAAGAGGTCCGCCAGATCCAGCCCCTGAGCCGGACGGACCCCACGGAGGTCCTGGTGCGAGCGGCCCAGGCCCAGCTGAAGCCTGAGGGCAAGTTCAAGAGCGCCTTCCAGCCGGATGACGACACCCTGCAGCTGTACTACGAGCGGATCACCTATGCGGTGGACCTGCCCACGGGGAAGGTGCTGGTGGAGGCCGTGCGGCCCCGCCCCGTCCTCTACGCCATGAACCAGCTGCACCTCAACGCCCCCAAGCGCCTGTGGACGGTCATCGCGGACCTGTATGCGGTGGCTCTCATCGTCCTGGCCTTCACGGGCCTGTTCATCATCAAGGGGCCCAAGGGCTTCTTCGGCCGAGGCCTGTGGCTGACCGGGGCCGGAGCGGCGGTCCCCATCGTCTACTGGATCTGGTGGCGCTACCTGGCCTGAGTAGGTTTCAGAGCTGCTGCCAGGCGGCCTGGACTTGACCCGAGGCATCGGCCGTTGCGGCCTTCACCTGGCGCCGCAGGTCCTCCGGCAGACGAACGGCGGCCTGCAGAGCCTGCAGGCGGGAGGCCTGGGCCAGGCCTGGCCAGGCCAACACCAGGGCCCCGACCCAGGCCGCATCGCCCAAGGCCGCTCGGGGACCCCAGCGCCAGATCGAGCCCAGACCCGACTCCCGCAGAGCCGCCAGGGCCCGGGGAGCCTGCCCGGTGCGGAGAGCCACCGCTGCGGCGGCCTCGGCGGCATCCCCCTGGGCAAAGGGATCCTGAAGGAGGGCGAGCAGGGCCTCTAGGGCGGCCTCGCCACCCACTTTTCCCAGGGCGCCCGTGAGGGCGAAGCGGGCGCCTTCGGGTGCACGCCCCAAGGCCGCCGCCAGCCAGACCCCGTCGCCCTCTCGCGCTGCGGATACCAGGCCTTCGGCGGCGGCGCGGCGGACCCCCACGGGTCCGGTCGAGAGGGCATCCAGGTAGGGCCCCAGGCGCTGGCCTGGCTCCTCCTCCCGGCGGGGTCCGGCCACGGTGGTGGCCTCCCACTCCGCCGGCGTAAAGCCTGGCAGGGGCTCGCTGCCCCACCCGGCTGCCTCGGCGCTCTCCAGCCAGTCCGACAGCTCGCGAGCGAGGGTTTCCATGTCCGGTAGGCGCCGGGAGGGGTCCGGCTGCAGGGCCCGCATGATCAGCCCCGCCATACGCGGGGGGAAGCCCGGCCGGGCGGCCGCTGGGGCCAGGTGGACCTGGGCATAGGCCTGGCCGGTGGTGAACTCGTAGAGGATGGCCCCCAGGGCGTACACATCGCAGCGGCCGTCCACCCGGCGGGGGTCCCCGTGCTGCTCCGGGGCCATGTAGCCCAGCGTCCCCACCACCATCCGGCTGCGGGTGGCGCGGGTGCGGCCCTCTTCACCTTCCCAGTAGCAGACGCCGAAGTCCGTGACCTTGAGCCGACCATCCCCGGTGAAGAGGAGGTTCGAAGGCTTGAGGTCCCGGTGCACCACCCCGGCGGCATGGGCGTGAGCCAAGGCAGCGCAGGCCGGAATCAGGCGGCGGGCCAGGGCCGCAGGCGGCTCGCCCCGGCAGTCCTTGAGGCTCCCACCGGGCAGCAGCTCCATCACCAGGTAGGGCCAGGGGCCACTGTGCCCGAAGGCGAAGACCTCCACCAGACCCGGATGGGCCAGATGGGTGAGGACCTCGCCCTCCCGCAGGAACCGACGCACCAGATCCGCATCCTGGTGCACCTCTGGCCGCAGCAGCTTGATGGCGCAGACGCCCCCGGGCCGAAACCGATCCTCGCCCCGGTAGACCAGGGCCATACCGCCCTCGCCAATGGGTTCCAGCAGCCGCACGCTGCCGATGCGGACCGGGACCGCCAGGCTCATGGGGCTGGCACGGACCGGTTGCGGCCCCCGGCCTTGGCTCCGTAGAGGGCGGCATCGGCGCGGGCCAAGAAGGCCCCGCCGCCAAGGTCGTCACGCTTGAGCTCAGCCACGCCCAGGCTGCAGGTGATGTGCACCACCCGGCCATCGTCGAGGACGATGTCCTTGGCCTCCAGGGACAGGCGGAAGTCCTCAGCCACCGACAGGGCCAAGGCCACGGGCGTTTCCGGGAGGATGGCGACGAACTCGTCTCCGCCCAGGCGTCCCACAGCATCCGAACCCCGCAGGCGACCCCGCAGGAGGGAGGCGAAGCCCTCCAGGGCCAGATCGCCGGCCCGGTGGCCGTAGGTGTCGTTGACCTCCTTGAAGGAGTCCAGGTCCGCCAGGAACAGTGAGAGGGGGCGGTGGTGGCGGCGCGCCAGCTCTACCTGGGCATCCAGCTGATGCAGGATGGTGGCCCGGTTGTTGAGGCCCGTCATGGCATCCAGCGTGGTGCGGGCGAGCAGGTCCTTGTGGAAGCGCCGCTCCAGGGGATCCATGTGCTTGAGCTTGAAGACATGACCGCCGACCCGCAGGGCATCCTCGGCCCGCAGGCTCACGGGACCTGGATCGGCGTGCACCCGCCGCCCGTTCACGAAGAGGCCGTTGGTGGAGCCCAGGTCCCGCAGCTCGACGGAGAGGCCGTCGGGGGCGATGTGAAGGCTGGCATGGCGGCGACTCACTTCCGGGTCGGGGAGGCACAGGCCGTTCTCGGAGGCCCGCCCCACGTCCAGGCCCTGCAGGGGGATCTGGAGCGTCTCGCCCGCGGGCTGTCCCACATAGCGGACCAGCACCCACTCCCGCGGATCCATGCCCTCCGGGTGAGTGGCCTCTTCCGGCCAGGCGGCCGGGTCCCACTTGGGGAGGTCGGGTGGCGTCGGATCGCTGGGCATCGTGGTGAGTCTAGGCCCCTTCCCCCTGAATTGGAATGACTTCAATGGGTCCCCGAGGACCGCCGGCTCAGTCCGAGCACACCCGGTCGCGCCCCTCGGCCTTGGCCCGGTAGAGTGCCGCATCGGCCCTTGCCAGCAGCTGACCCGCATCCAGGTCGTCGGGCCTGCGCTGGGCAATGCCCAGGCTACAGGTGACACCCAGGCCCCCGGAGGACACCGGTACGGGGCGGGAAGCCACCACCTGCCGCAGGCGCTCGGCGAAGGGCTGGGCCCCAGCGAGGTCGGTCTCTGGCAGCACCATCAGGAACTCTTCCCCACCGATGCGGCCAGCCAGGTCCGCTTCCCGCAGAGAGGCCGTGGCCCACGCCCCAAAAGCGCGGAGCACCTGGTCCCCAGCCGCATGGCCGTGGGCGTCGTTGACGCGCTTGAAGTGGTCCAGGTCGCAGATGACCACGGACAGGGGCCGCCCGTAGCGAAGGCTGAGGCCGAAGCGGTTCTGCAACTCCGCCAGCACACAGCTGCGGTTGGCCAGCCCGGTGAGGGGATCCCGGGTGCTGAGGTCCAGGAGGGTCTCGTGGAAGGCTCGCTCCAGGGGATCCATGGCAACGAGCTTCAGGACATGGCCGCCCACCGTCACGCGGTCCCCGGCTAGAAGGGTGGCTGAGCCATGGAGGGGGATGCCGTTCAGGCGAGTCCCGTTGGTGGAGCCCAGGTCCTCCAGGCGGACCCCCCCGGGTGTCACATGGAGGCAGGCGTGGCGGCGGCTCACTTCCCCGTCCGGCAAGGCCAGACCACAGTCTGGCGACCGGCCCAGCAGGGTCTCGCCGAGGGGCAGCGGGAACACACGCCCCAGGGTGGACCCCGCGTAGGCCACCAGGGCCCACTCCAAGACTGCGGGCAGGCCTTCCCAGGGCTCCCGGTGGCGCACCGCCGTGGGGATCTCCGGCAACCCCGAAAGGGTCTCGGCGCCCTCCAGGGACAAGGTGCTGACAGGCCCGCGAATCATGCGCCCTCCACGAAACAGCTCACCAAGGCGCCGTCATCCTTGCGGCGGGCCAGGATGAAGGGGATGCGCGGCGCCCCCACCGCGGTGGGTTCGAAGCGAACAAGGATCCGACCCTGACGGGGGTCGTGGTGCAGCTCAGCCACGCCCTTCCGGGGGATGCGGAACAGGCCCAGGACCTCCAGGTTGCGGACATTCTCCCCGGTGCCACGCACCAGCTGCAGGCTGTACCGCATCCACAGGCCCTTGGCCAGGTGCTGGATGTCCTCGGCCTGGATGGGCACGGGAAAGGCGAGCGCCGCTTCGAGGCTCCGGCGGACCGCGGGTGCCTGGAGCCTCGAATCTGCGGTGCGGGTGGCGGGGGCCCGGAGGCCGGGATCCAGGGTCCGGGTGGCGGGTCGGGTCAGGGGCTCGGCGAGCCGCCGGATCGAGGTTCCTGGCAAAGCGTGGGTGAGCCGACGGGCCACAGGTCGGCCCAAGGCCTCCACCCCGCCGTGCACGGGCACCCGCTCTGGCAGGGTCGGCAGGGCCAGCGGCTGGGACAGACGAGCCGCCAGGGGCGCCATGCGCACCACCTCAGCCCCGGCGTCCCAGCGGGCCCAGCCGGACTCGGCGTGGAGGACAGCCCGCGGCACCTCCATCTGCCGGATAGGCACCGGCTGGTCCCCCAACAAGCGCGAGGCCAGGGCCGAGGCCCCCAGGGACTCCAGACCCGCCCGGGGCTGAATATCTAGCAGAGGCGAGCCGTGGCCGCGGGCCCGAAAGCGCTCCGGGGCGACATCCACCACCGCCAGACCCGAGTAGGCCCGGCGCAGGGTCTCGGCGGCATCAGCCATGACTTCCCGGACCTTGCCAAACATCAGGACCCCTTCATGACCAGGCTCTGGAGCGCCGCCGCCACCCGCTCCAGGGGCTCGGCCAGGTCCATGTGGTAGCCCGCCTCCAGCAGCTTCACCACGGTCTGTTCCTGGGTCGGTGCGTCCACAGAGGTGGCAAACAGCACCCGCAGGGGCGCCGCCCCGTCAGCCACCTGGAGGAGCACTTCCCGGGCGCCCACCCGGAAGACCGCACCGGCCTTGGTCAGGGGCGTGTCCTGGGTCTTCTGGACCGCCAGCACCGGGCACTTCGTATCGCCGGACCAGCCCCCGGCCAGCTCCGTGGCGCTGAGGATGAAGAGATCGGGTGGGGACTTCAGCTCCTTCAGCAGGGTCTTCTGGATCACCTCCTCCTTGAGGTGCGGCTCCAGGGACTTGCCGTAGAGGATGCCCTGCAGGTGCGTGGGGGTGATGGGCTCCGTGTAGCGGAAGTCCAGCGGGATCCCGGACGTGTCCGTGACCAGGAGGCCACCGAGGTAGCTCGTGCCTTCCTTGACCGCCATGAAGTACGCCAGCTTGATTGATTCCGCCATGGATACACCTCTGCCACGCAGGCAGACCCCTCATCGGCAGAAGCGCCCCTTGTCTTTTGTCCCGCACCTGATACAGTGGATCTTCCACTCATTGGGGAGTGGTCTAATGGTAGGACAACGGTTTCTGGTACCGTCAGGTGAGGGTTCAAATCCTTCCTCCCCAACCATTCACAACCTGTTCGATGGTCCCATCGTATAGCGGTTAGTACACCGCCCTCTCACGGCGGGAACAGGGGTTCGATTCCCCTTGGGACTACCAAACGGAAACCCGCGCATTGCGCGGGTTTCTGCGTTTGGTAGCCCCAAGGGGGATCGAAGTCACGGATGGCGCGCAGGTAGGGCCAGGTTGGGACAGCCCGGGGGGCTGTTCCGACCGGTCCGCCGCAGGCGGAGGCCCGTGCGCAGCCAGCCGTGCGGCCGGAGCGTCACCCCGGAGGCGCAGCCGCAGGGGTGATGCGGAGGGATTCCCCGCCGTCCAATCTGCTATGCCCCCCCAAGGGGGATCGAAGTCACTGAATTGCTTCATCGTGACTCGGACCTCCGGTCCTCGCCCCTTCGGGGCGGCAATCCGCTTCGCGGATTCCGTCCTATCCTCCCTTCGCTCCGCTTCGGTCGGATGGTGCGGCCGGAGCGTCACCCCGGAGGCGCAGCCGCAGGGGTGATGCGGAGGGATTCCCCGCCGTCCAACCTGCCGAGTCCCAAGGCAGATCGAACCCCTGTTCCCGCCGTGAGAGGGCAGAAACCGGCGCGTAGCCGACCTTGCGCCACGGCCAGGTAGCGCCCCTACTCCTTCCCCACCACCCGGTTGAAGGCGATCAGGGCCCCCATCACCAGGGTGATGGCCACGGCGAAGTAGAGGGTGGCCAGGGGCTCCTTCCACTCCACCAGGTGCTCCAGGAAGGTCACGGCCATGAAGAGGATCAGGATCTGACTCAGCCGGCTCTTGATGTCATGCAGGTCATGGATCACCAGCCAGTCCGGCAGGTCCAGGTCCCCGATGAACAGCTCATAGAGGCCCACCGCGAAGATGTAGAGGCCCACGGCAATGAGGAACTTGTCCATGAGCTCGATGAGCCGCACCACCGTCAGCGGGTCCGCCCCCCCGGTGCGGAGCAGGCCCAGCACCACGACGCCAGTCTTCACCAGGCCCCACACGAAGACCGCCAGAGAGGCGATCAGGGATGAGATCACTCCGATGACCACCAGGTAGCGACTGCCTTCCACCATCCGTTTCAGCACAAAACCCCCTGTCCAATTGGATGACGCCGGCCGGCAATCTGTTGGAGGGAAGAGATTCCCGGAGGTGTTGGGCCCTCAGGCCCCCCCCTCGTTCTCCACGGACTCGGCGGGCGGGGCGTCCTTGTGGCCGGCCAGGCGCTCCACCACCACGAACAGGACGGGGATGACGAAGATGGCGATGAGAGTGGCCGCCAGCATGCCCACGATGACCACGGTGCCCAGGATGCGCCGAGCCACGGCACCGGAACCCGAGGCGGTCCAGAGGGGCACGCAGCCCAGGATGAAGGCGAAGCTGGTCATGAGGATGGGCCGGAGGCGCAGCCTGGCGCCTTCCAAGGCAGCATCCACCAGGCCCCGGCCCTTGTTCAGCTCGTCCTTGGCGAACTCCACGATGAGGATGGCGTTCTTGGCGGAGAGCCCCACCAGCATCACGAGGCCGATCTGGGCGAAGACACCGAAGTCGAACTTGCGCAGCCACAGCCCCAGGAAGGCCCCGAAGATGGCGATGGGCACTGACAGGAGCACCGAGAAGGGCAGCGACCAGCTCTCGTAGAGGGCCGCCAGGATGAGGAAGACGAACACGATGGACAGGGCGAACAGCAGGGCGGTGGTGCCTTCGGCCTTCTTCTCCTGGTAGCTGAGGTCGGCCCAGTCATAGCTCATGTCCTGGGGCAGGACCTCCTTGGCCACCTGCTCCAGGGCGGTCATGGCCTGGCCAGAGCTGTAGCCCGGTGCAGCAGAACCTAGCACCTGGGCGGCCCGCATGAGGTTGAAGCGGTTGGTGTACTCCGGCCCCTGGATGCGCTTTGGCGTCACCAGGGCCGACAGCGGCACCATGGCCCCATCGGCATTGCGCACATGGAAGCGGCCGATGTCATCCACGCTGCGGCGTTCTTCGCCCTCGGCCTGGAGGTAGACCCGCCACTGGCGACCAAAGCGGTTGAACTGGTTCAGGTAGAGGCCCCCGAGGTAGGCCTGCAGGGTCTGGTACACATCGCCCACCGCCACCCCCTGCTTCAGGGCCTTGTCCCGGTCCACGTCCGCCAAGATCTGGGGCGTGCTTGTGTTGAAGAGGGAGGTCACGCCGGCCAGCTCCGGGCGCTTGCGCGCCGCCGCCAGGAAGGCCTTCAGATTGCGGTCCAGATACTCGGGGTTGCCGCCGCTGCGGTCCTGTAGCCAGAGGGAGAAGCCGTTGGAGGTGCCCAGGCCCGGGATGGCGCTGGGCAGGAAGCCGAAGACATTGGCCTCCGGGATCTCTTTAGCAAAGCGGGCGTTGAGGCGTTTGAGGATCTCCCCGGCCTCCATGTGGGAGTGCTTGCGGTCATCCCAGGGCGTGAGGGCCACGTAGCTGAAGCCGAAGTAGGGGGCCGACACGCGGTTGAGGAGGCTGAAGCCCTCGATGTTGGTGATGTAGCGCACCCCCTCGGTCTCCGAGAGGATGGCCTCGACCTTCCTGCCCACCTCGTCTGTGCGCTGGAGGCTGGCCGCAGGGGGCAGCTGCATGTTGAGGAAGAAGTAGCCGTTGTCCTCCGAGGGCACGAAGCTACTGGGCAGGGTCTTGCCCAGCACGCCATCCAGCAGCGCAAAGGCCGCCAGGATCACCAGGGGGATCATCGCCTTGCGGATGAGGCGGTGGGAGAGCGAGACGTAGCCATTGGTGGCCTTGTGCAGAACCGTATTGAAGCCCTCGAAGACCCGGGCCATGCGGCCGTACATCTGCTCCCGGGGCTTGAGGATGAGCGCCGCCAGAGCCGGCGAGAGCGTCAGCGCATTGAAGGCGGAGATGAGCACGGAGATGGCGATGGTGACGGCAAACTGTTTATTGAGCCGACCCTGGATGCCCCCCAGGAAGGCCACGGGCAGGAACACCGACGACAGCACCAGGGCGATGCCCACCACCGGCCCCGAGACCTCCTTCATCGCCTGGAGGGTGGCCTCCCGGGGCATCATGCCCTGCTCGATGTGGTGCTCCACAGCCTCCACCACCACGATGGCGTCATCCACCACCAGGCCGATGGCCAGCACCAGCCCGAAGAGGGACAGAGTGTTGATGGAGAAGCCCAGCAGGGGGAAGACCGCAAAGGTGCCGATGAGGGAAACGGGCACGGCAATCATGGGAATGAGCGTGGCGCGCCAGTTCTGCAGGAAGATGTAGACCACGAAGACCACCAGCAGCATGGCCTCCGCCAGAGTCCAGAGGATCTCCTTGATGCCCTCCATGACCGGCAGGGTGGTGTCCACAGCTACGGTGGTTTGCAGGTCGGCGGGGTACCGCTTCTTCAGGTTCTCGATCTCCTTCTTCACCGCATCTCCCACCGCCAGGGAGTTGGAGCCTGGGGCCTGGAAGATGGCGATGATGCAGGCGGGCTGGCGATTGAAGCGGCTGATCTGCTTGTAGCTCATGGCGCCCAGCTCGATCCGGGCCACATCCCCCAGACGGACCACGGAGCCATCCGGATTGGCGCGGACCACAATCTTGGCGAACTCCTCCGGGCTCTGGAGGCGGCCCTGGGCTCGCACCGTGTAGGTCATCTCCTGGCCCTTGGGCATGGGCTCGGCCCCGATCTGCCCCGAGGGGTTCACGGTGCTCTGCTGCTGGACAGCCTTGTTGATGTCGGGCACGGTGATGCCCAGCTTGGCCAGGAGGTCCGGCTTCACCCAGATGCGCATGGCATAGTCGCCGGCGCCGAAGATGATGACCTGGCCCACGCCGGGGATGCGGTAGAGCGGGTCGATGATGTTGATGGTGGCGTAGTTGGCCAGGAACAGGGAGTCGTAGGTGGACTTGGGCGAGTACACGGCGACGAGCATGAGGGCCATGCCCGTGGACTTCCGGATGACCATGCCGTTCTGGTTCACATCCGCCGGGAGGAAGGGCTGGGCCTGCGCCACGCGGTTCTGGGCATTCACCTGGTCAAGGCTGACATCCGTCGACACATCGAAGGTGACCGTCTCGCTCATGGTGCCGTCGTTGGCGTTGGTGGACTGCATGTAGAGCATGCTGTCCACGCCGTTGAGCTGCTGCTCCAGGGGCGCGGCCACGGACTGCTCGATGGTCACCGCGTCGGCGCCCGTGTAGGAGGTCGTGATCTGGATCTGGGGCGGGACGATCTCCGGGAACTGCGCCACCGGCAACCCGCGCATGGACACCAGGCCCGCGATGAGCGTGATGATCGCAATCACCATGGCCACGATGGGGCGG
>CAIRQL010000028.1 GCA_903880675.1 uncultured Holophagaceae bacterium | reverse complement strand
GCACATCATCGAGTGCGGCGCCCAGGCCACGGGCGGCAACTTCACGGACTGGAAGAAGGTGCCGGGCTACCTGGAGATGGGCTACCCCATCGTCGAGTGCTGCGCCGATGGCTCCTTCACCGTCACCAAGCACCCGGGCAGCGGTGGCCTCGTCAGCTGCCAGACCGTGCGGGAGCAGCTGCTCTACGAGATGGGCCACCCCCGCAGCTACCTCACGCCGGATGTGATGGCGGACTTCTCCACCATCCAGCTGCGCGCCGACGGCGCCGACCGGGTGCACGTGAGCGGCGTCCAGGGCCGTCCCCCCACGGACTTGCTCAAGGCGAGCATCGCCTATGCGGACGGCTACAAGACCAGCGGCACGCTCATCATCTCGGGGCCCGATGCCCGGGCCAAGGCCGAGGTCTTCGCCGAAATCTTCTGGTCCCGCTGCACCAGCGAGCTCGAGCGAGCCGGACTGCCCGCCCTCACCCACACCTGCACGGAATACATCGGCGATGACGCCACCCACCGGACCTTGACGCCGGCGGTGCTCACCAAGGAGATCCTGCTGCGGGTCTCGGCGCACCACGCCGACCGACGCTCCCTGGAGGTGTTCCGCAAGCTGCTGCCCGCCCAGATCCTGTCTGGCCCCTCGGGCGTGGCCGTCACCGGCGGTGCCCCCATGATCTCGGATGTGGTGAGCTACTGGCCTGCCCTCATCCCCCAGGACTGCGCCCTGCCGCTGGTCCGGGTGCTGGAGGAGAACGGCAGCGGCCAGGTGGTCCTGGTGGCCCAGGCCGGTCCCATGCCCTGGCCCGTCACCCAGGGCACCCCGGACGTGGGTCCCGCCACCTCGGGTGCGCCAGCCATGCCCATCCCGGCCGGCGCCGCGCTGGTGCGCGTGCCCCTCATGCGGATCGCCCACGCCCGCAGCGGGGACAAGGGTGACACCGCCAACATCGGCCTCATCGGCCGCTCACCCGAGTGCTACGCCTGGCTCCGGGACCACATCTCGGCGGCCCAGGTGAAGGCGTGGTTCGCCGGCACCTGCCTCGGCCATGTGGAGCGCCACGAGGTGGCCAACCTCTGGGCTCTGAACTTCCTTCTGGAGGAGACGCTGGGCGGCGGCGGCACCATGAGCCTCTTCATCGACGCCCAGGGCAAGACCCTCTCCCAGGCCCTGCTGCGCTGCGTGGTGGAGGTCCCCGTGGCCCTCTTCGCCACCATCACCACGGAGTGCGCACCCTGCCCCGGCGAGCTGATCACGGAGGGGGCGGCGCAATGACGACTCTGGCTGCCTTTCCCCTGCAGGGGGTGATCTTCGAGGGCGAGCGCCTGCGAGGGGAGACCCTGCGCCACGGGATCGGCCGTCTGGTCCTGGCTCGGCCCGCCCTGCGCAATGCCTTCGATGCCCTCATGATCGAGGAGCTGATCCAGTGCTTGACGGCCTTCCGGGCCCTCAGCCCCGAGGCCCTGCGGGTGCTGGTGCTGGAGGGCGAGGGTTCCGTCTTCTGTGCCGGCGCCGACCTGGGCTACATGCGCGTCATGGCCCAGGCGGGGCCCGAGTCCAACACGGCGGATGCCCGGGCCCTGGCGGCCCTGTTTCACTCCCTGGCGGCCTTTCCCGCCCCGGTGGTCTGCGTGGCCCAGGGTGCGGCCCTGGGTGGGGGCTTCGGGCTCGCCGCCTGCTCTGACATCGTCCTGGCGGATGCGGCGGCGAAGTTCGCCACCACGGAGGTCCGCCTGGGCATCGTGCCCGGCGTCATCAGCCCCTTCGTGCTGCGCAAGGTGGGCCTGGCCCACGCCGCGCCCCTCATGCTCAGCGGTCGGCGCATCGCCGCCGAGGAGGCCCGCAGCATTGGCCTGGTCCAGCGCGTGGTGCCGACGGCCGAGGACCTGGATGCCTGCCTCAGCGAGGTGCTGCTGGACCTGCTGCAGGCGGGGCCCCAAGCCGCCCGGGGCACCAAGGCCCTCATCCTCCGCGCTCAGCCCCTGCCCGATGCCGAGTGGACCGAGTTCACCGTGCAGGCCATCGTCGAGGCCCGTGCCTCAGCGGAGGGCCAGGCGGGCCTGGGGGCCTTCCTGGCGAAGCAGCCGGTGCCCTGGCTGGCCGGCCTCCCCACCTCTGAAGGAAAACGCTGATGACGGGCCGACTGCTCATTGCCAACCGGGGCGAGATCGCCCGCCGGGTCCTGCGGGCTGGACGGGAGCGCGGTCTGGCCGTGGCCATCATCAGCACGCCCGAGGACCGGGACGCCTGCATCCGCAAGGAAGCCGACGCAGTGCTGGAGGTCTCCAGCTTCCTGGCGGCCGCTGAGATCGTGGCTGCAGCCCAGGCCTGGGGCGCCACCCTGGTGCATCCAGGCTACGGCTTCCTCTCCGAGAACGCTGCGTTCGCCGAGGCCGTGGAAGCGGCTGGCATCGCCTTTGTGGGGCCCCGGCCCGAGACCATGCGCGCCCTGGGTGGCAAGGAGTCCGCCAAGCGGCTGGCCCAGGGCTGTGGCGTGCCCACCCTGCCGGCCCTGCTCTCCCATGAATTGGCAGCCGTGGACCCCTCAGCCTGGGGACCGGAGCTGGAAGCTCGCGGCCTGAAGGCCCCCTTCCTGGTGAAGGCCAGCGGCGGCGGCGGCGGGCGCGGCATGCGCGTGGTGCAGGACCTGGCCGCCCTGCCCGAAGCCATCCGCCAGGCCGCCAGCGAAGCGTTGGCCGGCTTCGGGGATGCCACCGTCTTCGTGGAGCGCTACCTGGCGGCACCGCGGCACATCGAGGTGCAGGTCTTCGGCGACGGCGAGGGCGGCGGCGTATTTCTCGGCGAGCGCGAGTGCAGCCTCCAGCGGCGGCATCAGAAGGTGGTGGAGGAAGCCCCCAGTGCGGTGGTGGATCCTGCCCTTCGCGAGGCCCTGGGCCAAGCCGCCATGGCCCTGGTGCGTGAGACCCGCTACCGCGGAGCTGGCACCGTCGAGTTCCTCATGGATGCCGATGCCCAGTTCCACTTCCTGGAGGTGAACACCCGCCTGCAGGTGGAGCACCCCGTCACCGAGGCTGTCTACGGCGTGGACCTGGTGCAGGCTCAGCTGGATCTGGCCGAAGGGCGCTGGCCCAAGGCCCTGGGCGATCCCGCCACCTTCCGGGTGCCCGAGCCCCAGGGCGTGGCTCTGGAGGCCCGCATCCTGGCGGAGGATCCGCGCCGCGGCTTCCTGCCCACCCCCGGCACCCTCCTCCTCTACCGCGAACCCAGCGGCCAGGGCGTGCGCGTGGACTCCGGCGTCATCGAGGGCGGCCGCGTCAACGACCGCTTCGACTCCATGATCGCCAAGCTCATCGTCTGGGGCCCCGACCGCAAGGAGGCCGTGTCCCGCCTGCAGCAGGCGCTCTCCGAGTTCGTGATCCTGGGCTGCGCCACCAACCTGCCCTTCCTGCTGGCCCTCAGCCGCCACCCGGACTTCCTCCATGGCCGCGTCTCCACGGACTGGATCGCCGCCAACCTGACGGCGCTCAATGCCCCACTCCTGCCCGATCCGCTGCTCCACCTGGTGGAGGGCGTGGCCTTCCAGTCCCTGCTGAGCGAAGTCCTGCAGGGCCTCGGCGCACCCATCTCGCCCGTGGCGGCGCGGTTTGCGGCTCAGTCCCACCCGGAGCTGAAGGTGGGCAGCCGGGACGAGAAGCCCTTCCTGCGCATCGAGCACGCCGACCGGGCCGGGCGCTTCAGCCTGCGCTGGGCGGGCCCGGAGACCACCTTCCACGCGCTGCGCAAGGGCCACCACCTGGCGCTGCACAT
>CAIRQL010000027.1 GCA_903880675.1 uncultured Holophagaceae bacterium | reverse complement strand
GGCAGCTACACCCAGAAGCTCTTCGCCCAGGGCGTGGACCGCATCGGCAAGAAGGTCATCGAGGAGGCCGGCGAGGTGGTCATCGCCGCCAAGAACGAGGACCGCGAGGAGTTCCTCGGCGAGGCCGCGGACCTGCTCTTCCACCTGGATATGCTGCTGCTCGCCAAGGGTGCCAGCCTGCTGGACGCTGTGGAGGTACTCCAGCGCCGCCACACGGACCGCACGGGAGGGCCGGCCTGATGCCCATCCGCACCCCCCACTTCCCTGATCTGCTCTTCGGCCCAGCCGAGCGCCTGCGCCGCTGGGAAGCATCCCTCATGGCCCTGCTGGCCGAGCACGGCTACCGGGAGCTCCACCCCTCCCTGGTGCTGCGGGAGCCCGTGCCCGATGGCGCCCTGCGTTTCTTCGATGGCGACGATCTGGTGGCCCTGCGCTGGGACTTCACCGTGGCCCTCGCCGCCCTCCTGGCCCGCAGCTTCCCCGAGCCCCCGCCCCGGGTGGCCTACGCCGGAGCCGTCTTCCGTCGCCCCCTGCAGCCCTGGGAGGCCACAGAGCGCTTCGAGGTGGGCTGCGAGCGCATCCAGCCCGAGGGCGAGCCCTCTGGTGAGGCCGACCTGGAGCTGGCCCGCCTGCTCATGGCCATCCCCGGCACCCTGGGCCTGAAGAACGCCATCCTCCACCTGGGCAACGCAGCCCTGGTGCGCCGCCCACTGGAAGCGGAGACCCTGCCCGCCGACCTGGCCCAGGCCGTGGTGGCGGCCCTCTCCCGCCGCGCCCCGCACCGGGTGGCCCAGGCCCTGGAGGGTCACCCCGCCGCCGCCCGCCTGACGGCCCACGCCGAGGCCCTGCTCTCCGAGCTGGACGGCCCCCGCAGCCTGCAGGCCCTGGCCCGCAGCCCCTACGCTGCCCTGCTGCAGGACGATGTGGTGCGCATGGAGCGGGCCCTCGATGGCCTGCTGCCCATCCTCCCCACCCACCTGGAGCTGCGCGTGGACCTGGCGGATGTGGCTGGCCTCGACTTCTACACCGGCCCCACCCTGCGCCTCTGGGCCCCGGGCGCCCAGCAGGAGCTGGCCTCCGGCGGCCGCTACGACCGGCTCTTCCCGGGCCTCGGCAAGCCCTGGCAGGCCGCGGGCTTCTGCGTGCGCCTGTCCCGGCTCCTGGACCTGGCGGGCACCCGCCCCGACCTCTTCGAGGAGCCCCGATGAGCGCCCCCACCCTCCTCATCGCCTTCCCCAAGGGCCGCCTGGGGGATGACCTGGTGCCCAAGCTGGCGGGCACGCCCCTGGCCCTGGACCCCGTGGCCCTCAAGTCCCGGGTGCTGCGCATCCCCACCGCCACCCCCGGCGTCGCGGCCCTGCTGCTCAAGGGCGCTGACCTGCCCCGCTATGTGGCCGCGGGCGTGGCGTCCTTAGGCATCGTGGGCTCGGACACCCTGGACGAGATGGACATGGACCTGCTGGAGCTGGCGGACCTGGGCTTCGGTGCCTGCCGCCTGTCGCTCTGCGCCCAGACCGGCGTCACCCTGGATGAGCTGCGCGCCAAGCCGCACCTGCGCCTGGCCACCAAGTTCCCCAAGGCCACCGAGGCCTGGCTCACCCGCGAGGGCCTCACCGCCGAGCTGGTGCCCCTCAGCAGCAGCGCCGAGCTGGCGCCCCTCCTGGGCCTGGCGGACGCCATCGTGGACCTCGTCCAGACCGGTGGCACCCTCAAAGCCCACGGCCTCGTGGAGACCGCCATCCTGGGCCGCTCCAGCGCCCGCCTCGTCGCCGCAAGAGGCGCCTACCTAAGCGAACCCGGACGCATCAGACCCCTAGCCGAAGCCCTCATCGCCGCGCTCAAGGGCTGAAGAAAGAAGGGCACTACTCTCGCAGAGAAAAGATGAGGGAACAGAGATTCGCAGAGAACTGCTTTCCTCAGCGACCCTCCGCTTTCTCGTCCTTTCTCTGCGAGCGTAGTTCTTGTTCAGCCGCTACCTACGCCGGATCTGGTTGACGTCGCGGACGGCGCCTCGGTCGGCGCTGGTGGCCATGAGGGCGTAGGCTTTGAGGGCGGCGGAGACTTTGCGGGCCCTGGGCTTGGCGGGCTGCCAGGCGGCGTCGCCCTGGGCTTCCATGGCGGCGCGGCGGCGGGCCAGCTCGTCGTCACTCACGGCCAGGTGGATGCTGCGGGCCGGGATGTCGATCTCGATGGTGTCGCCCTCCTCCACCAAGCCAATGGCGCCACCGTCCGCGGCCTCCGGTGAGGCGTGGCCGATGGACAGGCCCGAGGTGCCCCCGGAGAAGCGGCCGTCCGTGAGCAGGGCGCAGGCCTTGCCCATGCCCTTCGACTTCAGGTACGAGGTGGGGTAGAGCATCTCCTGCATGCCGGGGCCGCCCTTGGGGCCCTCGTAGCGGATCACCAGCACATCGCCGGCCACGATGGTGTCACCCAGGATGCCCAGCACCGCCGCATCCTGGCTCTCGAAGACCCGGGCCCGGCCCGAGAACTTCCAGACGCTGGGATCCACTCCAGCGGTCTTCACGATGCAGCCGTCCACGGCGATGTTGCCGGAGAGCACCGCCAGGCCACCCTCGCGGCTGTAGGCATGCTCCAGGTCCCGGATGCAGCCCCCGCTGCGGTCCAGGTCCAGACTCGGGTAGCGGCAGTCCTGGGAGAAGGCCTCCTGAGTGGGCACCCCGCCCGGTGCGGCGCTAAAGAAGCGGTGCACGGCGGAGTCCCCATTGCGCATGACATCCCACTGGTCGATGGCGGCGCCGAGGGTTGGCGCATGCACCGTCGCTGCATCGCGGTGCAGCAACCCTGCCCGATCCAGCTCGCCCAGGATGCCGAAGATGCCCCCGGCGCGGTGAACGTCCTCCACGTGGTAGTCCTGGGTGGCTGGGGCCACCTTGCAGAGGCAGGGCACCTTGCGCGAGATGCGGTCCAGGTCGGCCATGGTGAAGTCCACACCGGCCTCCTGCGCCGCCGCCAGCAGGTGCAGCACCGTGTTGGTGGAGCCGCCCATGGCCACATCCAGGGCCATGGCGTTCTCGAAGGCGGCGAAGGTGGCGATGCCCCGGGGCAGCACGGAGGCATCATTCTGGCCGTACCAGCGGTGACACAAGCCCACGATGACTCGGCCGGCCTGGAGGAACAGGTTGCGGCGGTCGGCGTGGGTGGCGACCACCGTGCCATTGCCGGGCAGGGAGAGACCCAGGGCCTCGGTCAGGCAGTTCATGGAGTTGGCAGTGAACATGCCAGAGCAGGAGCCGCAGGTGGGACAGGCCGAGCGCTCGAAGCTGTCCACCTCGGCGTCCGTCACCTTGTCGTCGCCGGCCTTGATCATGGCGTCGATGAGGTCCACGGCGATGGACTTCCCCTGCCACTGCACCTTGCC
Source organism: uncultured Holophagaceae bacterium (assembly GCA_903880675.1). Classification (GTDB taxonomy): domain Bacteria; phylum Acidobacteriota; class Holophagae; order Holophagales; family Holophagaceae; genus Geothrix. Next base: position 3,973 of record CAIRQL010000027.1, on the reverse strand, counting down.
GGCCTCCATGGGCCCGCCGGACACGAAGATGGTGGGGATGTTCACCCGCAGGGACGCCATGAGCATGCCAGGGGTGATCTTGTCGCAGTTGGAGATGCAGACCATGGCGTCGGCGCAGTGGGCGTTGACCATGTACTCCACGGAGTCGGCGATGAGGTCGCGGGAGGGCAGCGAGTAGAGCATGCCGTCGTGACCCATGGCGATGCCGTCATCGATGGCGATGGTATTGAACTCCTTGGCAATGCCCCCGGCCGCCTCGATCTCCCGCGCCACCAGCTGCCCCAGCTCCATGAGGTGCACATGGCCCGGCACGAACTGGGTGAAGGAGTTCACCACGGCGATGATGGGCTTCCCGAAGTCGCCCTCCTTCACGCCCGTGGCCCGCCACAGGGCCCGAGCCCCCGCCATGTTGCGGCCGTGCGTAGAAGTCAGCGAGCGGTAGCCGGGCATGGCATCTCCAGAACAGGGCGGCCGCCGCACCAAACACAGGCAACCACAGAGAATTCTACCGAAGACAGGGCAAGGACATCCCCTTCATCCCCTTCATCCCTGTTGAAACTGCTTTTTTTAGTAACAGGGATGAAGGGGATGAAGGGGATACAAAAGCCCCTACCTGCCGTCCAACCTACCTTGTTATTTCCTGTTCAGCCTGCCGGGACGGTGCCATAGACGTTATCCCGCTGCCAGGGCTGGTAGCCGGCGGCGCGGATCATGCGCTCCATCTCGTCGCGGTTGACGGTGTAGCAGGTGCCGGCGGCGCTCACGACGTTCTCTTCCAGCATGAGGCTGCCCATGTCGTCGCAGCCGTAGTGGAGGGCCAGCTGACCCGTCTTGCGGCCCATGGTGACCCAGCTGCTCTGGATGTGGGCGAAGTTGTCGAGGAAGATCCGCGCCACGGCGATGGTGCGCAGGTACTCCACGTCCGTGGGCTTGGGCACCTTGCCTTCCCAGGGCGTGTGGCCACTCTGGAAGGGCCAGGCGGCGAAGGCGGTGTAGCCGCCGCCGTTGGTGCGGGCCAGGGCCCGGTCCTGCTGGTCCCGCAGGGCCGCCAGGTGCTCGATGCGCTCCGCCAGGGTCTCGGTGATGCCGAACATCATGGTGCCCGTGGTCTTCACGCCCTCTTCGTGGGCCGCCTCCATGACCTCCAGCCACTTGTCGCGGTTGCCCTTCAGGGGGGCGATCTTCTTGCGGATGCGGTCCACCAGGATCTCGGCGCCCCCGCCGGGGATGGAGCCCAGGCCCGCATCCCGCAGGTCGGCGATGGTCTTCCGCAGGTCCTGGCCGCTGAGCTTGGCCATCATCTGGATCTCCACCGGCGAGAAGCCGTGGACCCAGATGCCCTGCTCGTGGCGGAGGAAGCGCACCAGATCCAGGTAGTAGTCCCAGGGCAGGTCCGGGTTCACCCCGCCCTGCAGCAGGAAGCCAGTGCCACCGATGGCGCGGGTCTCCGCAGCCTTCTGGGCCAGCTGCTCCCGGGTGAGCACATAGCCGCGGCTGTCGCCGGGCCTGTGGTAGAAGGCGCAGAAGGTGCAGTAGACGTTGCAGACGTCCGTGTAGTTGACGTTGCGGTCGATGACATAGCTGGCCCGGGCCGGGTCGTTGTGGCGGTCCCGGAGGGCCGTGGCAGCCACCGCCAGGTCCGTCAGCTCCGCCTGCTCCAGCAGCACCACGGCCTCATCGGCAGTGACGCGGCGGCCAGCAAGCGCACCTTCGAGGATCGCCTCGGGCGCCAGGAGCCCTGCTGTCACGCCTGGGCCTTGTAGCCCATCACCTCGAGGCAGCGGCGGCAGACGCACTCCTGGCCTGCCACGCCGTGCTGGAAGTGGTCCAGGGTGTAGTTGCTCCGGCACTTCTCGCAGACCTGGATGGGGTCCGTGCAGGTCTTGGGGGCATAGAGATGGGTGGGATCGGGCATGGCGGACTCCGGAGCCTCAAGGATAACGCGATCAAGGTCGGCGCCAGGAAGACCAAACCCGATCCATGCACAAAAAGGCCCCGCGACGCGGGGCCTTTTTGATCTGAAAACCGAAGGTTTTCAGCCTATTCCTCCGCAGGCACTGCCTTGGCGCTGTCGTGGGGGCGGGTGTTGCGCTTGCCCTGCTGCTTGCGGGCCTGGGCATCGAGCTTGTCGATGGCCTGGTTGATGCTGGCGTACATGTCAGCCGTGGTAGCCGAGGCGACAAAGGCGTCGGCCCGGGTCTTCAGGGTGAATTCCGCCTCGTGGCGGTGCTTCTCGACGCTGAGGATCACGTGGACGTCGATGATGTCGTCCAGGTAGGTCGCCATCTTGTCCAGCCGCTCCTTCGTGTGCTGCTTCAGGGGCTCGGTGAGCTCCATGTGCCGGCCGGTGTAGTGGACCTTCATGGGTCACTCCTGCGTGGGGCCTTGCGGCCCGGTGGATGGGGGCCGGCCCCTAGCGGCGCCGGCGTTGCGAGGCCGGGGGGATGCGGAGCTCCTCCCGGTACTTGTTCACGGTGCGGCGGGCAACCTTGATGCCGTCCCGGTCGAGCAGTCCGGCGATGGCCTCGTCGGACAGGGGCTTGGCGGGATCCTCAGCCTGGACCAGCGCCTTGATGCGGTGCTTCACCACCGTCGCCGAGATGTCGGTGTCCTTGGGGCGGGCCGAGAAGAAGTAGTTGAGGTCGAACAGGCCCTGGGGGGTGTGGATGGTCTTGGCCTTCACCACCCGGCTGATGGTGCTCTCGTGGAAGCCCGTGGCCTCCGCCACATCCCGCAGCACCATGGGCCGCAGGCCCTCGATGCCGTGCTCAATGAAGTCCCTTTGCAGCTCCACGATCTGGGCCGAGACCCGCAGGACGGTGCGGTTGCGGTCTTCGACGCCCCGGATGAAGTCCCGGGCGCTGCGGAAGCGGTCGCGGATGAAGTCTTTGTCGGACTTGGCCTCGCTGGAGGCCAGGAAGCGCTGGTACTGGCCGTTCACCTTCAGGCGGGGCAGGCCCTCATCGTTGAGGAAGACCTTCCAGTTGCCATCCTCGCCTCGCAGCACCACCACATCCGGCTTCACCACCCGCTCGCCGTCGGGGTCGAAGGCCCGGCCCGGGGAGGGGTTCAGGTGCTTCAGGTGCTCCATGGCTTCGGCGAGCTCCTCTTCGGTGCAGCCCAAGGCCTTCCGAAGCTTGCCGCTGTCCCGCTGGGCCAGCAGCACAGTATGGTCCTGGATGATGCGCACCGCCAGGTCATCGGGCTCAGCCCCCGCGTGGCTGAGCTGGAGTAACAGGCACTCCTTCACGGTGAAGCAGCCCACGCCCGAGGGATGGAACTCCTGCAGGATCTCCACGGCCGCCAGCAGGTCCTCCAAGGAGACGCCCAGGTCGGCCGCGAGGGCTTCCGGGGTGGCCTCCAGGGAGGTCTGGTCGGGGTCCATGCGCAGGAAGCCCTTGGGGTCCAGGCGGTCGATGAGGCGCTCGATGAGGGGGGCCCGGGGATCCGTGTGTTCCAGGGTCTCGTAGAGCTGGCCCATGAGGTGGTCCTGCAGGGACTCCACGGCGCTGAGGCGGTCCTCCCAGGACAGCCGGTCCTCGTCGGCGAGGTTGCTGGTGCGAGGCAGATCCTGGTCCCAGCTGTTCTCCGCCCCCATGTCCGTCTCCTGGACCTGGGCCACGCCCTCCTCGGTGAACTTCTCCAGGTCCCCCTCGGGGTTCATCTCCACGGGACCGTCCGGTCCGGCGCTGGCTTCACTGGGGTCCTGGCCCTCGGGCAGGTCCGAGGCATCCATGGCGACATCCGGGGCCTCTTCGCCCAGGTCCGAATCTCGGCCCTCCTCGATGGCCTCCAGGGTGGGGGTATCGCTGTCCTCGGCCAGCTCCAGGAGGGGATTCTCTTCCAGCTCCCGCTCGATGGTCTGGGACAGCTCCTGCAGGTTCATCTGCCAGAGCTTGAGCTTGAGCTGCATCGCCGGGGTCAGGGCCAGGGTCTGGCTCTGGGCCAGGCGCTGCGAGAGGAAGGGTCCGTT
>CAIRQL010000026.1 GCA_903880675.1 uncultured Holophagaceae bacterium | reverse complement strand
CGGCTCCAACTTCGACCCCAACGGCAAGTCCGATGCGGAAGTCATGCGCTTCTGCCAGGCCTTCATGATGGAGCTGTTCCGCCACATCGGCCCCAACACCGACGTGCCTGCGGGTGACATCGGCGTGGGCGGCCGCGAAGTCGGCTACCTCTTCGGCATGTACAAGAAGCTGGCCAACGAGTTCACGGGCGTGCTGACCGGCAAGGGCCAGTACTGGGGCGGCAGCCTCGTGCGTCCCGAGGCTACGGGCTTCGGCGTGGTCTACTTCGCCGAGGAGATGCTGAAGCTCAAGGGCGACAGCTTCCAGGGCAAGAAGGTCGCGGTCTCTGGCTTCGGCAATGTGGCCTGGGGCGCCGTCACCAAGGCCACCCAGCTGGGTGCCAAGGTGGTCACCATCTCCGGCCCCGATGGCTACATCTACGACGCCGATGGCATCTCCGGCGAAAAGATCGCCCACATGGAGGAGATGCTCCGCACCGACCGCATGTCCGTGGCCCCCTTCGTCGAGAAGTACAAGACCGCCCAGTTCCACGCGGGCAAGCGCCCCTGGGAGCAGGCGGTGGACGTGGCCCTGCCCTGCGCCATCCAGAACGAGCTCAACCTGGATGAGGCCAAGACCCTGCTGGCCAACGGCTGCAAGGCTGTGGTGGAGGGCGCCAACATGCCCAGCACCCTGGACGCCGTGGAGTTCTTCCAGGCCAACGGCGACAAGATCATGTTCGCCCCCGGCAAGGCCTCCAACGCTGGCGGCGTGGCCACCTCGGGTCTGGAGATGAGTCAGAACTCCATGCGCCTGGGCTGGACCGCCCAGGAAGTGGACGCCCGCCTGCACCAGATCATGATCAACATCCACTCGTCCTGTGTGTCTGCCGCCGAGCGCTTTGGCACCCCCGGCAACTACGTGAACGGCGCCAACATCGCCGGCTTCCTCAAGGTGGCCGACTCCATGATCGACCAGGGCCTGGTGTAACCAGCCACTGGCTTCTCCCAAGGCACAAAAAGAGGGACTGCACGCAGTCCCTCTTTTTGTGCCCGGCGAAGTAAACTGCGATGGAGACGAGGCCCCCCGCATGCTCAGCCGTGAGTTCAACGAGATCTTCCGCAAGTACGCCTCGGACAAGGAGGTCTTCCACGACCTCATGCCCCTGCGCACCCGGGAGATCCTCCTGGTGGCCCCGGCCTTCGATGCCTTCACGCTGGAGCAGGACGGCCTGCTGACGGAGATCCTCTTCGACGGCTACTACCAGCTGAACATGAGCAACCCGCCCCGGGTGACCAACGTGTCCACCCTGGACGAGGCCCTGGAGAAGTGCGGCACCCGGTACTTCGACATCATCATCGTCATGCGCCGCATGGGTCAGGGCGGCCACGTGGAGCTGTCCAACGCCCTCCGCCAGGCCGCCCCGCGCATCCCCATCTACCTCCTCCTCAACGACAACGTGGAAGTGGGTGCCCTGGACCGCCGACGCCAGGACCTCCAGCGGCACTACGACCAGATCTTCGTGTGGAACGGCAACCCCGAGATCTTCATGGGCATGGTCAAGTTCATGGAGGACCGGGCCAATGTGGCCAACGACACGGCGGTGGGCCTCACCCGGGTGATCCTGCTGGTCGAGGACAGCATCCGCTACTACTCGCGCTACCTGCCCATCCTGTACGCCGAGATCCTCAAGCAGACCACGCGCCTGGCCAAGGACCAGAACATGGACGGCATGACCCGCACCCTGTCCATGCGGGTTCGGCCCAAGCTGCTCCTGGCCACGACCTACGAAGAGGCGATGGCCTACATCGACCGCTACCAGGACTACCTGCTCTGCGTGATCAGCGACCGCAAGTTCCCCAAGGACGGGGCGCTGGACCGGGAGGCGGGCCTCAAGCTGCTCCAGGCCGTCAAGGACCGCATCCCCCACCTGCCCACCCTGCTCCAGTCCTCGGACCCCCTCAAGGAGTCCATGGCCAAGTCCAGCAACAGCGGGTTCCTGAACAAGAACTCCATGACCCTGGCCGCCGAGCTCTCCAGCTTCTTCCACGAGAGCCTGGGCTTCGGCGACTTCATCTTCCGCAACGACGCCGGCGAGGTGATCGCCCGGGCCACCGATATGGAGGACCTGCAGGCCAAGCTGCGCACGGTCCCCGCCGAGTCCCTGGTCTACCACGCCTCCCGGAACCACTTCTCCGCCTGGATCATGGCCCGTGGCGAGGTGCAGGTGGCCAAGGTGCTGGCCAAGTTCCGCATCACGGACTACCGGGACCAAGAGGACCTGCGGGCCTTCCTCATCAGCGTCGGCGACTATGTCCAGCGCATGAAGACCCTGGGCAAGGTCCTGCCCCTCACGGAGTCGACCCCCCGGGAGGAGCTGAACATCCTGCGCCTGGCGCCGGGCTCCATGGGTGGCAAGGGCCGCGGGGTGGCCTTCATCCACTCCCTGCTCTCCCGCCTGGACCTGGACGACCTGCTGCAGGACGCCAACATCCGCATCCCCCGCTCGGCCATCATCGGCACCGAGGAGTTCACCTCCTTCATCAACCGCCACGGCCTCCGCCAGATCCTCCACACCCACCTCGACGACGAT
>CAIRQL010000025.1 GCA_903880675.1 uncultured Holophagaceae bacterium | reverse complement strand
TCTCCTCGTTGAGTTCACCGGGGAGCCCACCTTTGCCCGCTACATGGGCCTCAAGGAAGACCTGGAAGCCCTGCTGGTCCGGCGCGTGGACCTGGTGACCACCACGGGCCTCAAGCCCCGCATCCGGGAACGGGTCCTGGCCGAGCTGATCCATGTCTCGTGACCCCGGCCTCTACCTCCAGGACATCGCCGAATCCAGCGGCAAGATCCGCGTGCTGGTGGCAGACCTGGACCTGGAGACCTTCACCGAGGAGTGGCGGGTCCGGGACGCGGTGCTGCACAACCTGAAGGTCATCGGCGACGCCGTGCGCCGCCTGCCCCAGTCCTTCAAGGCCCGCCAGCCCCAGATCCCCTGGCCGCGCCTGGTGGGCTTCCGGGATGTGCTGGCCCACGCCTACTTCACCCTGGACGACGCCATCGTGTGGGACATGGTCCAGCAGGAGATCGAACCCCTCCAGCAAGCCGCCGCCACCCTCCTCGCCGAGCTCGACGGGCCGGCATCAGGCTAGGCAACCAAAGGAAGAACCGCCACCAAGGCACCAAGAACTGAAAATGCACTTGCTTTGGTTTTCTTGGTGTCTTGGTGTCTTGGTGGTGAGATTTTTTTCTACCCTAGAACCAATTAGTGATCCTCGGTCTCTTCGGTGAGGTGCAGGGTCACGGGGCCGCCGGGTGCGATGCGGTCGGTGCCGGCGGGGATGACGGCCAGGGCGTTGGCGACGAGCATGGACGACAGGATGGCCGAGCCCTGGGGGCCGGTGAGACGGGCGGTCAGCCGGTCCCCCTCCCGCTGGGCGATGACCCGCAGGAAGGTGGTGCGGCCATCTCCGGCCCGGCCCGTCCAGCCGTCCAGCAGGGCGGCCTGGGCCACCGGCCGGTGCAGGCGGGCGAAGCCCATCATCTGCCGCAGGGCGGGTCGCACATACTCCTCGAACATGAGCATGGCGGCCACGGGGTTGCCGGGGATGCCGAAAACCGGGCGGTCCCCCAGCGTCCAGAAGCCCAGTGGGCCACCGGGTTTCTGGGCCACCTTCCAGAAGATCCGCTGGCCGCCCAGGGCCTCGAGGGTGCCCTTCATGTGGTCGTAGTCGCCCACAGAGATGCCACCGGTGGTGAGCACCACATCGGCCTCCAGCGCCAGCGCCAACATCTTCCGCAGCAGCGCAGGGTCGTCAGGGATGCGGGCGTAGGGCACAGGGATGCCACCGCAGGCGGCGACCTGGGCGCACAGCGCATGGATGTTGGCATCGCGGATGCGGCCGGGCCCCGGTTCCGCTGAGACATCCACCAGCTCGTCCCCGGTGGTGAGCACCGCCACCCGCACCCGGGGATGGCAGGAGAAGGTGGCCAGGCCCGCCGCCGCCAGGGCACCGATGTCGCCGGGCCGCAGGCCGCGCCCCGCCGCCACCAGGCGCTGGCCCAGCTGCAGGTCCTCCCCCGCATGGCGGATGTGGATGCCCCGGCGGAGGGGGCGCAGGGTCTCCACCCAGCCCTCGCCGCGGGTGGTGTCTTCCACGGGCACCACGCTGTCGGCACCGTCCGGCAGGGGGGCCCCGGTCATGATGCGCAGGGCCTCGCCGGGCCCCACGGGGCTAAGGGGCACCCCGCCCGCCGCCAGGTCACCCAGCACCCGCAGGCGCACCGGCGCCTCCGGCGAGGCCGTGGCCAGATCCGCGGCTCGCACGGCATAGCCGTCCATGGCGGAGTTGGTGAAGGGTGGCACCTGGGCCCGGGAGCAGAGGTCCTCAGCCACCGCCAGCCCCAGGCTGTCCTGGATCGCCGTGACCCGGGGCGCAAGGGGCTTCGCATGCTGAAGGATGAGGTCCAGGGCCTGCTCGGGGGTCGGCATCAGTCGGGGACCTTTACGACCTTCCAGGTGAGGAAGGAGAAGTGACGCCAGGACCCGGTCATGTGGGCGCCGATGGAGGCCACGAAGGTGGCGGCCAGGT
>CAIRQL010000024.1 GCA_903880675.1 uncultured Holophagaceae bacterium | reverse complement strand
TTCCGGGTTGTTGCAGATGCGCATGCCGCGTCCGCCGCCGCCGGAGCTGGCCTTCACGATGACGGGATAGCCGATCTGCTCGGCCACCACCAGGGCCTCCTCGACGGTCTCGATGATGCCGTCGCTGCCGGGCATGAGGGGCACGCCGGCCTCAAGCATGGTGGCCTTGGCTTGGGACTTGTTGCCCATCTTGCGGATGATCTCTGCGCTGGGGCCGATGAAGGTGATGCCGCAGGCCTGGCAGACTTCCACAAAGTGGGGGTTCTCGCTGAGAAAGCCGTAGCCCGGATGGATGGCCTCGGCGCCGGTGACCTCTGCCGCAGCGATGACCTGGGGGATGTTCAGGTAGGACTTTCCGGAAGGCGGGGGCCCGATGCAGACTTCTTCGTCGGCGAACCGGACGTGCAGGGCGTTCCGGTCGGCCTCGGAATAGACAGCCACGGTCTGCACGCCCATCTCCTTGCAGGCCAGGATCACGCGCAGGGCGATCTCGCCCCGGTTGGCAATGAGGACCTTCTTGAACGGGGGCGCATCATTGGGGACCGGTTTTGCCGGCGCCTTGCGCTTGATGGCGGCGCCCATGGCTACCCGACTCTCACGGCATAGAGGCGCTCGCCGTACTCGACCGGCGTGCCGTTCTCCACCAGCACCTTGATGACCTCACCAGCCACATCGGACTCAATCTCGTTCATGAGCTTCATGGCTTCGATGATGCAGAGGGTCTGGCCGGGCCTGACGAAGTCGCCGGCCGAGACATAGGGCGGCGCCGTGGGATTGGAGGACCGGTAGAAAGTGCCGACAATGGGGCTGGTCACGTAATGAATGGCTGGGTCCTCTGCGGCGACCACGGGTGGGGCGGGGGCCGCTGGGGCCGCATGGGCCGGGGCGACGACCATCATGGGCGCAAGTGCCGGTGCCGGTGCCGGGGCCTGGTAGACGGGGGGGGGGCCATCCTTGCGGATGCGGAAGCGCATGTCACCGGCTTCAAACTCGAACTCCTGGAAGGGTTCTCGCCCGGCGAGGGCAATGAGTGCCTTGATGTCTTCCAGGCCCAGCGGGGTGGTTGCGGCGGCCTTGGGGGCGGCCTGGGGTTTCTTCGGGGCAGGCTTTGCAGCAGCGGGCTTCTTCCGGGGGGTGCTCATCAAGACTCCAACGGTCGATTCAGTCTGGGAAAGGGGTCGAGGATACCAAGGCCCGGGAGGCCTGGGATCAGGAATCCCCTTCCGGTGCGGGAACAGGAACCTTTTTCTTGATCCGGCCGCCGGTTTCTTCTGGACGGTACTCTTTCCGGGCAGCATCGAGAATGCCATTGAGAAATTGTGTGCCTTCCTGATCGCTGAACTCTTTCACGATTTCCAAGGCCTCATTGATGACGATGGGGAAAGGCACTTCCCGCACGAACATGAGTTCATAGAGGCCGAGGCGGAGCAGGTTCCGGTCCACAGCGGCCATGCGGTGGATTTTCCAGTGCTCGGCGTATTTCGTAAGCACCCCATCGATGGCCTCCAGGTGGCCATGTACCCCGTCCACCAGCCGGCGGGCATAGTAGAAGGCATCGCGATTCAAGTCCTGGATGGCACAGAAGCCCGCAAAGACCTGATCCGGGGCGTAGCCCGTCAGATCCATGGCGTAGAGCATCTGCAGGGCGTATTCCCGGCCCCGGCGGCGGACACCCATCTACTTGCGCCCTTTCTTGGGGGCCAGGGTGTGGGCGAGGTCCACCATCTCGAGGACGCTCATGGCGGCTTCCCACCCCTTGTTGCCCATTTTGGCGCCGGCGCGGTCAATGGCTTGCTCCACGCTGTCCGTGGTGAGCACGCCGAAGCTGAGGGGCAGGCCGGTGTCCAGGGCCACCTGGGCGGCGCCCTTGGTGACTTCCGCGGCGATCAGGTCAAAGTGCGGGGTCCCCCCGCGGATGACCGTACCCAGCACGATGACGCCGGCATAGCGGCCGCTCTGGGCCGCCAGCTTGGCCGCCTGGGGCAGCTCGAAACTCCCGGGGACGCGGATGAGGTCCATCTGGTCCTCCTGCCCGCCGTGTCGGAGGATGCAATCCTGTGCGCCCTGAATGAGGCGCTCAACGATGAAATCGTTCCAACGCGCGGCGACCAAGGCGAAGCGATCGCCTGGATGAACGCGGATGTGGCCCTCAAAGATCCCCATGGGAACCCCCCGAAAGGTGGTTAAAGAGGAAAAAGTCTATCACGCCTGCCCTGCTGACCAAGGGGAAAGCCAGGGCCTGCGCCCCAGGGGTGCGTCGGGGTGTGGCGGGGCCAGATGGAGGCCCTTGGAGCCGTCCAGAATTTTCTTGCCGGCGCTGCAATCTCGAAAGAAGTCAATGGGCAGCTAGTCTTTCCAGCTCCCTTGGTCAGGCTGTCCATTTGTTGATGGCATTGTCCAGTAATCCCTGTCTTGACGGCCATTGATCCTGGGGGATTTTAAAGAGAAGCAATGGCCCGACCCGCCGATTTGCCCTAAGGATCCCCACACGCATTTCAAGGAACCCCATGACCGAATCTCCCTCCTCCAAAGGAATCGGATACAGCATCAACTTCTGGCGCGGCTGTGGGTCCATCAAGCCCTCCTGCGCCCGTTGCTACCAGGATGATCGCGGGGTTGGCTTTCACGACGCTCGGAGGAGCATCTCCGCCAGCGGTAGGGGCACCATGAGTCTGGGTCCCCATACGTTCAGTCAGGAAGGTCGGCCAGCCCGGGTTGCCCTTCGCCTGGGGGCTGCCCGCCGAGAAGCTCTCGCTTACGAGCAGCGGGCCCAGAAGTCGGGCCAGGTCTATCGGATCTTCGCCAACTCCATGGGGGATTTCTGGGATGAGCAGCCGGACCTGCAGCGGGCCCGGAGGACGGCCCTGGAGGTCATGCGGCAGACGCCTCACCTCGCATGGATGGTCCTCACTGCCCGTCCGGAGGCCATCCCGGGCCTGCTCAGCGCCATCCTTGAGGAGGCCAAGGCCGAGATGCAGACCACACCCAGTGATGAAGGCGGGCTCTTCATCGACTGGCTCAAGGCCTGGGTCGATGGGCAGGCCCCAAGCAATATCTGGCTGGGGACCACCATGGGGGGCTCGGAGGAGGCCCAGGGACGCATCCTGGACCTCCTGAAGGTGCCTGCCGCTGTTCGCTTCCTGTCCTGCGACCTGTGCTGCCCTAAGGCGCTGTTCGGGGCAGACCACCGCCGCTACCGGATCCACAGCAGGCGAAGCCTGGACCATCGGTTGGTGGCAGGGATGGGGACCCAGGCCTTCCTGAAGGATGTGCTGGGCTATCTGAGGCCAGGATGGGGGGCCAAGGCCCTCGGACAGCTCACACCGTAACGGTGTCGGCCACCTCGCGGAAATCGGCGATCTGGTCGAAGTTCATGTAGCGGTAGATGTCGGCGGACTTCTGGGCGATGACGCCGACCAGCTCCGTGTATTCGGCCACCGTGGGGATCTTCCCGAGGAGGGCGCAGATGGAGGCCAGCTCGGCAGAGCCCAGGTAGACCCGGGTGTCGAGGCCCAGGCGGTTGGGGAAGTTGCGGGTGGAGGTGGACATGGCCGTGCTGCCCTTGCGAACCTGGGCCTGGTTGCCCATGCACAGGGAACATCCGGGCATCTCCATGCGGGCGCCGGTGCGGCCCAGGATGCCGTAGTAGCCTTCCTGGGTAAGCACGTAGGCGTCCATCTTGGTGGGCGGGGCGATCCAGAGGCGGGTGGCCAGATCGGTCTTGCCGTCCAGCAGCTTCCCGGCGGCGCGGAAGTGGCCGATGTTCGTCATGCAGGAGCCGATGAAGACCTCATCGATCTTGTCGCCGGCCACCGTGGAGAGCAGCTTTACATCGTCCGGATCGTTGGGGCAGGCCACGATGGGCTCCTTCACGTCCGCCAGGTCGATCTCGATGACGGCAGCATAGTCGGCGTCGGCATCCGGGGCCAGCAGCTCGGGGTTGGCAATCCAGGCCCGCATGGCCTTGATGCGGTTCTCCAAGGTCTCCCGGTGCTCGTAGCCGTTGGCAATCATCCACTTCATGAGCGTGATGTTGGACGTCATGTACTCAATGATTGGTTCCTTATCCAGGTGCACGGTGCAGCCTGCCGCGGACCGCTCGGCGCTGGCATCGGATAGCTCGAAGGCCTGCTCCACCTTGAGCTTGGGCAGGCCCTCGATCTCCAGGATCTTTCCGCTGAAGAGGTTCTTCTTGCCTTTCTTCTCGACCGTGAGGAGGCCCTGCTTGATGGCGTAGTAGGGGATGGCGTTCACCAGATCACGCAGGGTGATGCCGGGCTGCATCTCACCCTTGAAGCGCACCAGCACGGACTCGGGCATGTCCAGGGGCATGACGCCCGTGGCGGCGGCAAAAGCAACGAGGCCTGAACCAGCGGGGAAGGAGATACCGATGGGGAAGCGGGTGTGGGAGTCGCCGCCGGTGCCCACGGTGTCGGGCAGCAGCAGGCGGTTCAGCCAGCTGTGGATGACGCCATCGCCGGGGTTGAGGGACACGCCGCCTCGGTTGGTGATGAAGGGGGGGAGTTCCCGGTGCGTCCTGACATCCACGGGCTTGGGATAGGGCGCGGTGTGGCAGAAGGACTGCATCACCATGTCGGCCGAGAACTGCAGGCAGGCGAGATCCTTCAGCTCATCCCGGGTCATGGGGCCGGTGGTGTCCTGGGACCCCACGGTGGTCATGCGGGGCTCGCAGTAGGTGCCGGGACGAATGCCCTTTACGCCGCAGGCCTTGCCCACCATCTTCTGGGCCAGGGAGTAGCCCTTGCCGGTGTCGGCGGGGATGGCGGGGAAGCGGAAGATCGTGGACTCAGGCAGGCCGAGGGCCAAGCGGGCCTTGGCGGTGAGGCCTCGGCCGACGATCAGGGGAATGCGGCCGCCAGCGCGGACTTCGTCGAAGATGACCTCGGACTTGACCTTGAACTCTGCGATGACCTGGCCGTTCTTCAGGGCCTTGCCCTCGTAGGGGCGCAGCTCGATGACGTCACCCATGTCCATGCTGTTGACGTCCAGCTCGATGGGCAGGGCGCCGGCATCCTCCATGGTGTTGTAGAAGATGGGCGCAATCTTGGCGCCCAGGCAGACCCCGCCGAAACGCTTATTGGGTACGAAGGGGATGTCCTCGCCCGTGAACCACAGGACCGAGTTGGTGGCGGACTTGCGGGAGGAGCCGGTGCCCACCACATCGCCCACATAGGCGATCAGGTGGCCCTTGGCCCTCAGGGCGTCAAGCTGCTTGAGGGGCCCCACCTTGCCCGCGTCATCGGGCTCGATGCCGGGCCGGGCATTCTTCAGCATGGCCAGGCCATGGAGCGGGATGTCGGGGCGGCTCCAGGCGTCCGGCGCGGGGGAGAGGTCATCGGTGTTGGTCTCGCCGGTGACCTTGAACACGGTCAGGGTCAGGCTCTGGGGCACTTCGGGGCGGCTGGTGAACCACTCGGCGTCGGCCCAGGACTGCAGCACAGACTTGGCGTTGGCATTGCCGGCATCGGCCTTGGCCTTCACCTCGGCGAAGGCGTCGAACACCAGGAGGGTCTTCTTCAGGCCCGCAGCAGCCAGAGCGCCCACGAGGGCGTCGTCCAGCAGGTCCACGAGGGGCTTGACGTTGAAGCCGCCCAGCATGGTGCCCAGCAGCTCCGTGGCCTTCTCCCGGCTCACAAGGGGGACCGTCTCCTGGCCCTTAGCCACGCTGGCCAGGAAGGCCGCCTTCACCCGGGCGGCATCATCCACGCCAGCGGGGACCCGGTGGGTGAGGAGGTCCAGGAGGGTCTGCTCCTCGCCGGCGGGGGGATTGCTCAGCAGGTCGGCCAGGGCGCTGGTCTGCGCCTCCGTAAGGGGAAGGGGCGGAATGCCCTGGGCAGCGCGTTCAGCGACATGTTGGCGGTAGGCTTGAAGCACGGTCGTCTCCCCAAAAAGCCGCAGGACGGGCTGGAATCTCCCATTTTACATCCCCGGGCGGTCCTGGACAGCCGAGGATCCTGCCGGGGGCGGGCTGGCATCAATTCTAGACAATCAAGGCCACGGCTTACCTTCCTCTTCCCATACACCGATTGAGGAAGAGTGGTAGAGGGGTGGGGATGGCCATAAAGCGAATTCAAGTCGATGAGCTGAAAATCGGGATGTATGTCCACGACCTGGACTGCGGCTGGCTCCAGCATGGCTTTCTGCTCCAGCGGTTCCCTGTCAAGAGTCCCGGCCAGATCCAGAAGCTGCAGGAGTACGGGCTGAAGGAACTCTACATCGACACGGAGCGCGGGCATGACGTGGCCGGTGCCCCCACGGAAGGCCAGATCAAGGCCAGCCTGCAGCAAAAACTGAAGGCCACGGCCAATGAGGGGGCAGCCCTCGCTCCCTCCAGAGTCTCCCAGCGGGAGGAGGCGGCGGCCGCTCGCCATATTCTCGGAGAGGCCTCCGAGGTGGTGGACGACCTCCTCCACGATGTGCGCCTGGGCCGGCAGGTGAACCCGGGCAAGGCCGGCCCTCTGGTGAAGGAGATCAGCGACTCCGTGTTGCGGAACCCCGGGGCCCTGTTGAGCCTCTGTCGGATCAAGGAAGCTGACACGTATACCTTTAAGCACTGCGTGAGCATCTGCGCCCTCATGGTGTCTTTCAGCAACGCCATGGGGATGGACCAGGCCACCGTCCAGGAGGCCGGTCTCGGGGGCCTCCTGCATGACATCGGCAAGATGAAGATCCCCAGCCGGATCCTGAACAAGCCCGGGAAGCTCACGGAGGATGAGTTCACCATCATGAAGACCCATGCCCCCGAGGGTGTGGACCTCCTCCTGAAAACGCCCGGCCTCTCCAGCCTGACCATCCAGATCGTGGCGGAGCATCATGAGCGGATGGGCGGAGGGGGGTATCCCCGGGGCCTGGTGGGCGAGCGAATCTCCGAGATGGGCCGCATGGCGGCCATTGTCGACGTCTACGACGCCCTCACCTCAAACCGGGTCTACCACAGGGGCCAGGAGCCCACGGAAGTGCTCCGGAAGCTTCTGGAGTGGAGTCACACCCACCTTGATGGGGATCTGGTCCAGCACTTCATCCGGGTCCTGGGGATCTACCCGGTGGGAGCCCTGGTGCGGCTTTCAAGCGACCGACTGGCGGTGGTGGTGGAGCAAGGAGAGGACCTGCTGCGCCCCACGGTGCGCCTGGTCTACAACATCCTCCACCGGCTGCCGATCCGGCCCCGGGACCTGCACCTGGAACACTCCCAGGACCAGATTGTGGACTACGAGGACCCTGAGGTTTGGGGCCTGCACCCCGTGACGTTCCTTTAGTAGCCTGCGGCTTGGCCATCCTTCCGGGATTCCGAGGCCCCAAAGAAGACCTTCTGCTTGGGATCCCAGCGGATGCCCTGGTAGCCGCCGTAGCCGCCGAGCAGCCAGGATACGCCGTGCCCCCGGTTCATGAGCTCGCGGACGGTCTCGTAGGGAAACCCGCTCTCCAGCTGGATCGTACCCGGCAGCTTCCCCTTCTCTCCGGTGGGTTCAGGCGAACCATCGTGGCTCATGCGCGGGGCGTCTCCAGCCTCCTGGGCGTTCATGCCGAAGTCCACCATGTTCATGACGATCTGGGTGTGCCCCAGGGGCTGGAACTCGCCGCCCATGACGCCGTAGCTCAGAAAGGGCTCCCCGCCCTTGGTGATGAAGCCAGGGATGATGGTGTGGAAGGGGCGCTTGCCAGGGGCGTAGGTGTTGGCGTTGCCCTCTTCCAGGTTGAACAGCTCGCCCCGGTCCTGGAGGCAGAAACCCAGGTCGCCCGGCGTCATGCCGCTGCCCATGCCCCGGTAGTTGCTCTGGATCAGGCTCACCATGTTGCCATCCCCGTCCGCTGTGGTCAGGTAGATGGTGTCCCCTTCCTTCAGCGGGGGGTGGCCCGCCTCCAGGCGGCGGGCGGCGCGGCCCTCGTCGATGAGGGCGCGGCGCTGGGCGGCGTAGTCCTTGGATAACAACCAGGTCAGGGGCACCTTCATAAACGCGGCGTCGGCGTAGAACTTCGCCCTGTCCTCGAAGGCCAGCTTCTTGGCCTCCGTGAACAGGTGGATGTGCCGGGGACTGCCGAAAGGGATCTTGGCGAAGTCGTAGCCCTCAAGGATGTTCAGCATCTGGAGTGCGGCGATGCCCTGGCCATTGGGGGGCAGCTCCCAGACGTCGTAGCCCCGGTAGTTCACTGACACCGGCTCCACCCAGTCCGAGTGATGGGCGGCGAAGTCCTCGTAGCTCAGGAACCCGCCCTGGGCCTTCATGTAGGTATCGATCTTCCGGGCCACTTCCCCCTTGTAGAAGGCGTCCCGCCCCTCTTTGGCCAGGAGCTCCAGGGTGCGAGCGAGGCGGGGATTGCGGAAGACCTCGCCGCTGCGTGGGGCCCGCTTGCCATCCACGGTGTAGGTGTCCAGGAAGCCGGGGAACCGGCCCAGAGAAGGAACGCTGCGGTCCCAGTAATAGGCGACCAGCTCGGAGACCGGGAACCCTTCCCGGGCATAGCGAATGGCCGGTGCCAGCACCTGGGCCATGGGGAGCTTGCCGAACTTCCGGTGCAGCTCGAACCAGCCGTCCACGCAGCCGGGTACGCTCACGGGGAGTGGCCCCTGGGGCGGAATGTGCTTCAGGCCAAGCTTCTTGAAGTGCTCGAGGGTGAGTGACTTCGGCGATCGCCCACTGGCGTTCAGGCCGTGGAGCTTTTTGCCCTTGGCCTCCCAGACCATGGCGTAGAGATCGCCCCCCATGCCGCTCCCCGTGGGCTCCATAAGGCCCAGGGCCGCATCGGCGGCGATGGCCGCATCCACGGCAGAGCCCCCCTGCTTGAGGATGTCCAGGGCGATCTGAGTCACCAGGGCTTGGCTGGTGCAGGCCATGCCGTGCTGGGCCGCCACCTCGGAGCGGGTGGCGAAGGCCCGGCCGGTGACGCGGTCCCCCGCCCCAAGGGGCAGAGAGACCGCAAGTCCAAGGGTGACCAGGATTCGGAGCGATGCGCTGGACATGGGTCCTCCCGGGCCTTGCAAAAAGCGACTGCTTGGGATTTAGTCCATCGAGCCGTCAGCAGCGGGCCAGCAGGTCGCGTCGACCCGGCGGGCCGGGGCGGCTGCGGCCGCCGGAGCGGCGCTGGAGCCAGCCTTGCTGGGGTCCAGGATCTTGGTGATCTGGTCCTTGAGGTCTTCCAGGTGGGTGCGGGGCCCCTTGGCGGCGGCCTTGGTGGCCAGGGCCTGAATGGCCTTCAGCTCGGCGCGGACGGCACCCCTGGTGTCATCGCTGGCGTTGACGGCCAGGGCTGACATACCCAGGCCACCGGCGGCCATGCTGGGGGCGGGGGCCTGGTTCAGCAGGTTGCCCAGAATCTCCAGATAGGCCCGCTGGAGGTTGCGCCGGTAGGCGTCGACCTTGGGGGCGGGGCTGGTGAGCTCGGTGTAGATACCCGCCCGCAGGTCCGCCAGAAGGGAGGCGATGGGGTAGGCCTTGTTGCCCATCTGGACTTCCTGCTCTTCCAGGCGGCTGAGGCGGGAGCGGTCAAGCAGGCTGCCGAGGATGCTGCGCTGAGCAGCCAGCAGGCGCAGCTGGCCGCTGCCGGACTCGAGCTTCCCGAGGATGGCGGGGTCCAGGATCCAGGTGGGGGTCTTCAGGATGGCACCGCTGAGGTACTTCACTGCCTCGGCCTGACGGGCTGCAGAGACAGGGGCAAAGCGCCCGCCGGCCTGGCCGCCGTGCTTGTTCTCCGCGTCGTAGCCGCCCACCAGCATGGCCACATGACCCAGCTCCCGGCGCCACTGGCCCCAGGTGGCATCGTAGAGGTGGCTGAGCTCCCGGAAGTCACGTCCCTCGTGGAGGGTGGCCTTGGGCAGCAGGGCCAGGACCCGCTGGAGGTTCTTGGTGCCGAGTGTGGTGGCCTTCACAGGATCCGCATCGCCCACGGCCTCGGTCTGTTCGCCGGGGTCGATGCCCGTGGCGCCGGCGGTGGAGAAGCGCAGCCAGGGCTCCTTCTCCTGAATCTTCAGCCAAGCGTTGAGGGTGGCCTTCTCGGCATCCGGCGTCTTGGCCTCGGGGATGGGCGTGTAGCCCCACTTCACCGCGAAGACATCGTAGGGGCCGATCTTGGGCAGCAGGTCTGCCGGGTCGAAGGCATCCTCTGGCTGGACCACATAGTTGAAGCGGCAGTAGTCCATCAAGGTGGAGACATGGCCCATCTTCTTGACCCAGGACTTGTCCCGGATCTTCTCGAAGGGGTACTGGGAGCTGGCCTTGAAGTTATGGGGGAAGCCCAGGGAGTGGCCCACCTCGTGGGTCACCACGAAGGCCAGCAGATCGCCCATGAGGTCATCGGGCAGGGGCAGGGTCTGAGCCCGCTTGTCGAGGGGGGCGACCTGGGTGAAGTACCAGTCCCGCTGCAGCTGGAGGATGTTGTGGTACAGGACGATGTCGGCTTCCAGGATCTCCCCGGTGCGGGGGTCGCTGATGTGCGGGCCATAGGCATTGGCCGTGGTGGAGGGAACCCACCGGATGACGGAGTAGCGGGCGTCCCCGGCATCGAAGTCTGGGTCCTCCTCGGGGCTGGGGGCGGGCTTGGCGACGATGGCCCCCTTGAAGCCAGCGGCCTCGAAGGCCGGCTGCCAGGCTTCCACGCCCTTCTTGATGAAAGGCACCCAAACCGAAGGGGTGGCCCGGTCGATGTAGAAGGTGATGGGCTTCACAGGCTCACTCAGGGCCGCTGCAGGGTCCTTCTTCTCGAGGCGCCAGCGGGTGATGTAGGTGCGTCGGCTGGCCTCGTGGTCGGGCCGGCCATAGTCGGTGTTGCGCACGCTGAAGAAACCCAGACGCTCATCGGCAACGCGAGCGAGCATGGGCTTTTCCGGCAGCTGGACGAAGGAGTAGAACATGGTCACCGAGCCGCTGGTCCCGGGCCGCAGTCCGGCGGAGGCACCGGCGGGGCCCTGGACGCCGGCGGCGCCACCCTGGCTGAAGGGCGTGCTGTAGGTCTGGACGGCCTCTACGTTGAGGTTGGCCGGGAAGGCTTTGACTTTATCCAGGTAGCTGCGGGAGGCGTCAAAGGACTGCGCGCCCAGCAGCTGCCGGGCGCTGAACTCCTGAATCTCGGTGGTGAACAGACGGCCCACATCGATGACGGGGGCCCCATCCTTGGCGAAGGCTTCCACCGGGAAGCTCATGAGGATGGTGTCGCGGGTGGAGGCTGCTACCGCAAGGGCCACGGGCTGTG
Organism: uncultured Holophagaceae bacterium; assembly: GCA_903880675.1. Taxonomy (GTDB): domain Bacteria; phylum Acidobacteriota; class Holophagae; order Holophagales; family Holophagaceae; genus Geothrix. Next base: position 1,235 of record CAIRQL010000024.1, on the reverse strand, counting down.
TGGGGTCGGCTACCACGCTGTGGGAGACCTGCTGGAGCAGCACCCGGTTCTCCTTCACCACCCAGCGGATGACTGTGTGGCTCAGCTCCCGGCCAGCGTGGTCGATGTTGGTCGGGGTCTGGTTGGCGGAGACCACCAGCAGCAGCTCCTGCCCCAGGCGGGCCTTGGGCACTTCGAAGTAGGTCTTGCCCTTCACCTGGTGCACCTTGATGAAGCCGTCCTGGGACTTGGCCTCGGCGGTGATGACCTTGTCGTAAGGCTTTGGCTCGGCGGCATCTGGAGCCGCGGCAGGGGCGCCACCAGCGCGCGCAGCCTGGGCGGGGGCACCTGCCGATGGGGTCGGCTGCTGCGGACTGCGCTGAGCAGAGAGGAGGCTGGCGGCAAGGGCCAGGGTCAGGCTGGTGAAGCGGCGAGGGTTCACGGAGAGCTCCAGGTGGGTTCCAGATCCCCATGAAACCACAGTTGCATCGCATGATGATGCTCGATTTTCAGGCGCCGCCAGGGGCTCCTCCAAGCGGCGAGTCCGACATGGGAGCATGGGGGGTGAAGGAAGGGATCCCATGTCCAAGGCGCCGAGCACCCAGGCCACCCGATTCCTGAAGCAGGCGGGCATCACCTACACCGAGCACCTCTACCGCTACGAGGAGCACGGCGGGACGGCGGTGAGTGCGCAGGCCCTGGGGGTGGCTGAACACTGCGTGGTGAAGACCCTGGTCATGGAGGATGACCGGGGGGCACCGCTGATCATCCTGATGCACGGTGACCAGGAGGTGAGCACCCGGGAGCTGGCCCGCCAGATGGGGGTCCGCTCCGTGCGTCCCTGCGATCCGGCCACGGCCCAGCGGCACAGCGGCTACCTGGTGGGTGGGACCAGCCCCTTCGGCACCAAGAAGCCCATGCCGACCTACGCCGAGGCCTCGATCTTCGACCTGGACCGGATCTACATCAATGGTGGGAGCAGGGGCTTCCTGGTGGGCTTAAATCCGGCGGGCCTGGACGAAATTCTGAAGATCCAGCGGGTGTCGGTGGCCATCACCTAGGTCCCCCCTGGCCACCCAGACCCCAACCCCGGCCCTGTGACGAGGGTCATTGTATCCGTGCCTCCCGGGGGTCTCCTTCTGTGCTAACTTTCATCCCTAACCCCCCAAGTTACTTCCATCCACCCCCTGCCCGGAGTGCGCCATGAGCGACGTGGAAATCAGCATTACCCAAAAGGCCACCATCGATGCCCTGCA
>CAIRQL010000023.1 GCA_903880675.1 uncultured Holophagaceae bacterium | reverse complement strand
CATCAAGCACCCGCTGCCCTACATGCTGCGCACCGTCTGGAACGACCACAAGCGCTACGAGGAGTACTGGAAGGAGATCCCCGGCTTCTACACCGTGGGTGATGTGGCCGTGAAGGATGCCGATGGCTACTTCGCCGTGCTAGGTCGCTCCGATGATGTGCTGAACGTGGCCGGCCACCGCATCGGCACCGCGGATGTGGAAGGCTCCCTCATCCGTCACCCTGCGGTGGCCGAGAGCGCCGTGGTGGGTCTGCCGGATCCCATCAAGGGCGAGCGGATCATGGCCTTTGTCGTGGTCAGGGCCGGCTTTGCCACGGGCCCCGGCCTCATCGCCAGCCTCAAAGACCATGTCCGCGAGGATCTGGGCGGCATTGCCATGCCGAGCGAGATCGAGATCTGCGCCTCGCTGCCGAAGACCCGCTCCGGCAAGATCCTCCGCCGCGCCCTCAAGGCCCAGGCCCTGGGGCAGGACCCCGGCGATCTCAGCACACTGGCGGATTGACCTTATCCGGGGGTTCCGTGCTTGCGCACACACCCCCGGACCCCCGCGCAAGAGCCCGGCAAAGCCGGGCTCTTGCTTTATCCCCCATTCAGCGGAGTGCCCTCCGCTTCGCAGCGCCTGCGTGGCTCCCCAGCAGAAGCCCGGCGCAGCCGGCCTTCTGCTTTTCTGTTCGCCTGACGGCGGCCAGACCTCCCGGTACCATCAACCATGCCGTCTCGCCGTCTGCTGGTCTTGGTTCTCCTGGGTTTTGCCTCGGGTCTGCCCCTCTACCTGACGGGGGCAACGCTCAAGGCCTGGATGACGGACGAGGGCCTGAGCCTCGCCACCATCGGCCTCTTCAGCTTTGTGTCGCTACCTTACAGCCTGAAGGTCTTCTGGGCGCCCTTCCTGGACCGCTTCAGCCTGCCGGGACTGGGGCGCCGCCGGGGCTGGATGCTGGCCATGCAGGTCGCCATGGCGATTGCCCTGGGGGCGCTGGCCCTCACCCAGCCTCGCCTGGACCTTCTAAGGGTGGTCTTGCTGGCCCTGGCGGTGGCTTTTACCAGCGCCACCTACGACATCGCCGTAGATGCTTGGCGGGCTGAGGCCCTGGACCAGAAGCACCTGGGCCTTGGCAACAGCATCCACATCGCTGCCTACCGGGTGGCCATGCTGGTGAGCGGGGGCCTCGCCCTCATCCTTGCCCAGGCCTGGGGCTGGCAGGCGACCTACCTGGCCATGGCCGGGCTGGCCCTGCTGGGGGCGGTGGGGACTTGGCTGGCGGAGAACACCGACACCGTGGCCCAGGCCCCCCGCACCCTTCGCGAGGCCATCACCGGGCCTCTGAAGGATCTTCTCCAGCGCCGGGGGATCCTCTACCTGCTGGCCTTCGCCGTCTGCTACAAGCTCGGCGACTGGCTGGCGGAGTCCATGACCATGCCCTTCCTGTTGCGGGGCATGGGCTTCACCAAGCTGCAGATCGGGACGGTGCAGAAGACCACGGCCATGGTGGCCATCATCTGTGGCGGACTCCTCGGGGGCTGGATGCTCACTCGCATGAGCCTGCGCCGGGCCCTGTGGATCTGCGGGTTCCTCCAGGCCGGCAGCATCCTGGGCTTCTGGGCCATCTCCCTGCTCGGGCCGCATCTGCCGCTCCTGGTGGCGGCGAACAGCCTGGAGAACCTGGCCTACGGCATGGGCAGCAGCGCCTTTGCGGCGCTTCTCATGGGTAGCTGCAACCGCTCCTACACAGGGACCCAGTACGCCCTCTTCAGCGCCCTGATGGCGCTGCCCCGCACCCTGTTCGCAGGACTTACGGGCTTCCTGGCCCAGTCCCTTGGCTGGAAGCTCTACTTTCCGGTCTGCGCCGCCGCCGCCATCCCGGGCCTCCTGCTCCTGCTGCTCTGGGACCGCTGGGGCCTTCCGGAAGAGCCTTTGGTATGACATCTTTCTGTTCTACGAGGGTCCCATGATCCGTGCCTTGCTCTGCCTTTCCGCCCTTACCCTGGCTGCCCAGGGTCCGCCCCCGCTACCCCTGCCTGCCCCCGCCCCCAGCGGGAAGGTCAGCTCGAACCCTTTGAAGGAAGTCGTGCGGGCAGACCTGGCCCCCACCGAGGTCGGGACTCCCGAAGCCCTTACCGAATCCCTCTATGCCTTCATCTCCGGCCCGAAGGACCAGAAGCGGAACGTCGAGAAGATCCGGGCCCTGTTCCACTTGCAGGCGCGGATCATGGTGGCCGCCCGCCATCCCGAAAAGGGCCCCTTCCTCCGTCCCATGGATCTGGAGTCCTTCCTGTCCTTTGCGCCTGCTCAGTGGGAGCAGACCGGCTTCTTCGAGCGCGGGACCGGCCTGACGGTGCAGAAGCAGGACGGTCTGGCCCAGGTGTGGTCCCCCTACGAGATCCGTCTTGCGGCAGATGGCCCGGCCATGTTCACCGGCATCAATGCCATCCAGTGCGCCTGGGATGGCAAGCGCTGGTGGATCACCCACCTGGAGTTTCAGAGCACCCCCACCGCCGCCCTCCAGGCCAAACCACCCGAACCGGCCAAGTAGGCTATTTCACCAGGGGTCGCCGGGATCGCCGCCAGGCGACCATGCCGCCCTTGAGCACATACATCCACTGGAAGCCTCGGGCGGCCAGGAGGGCGTAGGCTTCGTGGGCGAGGGCATCGGTTTCGTCCACCAGCAGGAGGGCCCGCTTGGCCAGGGGATCCGGCTGTTGGAAGCGGGTGGCCAGGTCCCGGTAGGGGACGGGCAGGGCACCCCGAATGTGGCCGGCCCGGTAGTCAGGGTCTTCCCTGAGGTCCAGCACCAGGAGGCCGGCGCCCAGCATGAGCTCCTCGGCCTGCAGGGGCTCCAGCAGGGGCCTTCCCTTCCCCCGATGCCAGGAGGCGATGCGGGGACCGAGTGCCACCAGGAGGCCAAGCACGCAGAGGGTGGCGATCAGCAGACCCGGAGCCTGGGGATTGGCCGCCAGCCAAGCCTCCAGGGTAGAGGGGGGGGGGCCTGCGTTTAGCATCGACACCTCCGGAGTGAGTTGAAACAGCTGTCCAGGTCAGATGGTAGGCAAACCCAGGGAGGCCGCCAGGGCCAAGAAGGACTCTGGCAGGGGGGCCACGGCTTCGATTCGTTCTCCGGTGGTGGGGTGATCCACCGAAAGCTTCCAGGCGTGGAGGGCCGGGTGGGGCAGGATCAGGCGTTCGCCCAGGGTGTCCTGCCAGCGACCGGGGCCGCCGTACAGGGGGTCACCCATGATCGGAGCCCGCAGATGGGCCAGGTGCACCCGGATCTGGTGGGTGCGGCCTGTGAGCAGCTCGCACTCCACCAGGGCGGCGCTGGTGGTGCGGGCCAGCACCCGGATGCGGGTCTGGGCGGACCGGCCACCGGCGGCCACCACCATGCGGAGACGGTCGTGCTTGTGGCGGGCAATGGGCTCGTTCACCAGCAGGCTGCCGATCTCGGGCAAGCGAGGTGAATGGCGTACCAGCGCCAGGTAGCGCTTCTCCACGGTGCGGGCCAGAAACTGGGCCTGGATGGCCCGCTGGTCCTCCAGGGTCTTGGCCAGGCAGAGGCAGCCGGTGGTGTAGCGATCCAGGCGGTGGACCAGGCCCGGCCAGCCGGAGGACAGCTCCTCGGCATCCTCGGGGGTTTCCTCGGCGGTGTCGACCGCCACAGGGGCCCGCAGGCGATGTAGCAGGGCGTTGACCACCGTGCCGCCGGCATGGCCGGGCCCGGGATGCACGACCATGCCCGAGGGCTTGTCGATGATCCAGAGATGGCTGTCTTCGAAGAGGGTGGGCAGGTCGATGGCCTCGGGCAGCAGGTGGCCTGCGGGGGCCGGCGCCTCCGGCAGCTCGGTCTCCACCACGTCCCCCGGTCGGAGGCGATAGCCCCCCTTGATCTTGGTCTCCCCGTTCACCCGCACCAGTCCGGCATCGAGGTGGGCTTCCCAGCGGGTGCGGGGGATGTCGGGATGGCATTCCACCAGATAGCGATCCAAGCGGGGGGCGCCTGCTTCGGCGCAGAGACGAATCATCGGGATTCCTTTCGGCGGGCCCAGAACATCCAGAGGCCTGCACCTAACAACATGAAGGCCAGGCCGGTCACGCGGCCCGTGCTGAGCCAAGCCCAGCCCAGCCACCCGGTGCCTCGATCAATATCCCCCCGCCAGGTCTCCGTGATCACCCGGCCCAGACCCTCGGCGAGGAAGTACAGGGCGAAGATCTGGCCCTTGAAGGCCCGCTTGGGGCGAGCCAGCAGCAGCAGGGCCATGACTCCCAGGTTGGCGAGGGCGTTGTAGACCTGGACCGGGTGCAGGGCGAGGCCCAAGGGCGTGCCGCTGAAGATCCGGGCCAGGGGGTTGGTGAAGGTGGTGGCCCAGGGCAGATGGCACTCGGTGCCATAGCAGCACCCAGCGGCAAAACAGCCCAGCCGGCCGATGGCCTGGCCCAGGGCCACGCCCGGGACCAGGGCATCGCCCATGGGGCGGAGCTCCAGGCCTTGCCCCTTGCGGAACTTCCAGAAGAAGGTCGCCGTGGCGGCAATGATGCCGCCGTGGATGGCACCACCCGCTCGCAAGGTGCCCAGGCAGAAGACTTCCGAGGCCGGGACCCCGCTACTCAGGTCCACCAGGATCATGAGCAGCTTGGACCCCACGATGGCAGAGATCAGCATGGCGATGGCCAGATCCGTGGTTGCGGCTGGGGGCAGGCCATCGAGATTGCCCTGGCGGCGGGCCAAGGCGGTGCCGGCGAAGAAGGCGATGGCCAGCAGCAACCCGTAGGTCCCGAGAGGGAAGGAGCCGAGCTGGATCAGAACAGGGTGCATGAGAATCCAATGCTGGAGGTTGAGGCGGAAGGCAGGAGGGCAGAGACTGGAGGCTGACGTCCCCGAGGAGGAACCCATGCCCACCATGAAGGCCCAGGAATTGGCCGAAGGGCTGGGCGGTGTTCTGGAGCATTGTCCCCCGGATCGTCTCATTTCCGAAGTGCGACCCCTGGAGGAGGCTGGAGCAGGCTCCATTTCCTTCCTGACCAACCCCAAGTATGCGGCCAAAGCCAAGGAGAGCCTCGCCGGATTGATTCTGGTGGACCCCAAGGCCGACCTGGGGGATCGACCCGTGCTGCGGCTACCGCACCCCTACCATGCCTTCGCCCGGTCCATCGGCCTGCTGCACCCCGAACCGACGCCGGAGTGGCGTGATGTGCCGGTGCACCCGACGGCCGTGCTGGGCCAGGGCTGCCGCCTGGCCCCGGGCGTGACCATCGGGGCACGCACGGTCCTGGGGCCTGGCTGCGTGCTGCATCCCGGTGTCCATGTGGGCGATGACTGCGTTCTGGGTGCAGGCTGCGAGCTGTTCTCGGGGGCGGTGATCTACCGCCGTTCCACCCTGGGGGACCGGGTGGCTGTGCACGCCAACTCGGTGGTGGGCAGCGATGGGTATGGCTATGTGCTGGTGGATGGCCACTATGCCAAGATCCCCCAGGTGGGCTGGGTGGAGCTCGGGGACGATGTGGAGATTGGGGCCTGCGTGTGCATTGACCGCGGTGTCCTGGGCCCCACGCGCATCGGGGCGGGCACCAAGATCGATAACCAGGTGCAGGTGGGGCACAACGTCCAGGTGGGCCGGCACTGTCTGCTGGTGAGCCAGAGCGGCATCAGCGGCTCCACCCGCATCGGCGACCATGTGACCCTGGCCGGCAAGGTCGGCGTGGTTGGGCACATCGAGATCGGCAACCGTTCCGTGGTGGGCGGCAACAGCGTGGTGACCAAGAGCCTCCCGGAAGGCAGCTTCGTCACCGGCTTTCCGGCCCGTCCCCACCGGGAGTGGGCCGAGTCCCAGGCGGCCCTCTACCGCCTGCCCGCCCTGCTCAAGCAGCTCCGCAAGAAGTAGTCGGGCTCAGCCCAGGGCCTGGAGGGGCGGTGCCCCGGCCAGGGCCCGGAGATCGGGTGTGCCCGGGGGCAGGGGTAGAAGTTGAATGTCCACGGGCCGACCCAAGGCGCCGAGTTCGGTCTCCAGGGCGCTGCGCAGGGGGGCGAGCCGCTCCGGGTCATCGAGCCAGAGCCGCACCCGCAGGCCGGAGCGCCGCAGCTCAAACCCTGCCCGGACCTCACCCAGGGTGCTGAAGGGGACGCTCAGGAAGACCCGGTGGACCGCGTCCTTGGTCGTGGCTTCCGCCTCCCGGTCCGATTCGATCCAGATCCGAAGAGGATCGGCGCCGGGGGCCCAAGGCAGGGGTACTTCAAACCAGGCCGTACCCTCCTTGGCCTGGAGGCGATGGAAGGTGGCTTCCGCCGGGGAGGCAGCGGGGTCCGCCAGGGTGGTCATGGCCTCCTTCAACCACTTGGACCACGCCTCGGGCTGGTCGGCCAAACCCGGTTGGGTCAGGGCCTGGAACAGGGCTGCCAGGGGGGCCAGGGTGCCGCCGACCTGAAGGCGCGCCAGCAGGGCCGCCGCTTCGCCGGAGAGCAGGGGCGCCAGCAGGGCGGGGGTGGGAGGCGGGGCTGCCTGGAGCACCTGGAGCCGCAGCCCCGCTCCCTGAGGTAAGGGCAGGGCCTTCAGCGTCAGGAGGGTGCCCGGTGGAAAGGGGAGGCTGCCGGCCGCCTGGAGGGTGCGGCCGTCCGGCAGGCGCAGGACGAGTCCCCCGGGTAGGGTGGCCTCCAGGGTGGCTTCCAGCACTTGGCCCGGCGGGATGCTTAGGGCTGGTGCGGTTCCGGTGGGCCCCTGGAGAGGGACCCGTAGCGATCCCAGGATCGCCGGCGTCAGCATCAGATCCGGAAGTGCCGACAGAGGTGCCCCGGGATGTCTCCGAGGGGGGCGACCAGGTCCACGCACTTGCGCTCCGCCGCTGCCCGGGGCATGCCGTAGACCACGCAGGTCTCCTCGGCTTCCGCCAAGGTGTGGGCGCCTCGGAACTTCAGCTGCTCCATGCCCTTGGCGCCATCAGAGCCCATGCCCGTGAGGATCCCGGCCAGCACCTGGCCCCGGAAGCGCTCGGCCACGCTGAGGAAGAGCACATCCACGCTGGGCCGGTGGAGGGAGGACACGGGCTCGGGTCCCAGCTCGATGCAACCCTGGGCCCCCCGGTTGGCCCAGGTCAGGTGGACGCCCCCCGGGGCGATGTAGACCGTACCGGCTTTCAGAGGTTCGCCCTGCTCAGCTTCCTTCACATGGACCTTGCAGAGGCCATCCAGGCGGTCCGCGAAGGGCTTGGTAAAGGTGCTGGGCATGTGCTGGACGATGAGGCAGGGTACGGGGAGGCTGGCAGGAAGCAGCGGCAGGATGTCCTGGAGGGCCTTGGGCCCGCCGGTGGAGCTGCCCAGAAGGAGCAGGTCGGCCTGGGGGCTGGTGGGCAGGCCCGCCCCAAGGGGGGCTGCGTGCCTCGGTGCCGGGTGCGGGGTGGGTGCGGGCAGGTGCACCGGAGCGGGCGGGGCAGTCGGGGTGGAGGGACTGCGGCGGAACCGGGGGCTGCCGGCCAGCCTGCGGACCTTCTCCTGCAGATCGTGCTGGATCTGGAGAATGCTCATGCTGGCGAAGCTGTTTTCCTTGGGGATGAAGTCCAGGGCCCCGAAGGAGAGGGCATCCAGGGTCGCCTGGGCACCCTCCTGGGTCAGGCTGGAGACCATCAGCACGGGCCGGGGAAACTCGGCCATGATGCGCTTCAGGCAAGTGAGGCCGTCCATCCGGGGCATCTCGATGTCGAGGGTCACGATGTCGGGCTGAAACTCCTGGATCTTCTCCAGGGCGTCCTGTCCATCGCGGGCTGTGGCCACCACCCGCAGATCCGGGGCCTCTTCCAGCATCTTCTGCAGGGACTTCCGCATGAAGGGGCTGTCGTCGACCACCAGGATCCGGATCGTCATCGCATGCTCCTAGGCCTGGAAGGCCACTTCGACGAAAGCCAGGGCATGATCCACCTCGTCGTCGATGGAGAAGGTCAGGCGCTCAATATCGAGGTCCTTTTCCAGGGCTCCGGCCATGACGGAATGGAAGGCAGGGTGATCGCCCAGGGAGACCATGAGGCGCTGGTCGGCAGGCCCCATGGGGACCCGGGTGCGCACCAGAAGGTCGGAGAGATGCACCAGGCTGGGGAGGAACTCATCGTCCTTGGGCTGGTGGTGATCCCGGATGACATCGACGATGGACTGGGGGAAGGACCAGCTGGCAGCCAGGAGGGCTCCGGCTTCGGGGTGGTCGAGGCCCAGGACCTCGCGCTCCGCATCCAGGTAGTGCGCGCCACCGTCCACCTTTGCCACGACCTCGGCGTAGGCCTCCGGGAAGCAGGTGTCCAGGGCGATCTTCCCGATGTCGTGCAGCAGGCCGGCCAGGAAAGCGGATTCGGCCTGCCCGCGCCGCCGGGCCAGGGTGCAGATGCCCTTGGCCGTCAGGCCTACGGCCACGCTGTGCTGCCACAGACGGAGGGCGTCCAGATGGGTCCCGCCCCGGAAGGTGCGGACGACGGCAGCGCCCGTGCCCAGGTTCGCAATGGCATCGAAGCCGAGGCGGAGGACGGCGGTGCGCAGGTCCATGACCGAGCCTTCCCCGGCATAGAGGGCGGAGTTGGCCAGGCGCAGGAGGGTGGCTGAGAGGGGAGGATCCTTCGACAGGATCGCCAAGATGCGGTCCACGGTGCAGCGCTCATCCTGCACGGCCTGCCCCAAGGCCACCACCGTGAGGGGGAGGCTTGGAAGGCTCTTGGCCCTCAGGCGTGCGGTGAACTGCTCCCGGGTGACCATCTAGAATTCCGCAATCATCGACTTGTCCTGCTCAATGGCGTCCCGGATGCCGTCCTTGAAGCCCGCCAGGGTCTCGGGGCTTACCCGGAGGATTTCCATGGCCTGGGCCGTAGCCCCATCGAGGTGGGAAGGGTCGCCGATGCCGACCTTCTCCTCCAGAGCCAGCTGGTTCCCCAGGGCAACGATCGAGGCAAGCTCCCGAAGGCCATCCGGGGCATCAGAGGGGTCGTGGTGCCACCGCACCGCTGCCTGCAGTCCGGGGGCCAGGTTCCATCGGCTTACAAGAGCCTCGCCCACCATGGTGTGATCGAAGCCAAAGGTGTCCAGCTCCAGGTCCAGGCTGGTGCTCTGCTCGTTGTAGACCGTGCGCAGCAAGGCCCCGTAGCGTTCCGGGAACTTCATGCCCAGGACGGATTTCCCGATGTCATGCAGGAGTCCTCCGATGAAGGCCTCCTCCACTCGGGGAAAGCGCAGGCTGCGGGCAAAGGCCCGGCTGGCCAGGGCTGACACCAAGGCGTGCTCCCAGATCAGGCGCTCTTCCAGGCCCACTGCCCCCCGATGGTAGAGGTTCTTGGCGGAGCTGGCGATCACCACGCTCTTGATGGTGCTGAAGCCGAGGGCCATGATCGCCTGGGTCAGTGTGGTGACCTCCCGCATCATGCCGAACATGGCAGAGTTGGAGATTTTAAGAATCTGGCTGGTGAGGGCCTGGTCCATGGAGATGACCTTGCGCAGGTCCTCTGCCGTGGCATCGGGGTCGGCGGATACGCGGAGCACCTGTGAAGCCACCTGAGGAAGAGGCGGCAGGTCGCCGAGGTTTGCGATGAGTTCCTGGGGAGTGATGGGCATGGCTGGCTCCTGCGTCTTCAACTTCGCTTGCGATAACCCATGGCCTTGCTGAAGTGAAGCAGCTCGAATCCGGTGTTGAAGGAGTGGATGCTCTCGCTGTGACCCACCAGCAGGAAGCCGCCGGGCTGAAGCTGGGCATGGAATTCCTTGAGGACCTTCGCCTTCACGGCCTCGTCAAAATAAATCAGGACATTCCGGCAAAAGATGATGTCGAAGGCGCCCAGCTGGCGGTAACCGGCATAGTCCACCAGGTTGAAGTTCCGCAGGCCCGTGAGCCGCTGGACCTCGGGACGGATCTGGAAGAGGTCCTTGCCCTGGGCGGTGAAATGGCGCTGGACCTGCTCGGGAGTCAAGTTGCGGAGGGTGTAGCTGTTGTAGATCCCTTCCTGGGCCTGGGCCAGCACCTTTTCGCTGATGTCGGTCCCCAGTATTTCCACCGTTATGCCCCGCAGGACGCTGTCCTTCAGCTCCTGGCAGATCATGGCGAGAGTGTAGGGTTCCTCCCCGCTCGAGCAGGCCGCTGACCAGATCCGCAGCCGGGTCTGCCCCCGCTCCCGGGCCTGCCGGGCCGCGTCGGGCAGGACAATGTTCTGGAAGGCCTCGATCTGGGGCGGGTTCCGCCAGAAGCTGGTCTCGTTGGTGGTGATCTCCACGAAGAGGCGCTTGAGTTCCAGCGGCCCTTCACTGCCCTGGAGAAGGGCCAGGTAGTCGGCGTAGTTCCTGAGCTTGAGATCCGCTGTCCGCTTGCTCAACCGGTTCTCGAGGAAGTACTGCTTGGACTCGCTGAAGAAGATGCCCGATTTGGCATAGATAAAGTCCCGGAGACTCCGGAATTCGGGGAGGGTCATCTGCTGCCTGGCCTGGAGGGGATCCATCGAGTCGTCCTACCTGCGGGATCGGCCAGGTGGGGTGCTCCTTTAGTTTCCGCCCCCTCAGCGCTCGAGGATGACCACAGCCAAGGCCAGGTCCCCGTCATGGCTGACACTGCCATGCAGGGTGCGGATGTCCCGGGCTGCCAGCAGGCCAGTTAGTTCCCCCACGGCCCAGAGGCGGCCATTCACGAACCGAAGCTCCTTCCAGGACCAGCCATCCAGCCCCGTGCCCAGGGCCTTGCCGAACGCCTCCCGTAGGGCCCACCGTCCGGCCAGCCGCTCCGGGAGGCGGTCCCGGTTGCCCCCAAGCAGGTAGGCCAGCTCGTCCGGGTGCAGGATCCGGCCCGCGGCTTTCTCAGGCCCAAAGCGATCCACCAGGTGGCGCCAGCGGCTGGGGGGACAGATGTCTGTGCCAAGGCCGATGATCATGTCAGCTCCAGGGCGAACCACTGGTCGCAGCCGCCGTGGCCGGTGCGGCCCAGGGGGGCGCAGAGGGCCTGGAAGCCCAGCTTCCGGTAGAGCCCGATGGCTCGGTCCATTCCGGAGAGGGTCTCCAGGTAGCAGGTCCGGTGCCCCCGGTCCCGGGCCTCGGCCAGGCAGTGGCGCAGGAGGGCATCGCCCATCCCCTGGCCCCGGGCCTCGGGGAGGAAGTACATCTTGCGCAGCTCACAGACCCCAGGTTCACCGCCCTCCAGAGGGGCCACTCCGGCGCCGCCCACCACCTGCCCGGTGGAGTCGACCACCACGAAGTAGGCCGCACCCGGCCCCGAATAGGCCGCGCTCATGTGGTCCACCTCCGGGTCGTGGATCGCAAAGCCGGGACCATCGGCGCCGAACTCGGGCATCACGGCCCGGATCACACTGGCCATGGCCGCATCGTCCTCGGGTCGGATGGGGCGGAGGGTGAGCATCCCCCTAGGGTAGCGCAGGGGGACCGCCTACTCGGGCCAGTGGTGCTTGGGATAGCGCCGGGACAGGGCGGGCCTCAGCTCCTTGTAGACCCGCTGCCAGAACCCCGCCAGGTCCGTTGTCACCTGCAGGGCCCGCATGTTGGGGGCCAGCAGGTGCAGCACCAGGGGCACCGCCCCGCCTGCCACGCTCGGCGTCTTCTTGAGCCCCCAGAACTCCTGGAGGCGGGAGGCGATCCAGGGGGGATCGTCCTCGTAGTGGACCTTGGTGGGGCGGCCCTTGGGCAGCTGGATGGTCTCGGGGGCCCAGGCGTCCAGCAGGCGGAGGACCTCCGCCGGGAAGGCCTGGCGCAGGGCCACCGGCCAGTCCACATCCTGCACCTCTCGCAGGGTGGCGCGCCCGGCGCAGGCCCCCGCCAGCAGGGGGCCCAGGAGGTCTTCGGGCAGGTCCAGGTCTGGCCGGTGCTTTCGCAGGAAGGCCAGCCGAGCCAAATATCGAGCAGGCACCTCATCCAGCGCCCGATCTTTCAGGGCCTGCGCCAGCAGGCCCGCCACGCGAGGATCCGCAGGATCCGCGGGGGCACGACTAACGTCAATGCTCAGACCCTCATAGCGAATCTCCGAGCGGCGCTCCACCCGCCCCGCTCCGGGATTGAAGGCCAGCTCATCCACCGCTTCCATAAGATCTGGGAAGGCCTCCAGCAGCCAGTCCCCCTCGCAGCGGGAGGCCACCCGTAGGAGCGTCTGGCCCCCGGTGCCCTGCTTCATGGCCTCGGCCTCCAGGGCCAGGATCAGGCCCGGGCGGCGCACCCGGCTGCCGGGGTCCAGCTTCGCGCCGCCGCCGCCGGCGAAGGCGCAGGTGCCGTTGGCGGACAGCTGACCCACCCGGTCAGGGTACGCCGGAAGGAGGGCCTGCAGCAGCCGCACCTCCGCATCCGCTGGTTCTGGTGGGGAAGGCAGGAGACGGGCCAGGGACTGCACGGCCCGCCGCGCCCGTTGTACTGCGGCTACATCCAGGCCCGCAGCCCGGCAGGCCCCGGCTCCGAAGCCCGCCGCTTCGGCTTCTTCGAGCTGGTCCAGGCGCAGCAGCAGGTCGGACTCGGCGCCGTGGCCGGGCTTGGCAGGGCCCCGGTCCAGGCCCTGGCGGGCCGCCAGGCTGCCGGTCTCCAGGAGGGCCGCCGCCCGCAGGGCCAGCTGGGGGATGCCCAGGTCCGCCCCGGCCACCGCCAGGCGCGCCAAGCGCGGGTGCAGGGGCAGGTCGGCCATGCGCCGGCCGATGGGGGTCAGGCCGCCGTCTGCCAGGGCCCCCAGCCGGGTGAGCAGGCCCTCCGCCGCCCGTAGGGAGGTCTCGGGGGGTGCCTCGAACCAGGCCAGCCCCGCGGGGTCCCCGATGCCCATGCCATGAAGGGAGAGTAGAGGCTCCGCCAGGTCCGCCCGCTGCAGCTCCGGCGTGTCAAAAGCGGGCCGGGCGGCGTACTCGGCTTCCGTGAACAGGCGCAGGCAGCGGCCGGGCCCCGTGCGCCCCGCCCGGCCCGTGCGCTGGATGCAGCGGGCCTGACTGATGCGGACCGTGCGCAGGGTGGAGAGCCCGGACCAGGGCGAGTGGGCGGCCTCCCGGCCCAGCCCCGAGTCCACCACAGCCCCGATGGCATCCAGGGTGACGGAGCTCTCGGCGATGTTGGTGCTGAGGATGACCTTGGGACTGTCGCTGGCCGCCAGGGCATGGGCCTGGGCGTCGGGGGAGAGGTCGCCGTGCAGGGGGCGCAGGCTGAGGCCCCGCCGCAGGGCCACGGCCTCGCAGCCCTTGAGGCAGGCCCGGATCTCGGCGGCGCCCGGCAGGAACACCAGGGTGTGGTTCCGGAGTCCCTCGCCGTAGAGGCGCTCCAGGGCCTCGGCCACCTGGACCTCCAGGGCCCGGTCGTCCGGCCGAGGCTGGAAGGTGGTCTCTACAGGGAAACTGCGGCCGGCGCTCTGCAGCACCTCGGCATCCAGGTAAGCAGCCACGGGGCCCGGATCCAGGGTGGCGGACATCACCACCAGCCGCAGGTCCGGCCGGGCGCTCTGCTGCAGGCGGCGCAGCAGGGTGAGGGCCAGGTCCGTGTGCAGGTGCCGCTCGTGGAACTCATCCAGCACCACAGCACTGATGCCCGGGAGCAGGGGATCCCCCTGCAGGCGCCGCAGCAGCAGGCCCTCGGTGACGAAGCGCAGCCGCGTCTCCCGGGAGACCTTCTGCTCGAAGCGCACGGCGTAGCCCGCCCGCTGGCCCAGGGCCTCCCCCAGCTCCTCAGCGACCCGTGTCGCCGCCAGGCGCGCTGCCAGTCGCCGGGGCTCCAGCACCCAGCACTCACCCTTGCCCAGCAGGCCAGAGCTCAGCAGGGCGGGGGGCACGCGGGTGGTCTTGCCAGCGCCGGGATCCGCCTGCAGCACCAGGTTGGGCCGGGTCCGCAGGCTCTCCACGAGGGCCGGCAGGAGGGGATCGATGGGCAGGCTCAGGCGCAAGGGCACCCCAGGGCGGCGAGGAAGGCGGAGGGCTTGTCCACGGAGACCGCCAGCCGACAGGTGGGCTGACCCGGACCCAGGAGGCCGGTCACCTGGACCGGCTCTGAGAGTCTTAGCTCGAGCACCGTGTTGCCCTTGGCCACCAGCTTCTCCACGCCCTTCATGTGGGCATGGCGGGCCCAGTCATCGTCGAAGGTTGGCAGGGGTCCAGCCGAGCGGATGTGGCCTACGGGTAGGGTGACGGACTTCATGAGGCCCAGGTTGAGCTCCAGCTGGTCGTCGCGGAGCTGGTGAGGACGGGCCTTGAGGGTGGCGTAGAAGCCCACCAGCCAGAGCACCCCATAGGCACTGGACCCATGCAGCACCCACTGCACCCACGGCGCCGTGCCCTTGAGGAGCGTGCTCGTCAGCAGGAAGTCCCCCGGGATCATCAGGGGAATGGCTGGGAGGATGGCGCGGAGGGCAGCCTCCCGGTGGTGGCTGAAACCTTCAGGTGCAGGTGTTCGGAAGCCCCCCGCCAGAAACCGGATGGCGCTGCCCAGCATAACCAACTCCAGGGCCATGAGCCGGGCCGCCCGGGGTGGTACGAAGGCCGAGAAGGCCGCGGCGATGCGGTCCTCGGGCCACAAACCGGGCTGGGCCTTGGACTGCGTGAGGACCCTCATTGCCAGGACGAGCAGCAGCACCTCCAAGCCCGCCGCCGTGGCGAAGCGGAGCGTCGTGGCAGCCTCGGAGGCACCGGTCATGGCCAGGCCCAGGCCCTCGGCCAGCAGGACTGCGGGCAGCAGCAGCCGGGTCGGGGGCAGTCGCCCCGCTCGCCAGTCCAGGAGCATGGAGATCAGGCGCAGGGCCAGTAACACCAGCAGGGCTGCGGTCAGCAGGGGCAGGGCCCCGTGCTCCGGGTGCCGAATCCTCAGGGCCAGGGCGGTCGCCCCCAGGGCCAGGAAGGTGGCCCAGAGCAGGGACGAGGGACGGAGGTGGAAGGTCATCTTTCCAGCCTAACTCACCATGATTTTCGGATCGCCTGGCGATCCGTCAGGCGCTGCCGCAGAGCGGCGGCGCCTGCCCCGTCCTTCGGCTAGAATGGACCCTTCACAGGAGTGGGCATGGCGGGCATGGAGACGGCGGGTGTGGGCGGCAAGGCTGGCACGGTGATGGACAGCCTGCGGGATGCCTACGGCGACACCTTGGTGGAGCTGGGGAAAGAAGGCGCCAACCTCATCGTGTTCGACGCCGACCTGGCGGGGTCCACCCGCACGGGCCGGTTCGCCAAGGCCTTCCCGGAGCGCTTCTTCAACATGGGCGCCGCCGAGCAGGGCATGGTGGCCGCCGCTGCTGGTGCCGCCACCACGGGTGTGGTGCCCTTCCTGAGCACCTTCGCCATGTTCGCCACGGGCCGCGCCTACGAGATGGTCCGCCAGGCCGTGGGCCTGGGCCACCAGAACGTCAAGATCGTCGCCACCCATGCGGGCCTCACCGTGGGCGAGGACGGGGGCACCCACCAGTGCCTGGAGGACCTGGCCCTCATGACCATGATCCCGGGCATGACCGTGCTATCCCCGGCCGATGCGCTGGAGACCCGGCAGGCCGTGCGCGCCGCCTACGCCCACCAGGGCCCCGTCTACATCCGCCTCACCCGGGACAAGTTCCCCCGCATCCACGCCGAGGACTACCAGTTCCAGATTGGCAAGGCCGTGGTCCTGCGCTCCGGCACGGATGTGTTGCTGGTGGGCTGTGGCCTGGGTACCAGCATCTGCCTGGACGCTGCAGAGTTGCTGGCTGCCGAGGGCATCCAGGCCACGGTGCTGCACACCCCTACGCTCAAACCTTTCGACCAGGACACCCTCCTCGCCCTGGCGAAGACGCACCGGGCGGTGGTCACCTGTGAAGAGCACCAGGTCCACGGCGGCCTGGGCGGCATCGTGGCCGAGCTGCTCTCCGAAACCCATCCCATGCCCCTGCGCCGGGTGGGTGTGCAGGACCTCTTCGGCCAGAGCGGCAAGCCTGAGCTGCTGCTGGAAGCCTATGGCATCACGCCCCGGGCCGTTGCGGCGGCGGCGAAGTCCGCCCTCTGATGGCCACCGAGACCTTCAAGGCCAGTCGCTGGACGCAGGGCAATCACCTCTTCGCCACGGTCATCGAGGTCACGGACGCCGCCGTGGTGCGCCGCAAGCGGTCCTGGCTGACCGTGAACGAGATCAGCATCCACCTGTCGAAGGTGGCCAGCGTCCGCATCGACACGGGCGTCTTCTGGTCCGACATCCTGGTGGAGAGCACCGGGGGCAGCGATCCCCTCACGAGCCACGGCCACACCAAGGCCGATGCTCAGCGCATCAAGGAGCTCATCGAGGCCGCCCAGACCAAGGGCCTCCGGTAGGCGTCAGGCCTCGTCCGGTGTCTTTTTGCGGGTTGCTCGGCCCACCAGACGCCGGGCCACCGCCTTGAGGTCGTCCGTGGGGCTCAGGTGGTGGCGAACGGTCGCTCCATCCTCCCGCTTGAGGGCCACGCAGACCCGGCCCAGGGGGCAGTTCTGCAGGCAGGTCTCGCGGACAATCTGCATGTCTTGCAGCCGCTTCCGCCCCTGCAGAAGCTGGGTCAAGCAGGTCAGGGCCTGGGTCATGGCCCGCCCCGTGCGCGGGCCGCGGAGCGAGCGGCGCTCGCAGTCGGCACAGATGACAAGGATGGAGGGCATAGAAATTAATTATATTAACAATGCTCTCAGAGATCCAGTAGCTTGGCCCTAGGCAAACCGGGGGGGGCGCTTCTCCAGGAAGGCCGCCAGCCCTTCCTGGGCGTCGGGGTGGCGCATGGCGGCCTGCATCTGGAGGGCCTCGGCCTCCAGGCGGGCCCGCAGGCTGTCGGCGTCCAGCCCCTGGTTGCGCAGGAGGGTGGCCTTGATGCGGGCATGGGTGGTCGCGGGTCCGGCCGCGAGGCGGCGGCCCAGGGTGGTGGCTCGCTCCTCCAGCTGCTCGGCGGGGACCACCGCGTTGACCAGGCCCAGGGCCAGGGCGCGCTCGGCGTGCACCGCGTCCCCCGTGAGCATCAGCTCGCCCGCCACTGCGGCGTTCACCAGCCGGGACAGCATGACGCTGCCACCCCAGTCCGGGTGCACGCCGATCTTCACAAAGGCCATGCTGAAGGCCGCCTTCGGTGAGGCCAGGCGCAGGTCGGCGCAGAGGGCCAGGCTCATGCCCGCGCCAGCGGCAGGGCCCTGCACCACGGCCACCACAGGCTTGGGCAGGGTGGCCAGGCCATGGGCCACGGTGACGCCCAGATTCAGCAGGCCTTCCAGTTCGTCCCAGCGGCCTTCGGTCAGCGTCTTCGCCATCCAGCCGATGTCGCCGCCGGCGCAGAAGGCCCGCCCGGCGCCCCGCAGGAAGAGTACCTTCACATCGGGCTCAGCGGACCGGGCTAGGGCCTCCTCGAACCCCTCCTGCATCTCCGGAATCAGCGCATTCAGCCGGTCCGGCCGATCCAGCGTCAGCGTGGCGATGCGGTCAGCGATCTCAAAGCGGATGGGGGCAGACATGGCGGCTCCTGTTTTCCCAATCAGACCACAACCTTGGACGGCAAGGGTGGATTGCTCCAACAGGGCTCCTTACGCGGTTTTTTATATCCCCTTCATCACCTTCATCCCTGTTTAACGCTCTTGTTTTCAACAGGGATGAAGGGGATGAAGGGAAAGCAAGACCGCATCTGCGAGTGGGGTTTCATAGACCGGATCGTGTTCAAAGCCGCTGCAGGATGGCCGCCACGAAGGCCGCAAACAGGTCCCTGGCCGCATCCCCGGCAGGCCCCTTCAGGCCCACGAGGTTCTCCGGGTGCCACTGGACGCCGAAGACCCAGCGGGCGGGGTCCGTGGCTTCGATGGCTTCGATGATCGGGCCGGTCTCGGGGTGCACGGTGTCCAGGTGCCAGCCAACAGCCGTCAGCGGGGGCGCCACGACCTTCACGGCCTGGTGGTGGCGGCTGTTCACCAGGAAGACATCCTCGCCCAGGAGGGCCCGCAGGCGGGACCCCGGGGCCAGCTGCACCCGGTGGTGCATGTCCGGGTGGTCTGCGTCCCCATGCTGGTGCCGGGAGGCCTCGCAGCCGAAGTGGTCCGGGATGTCCTGGATGAGGCTGCCCCCCAGGGCCACGTTCAGGATCTGCTCGCCCCGGCAGGTGCCGAGGATGGGCAGGTTGCGCTCCCACACTGCCCGGACCAGGGGGACCTCCAAGGTGTCGCGGGCGCTGTCCACCTCGGCTCGGGCGTGGACGGCTTCGGCGGCGTCCCAGTGGCAGGGGTGGATGTCGTGGCCACCCGTGAGCAGGAGGCCGGCAGCGGTGTCCAGGTCCGGGAGGGGGTCCCCGGGTGTCAGCAGGGTCACGGCTCCTTCCCAGCCAGCTGTAGCGATGGCAGGAAGATAATACTTCTCTGCGCCAGACTTGCTTTTACAGCTCACCAGGAGGATTGAGTTGGCCCTTGACATGACGGTCCCTCGGATGAATCCTCAACACCCTACCACCCCCTCAGACGGTCTGAGTTGACGGTGCGGCGGAGAGCTCCGCCGAGAAAAGGAGGACTTCATGTCCGGTTCATTGAACAAAGTCATGCTCATCGGCAACCTCGGGCGCGATCCCGAGCTGAAAACCACCCCCTCGGGCCAGCAGGTCGCCCGCTTCTCCGTGGCCACCACTGAGAACTGGAAGAACCAGGCGGGCGAGAAGCAGAGCAAGACCGAGTGGCACAACATCGTGGTCTGGGGCAAGCAGGCCGAGATCGCCGAGAAGTACCTGCGCAAGGGCAAGCAGGTGCTGGTCGAGGGCCGCATCCAGTACCGCGAGTACACGGATCAGGCCGGGGTCAAGAAGACCGCCTGCGAGATCCGCTGCGACAACTTCGTCATGCTGGGCCGCATGGAAGACAGCGGCCCCCGCGAAGGCGGCTACAGCCGGCCCTCCACCACCCCCGACTACGACGGCGGCGGCGCTCCCTCCCCCAGTGGCAGTGGCGGTGGCGGCTACCCCGAGGACGACATTCCGTTTTAGGTGATGGTTCCGCCGATGCGTTCGGCACGGCTTCAAAACGGCGCCTTTGGCGCCGTTTTGAAGATATGAAAAGATCTTTTTGGCGGCTAAGCCGCCTATCTCGGAACGCTGCCCGCAGGGCACCGTTCCGAGCACAGGCACAGCGATAAACCCCCGGAAAACCTACCAAACCGCGCTACAATAACCGGTTCGGGAGAGTCCATGCTTGCTGTACAGAACGTCACCATGCGCTACGGCGCCAAGATCCTGTTTGAGGACGTGACCACGACCTTCAACCCGGGGCGCCGCTACGGCCTGACGGGTCCCAATGGGTCCGGCAAGTCCACGTTCATGAAGATCCTGTCGGGCGAACTCGAGCAGCAGATGGGCAATGTGATCAAGCCCCGCAAGATGGGCATCCTCCGCCAGGACCAGTTTGCCTTTGATGCGTTCCGCGTCATCGACACGGTGATCATGGGCAACGCGGGCCTCTGGAAGGCCCTGCAGGAGCGGGACGCCATCTACGACAAGGCCGAGATGACGGACGAGGACGGCATGCGCGTGGCGGAGCTGGAAGGGGTGGTAGCCGACGAAGATGGCTATACCGCCGAGAGCGATGCTGCCGTGCTGCTGGACGGCCTGGGCATCCCCGAAAACCTGCACGGACGGAAGATGAGCGAGCTGCAGGGCGGCCAGAAGGTGCGCGTGCTGCTGTCCCAGGCCCTCTTCGGCAATCCCCAGGCCCTGCTGCTGGACGAGCCCACCAACCACCTGGACCTGGACTCCATCCACTGGCTGGAGGAGTTCCTCAGCCGCTACAAGGGCACGGTGGTGGTGATCTCCCACGACCGCCACTTCCTGAACAATGTCTGCACCCACATCGCCGACATCGACTACCAGACCATCATCCAGTACACCGGCGGCTACGACGACATGGTCATGGCCAAGATTCAGGTGCGGTCGCGCATTGAGTCCGACAACGCCCAGCGCGAGAAGAAGATCGATCAGCTGAACGAGTTCATCCAGCGCTTCGCTGCGGGTACCCGCAGCAGCCAGGTGAACAGCCGGCGCAAGGAAGTGGAGCGCCTCCAGCCCAGCGACCTGGCCCGCAGCAACATCCAGCGCCCCTTCATCAAGTTCAACCAGCTGAAGCCCGGCGGCCGCTACGCCCTGGAGTTCGAAGGCGTGAAGAAGGGCTACGACACCGACAAGGACGGCACCGGCGGCCGCCACGAGGTCATCAAGGGCTTCTCTGCCATGATCCAGCGGGGCGAGAAGGTGGCCCTCATGGGCCGCAACGGCATCGGCAAGACCACCCTGCTCAATGCCCTGCTGGCCAACGCACCGCAGGTCACGGAGCTGGGTCTGAAGCTGGACGGGGGCGAGGTGAAGTGGGGCCACGAGGCCAATGTCGGCTACTTCTCCCAGGACTTTGCCGAGAGCATTCCCAAGGGCTACGAGCTGGTCACCTGGCTGCATCAGTTCGACCCCGAAGCCACCAAGGAGCAGATCCGCGGCATCATGGGCCAGATGCTCTTCCGTGGCGAAGAGGGCAACAAGATGACGGATGTGCTCAGCGGCGGCGAGTCCTGCCGCCTGCTGTTCTGCAAGCTCATGCTGCAGAAGCCCAACATCCTGGTGCTGGACGAGCCCACCAACCACCTGGATCTGGAAGCGGTGATTGCCCTCAACGACGCCCTCCAGCGCTACGAGGGCACCATCCTGTTCGTGACCCACGATGAGGACATCATCGACGAGGTTGCGACCCGCATCTGGCACCTCACCGACGATGGCATCGAGGACTTCCAGGGGACCTACGCGGAGTATGGCGCGCCGCTGGGGCGGTAGTTCTGCTCCGAAATCGCTTTGCGATTTCGGAGATGGGAAAAGCTAACCAGTGGGGTCTGCGAGCAGCAGGCGCAGGACTTCTTCGGCCACTTTCAGGCCCACGATGCCGGGCATGTAGGAGATGGTGCCGACGGGCCGGCGCTGGCGGCCGGGGCCGCGGTGGGGCTCGATATCGATGGGGTTGGCGGGGCGCTTGTTGTCGGCGGGCTCCAGGGAATACACGCAGCGGATGCCCGAGGTGATGCCCACCTTGCGCAGCTCCTTGCGCACCCGGGCCGCCAGGGGGCAGAGGACGGTCTCGCTGAGGTCACCCACCCGCAGCAGGCTGCTGTCCCGGCGGCCGCCGGCGCCCATGGCGGTGATGATGGGGATGCCCTGCTCGTGGGCGGTGCGCATGAGGGCCACCTTGCAGGTCATGGAGTCGATGGCGTCGATCATGACGTCCGGGCGGGGCGTGAGCAGGTCCGGCAGGGTGTCTGTGTGGATGAAGGTGACGCGGGGCTCGACGTCACAGTCGGGATTGATGTCGCGGACGCGCGCCGCCGCCACTTCGGCCTTGGGCTGGCCCAGAGTGGAGCGCAGGGCGTAGAGCTGTCGGTTGAGGTTGCTGGGGCCCACCCCATCGTGATCAACGAG
Source organism: uncultured Holophagaceae bacterium (assembly GCA_903880675.1). GTDB lineage: Bacteria > Acidobacteriota > Holophagae > Holophagales > Holophagaceae > Geothrix. The sequence continues at coordinate 10,086 of CAIRQL010000023.1, read as the reverse complement.
GCGCAGATGGCCGACTCCGGACCGGGCCAGGGCCTCCACGGCGAAGGAGCCCACCCCGCCCAGCCCGAAGACCGTGACGCGGGCGGCGGACAGGCGGTCCAGGGCGGCCTCGCCAAGCAGCAGCTCGCTGCGGGAATACCACCTCATGCCAGAACCTCCCGGAAACACCGCAGGCCATTCTCCCAGGTCCGGGCCGCCAGCACCGCCGGGTCCTCGCCGCCATGCCTGGCCATGACGGCCAGCACTTCGGTGAGCTCGGCCTGGCCGTCGCTCTCCAGGAGCAGGCGGTCCCCCGCCACGGCCTGGAGAGATGCCTGCGCAGCGGGGCCATGCGTTTCCAGCCGGGCTGCGGAGAGGGACAGCCAGAGGCCCAAGGCCTGCAGCTCCTTGGCCGTCTCGGGGCTGCCGGAGTAGGCGTGGAGCATGGCTTTCGGGAGGGGACCCGCTGCCCGGAGCAGGGTCAGGAGGGGCCCCCAGGCCCGGACCGCATGGAGGGCCACCGGGCGGCCCAGGTCCCGAGCCAGGCCCAGCTGGGTGCGCAGGGCCGCCGCCTGGGCGCTGCGATCGGCATCCTGCCGGCTGAAGTCCAGGCCACATTCCCCCACGCCCGCAGGATGGGTGCGCAGCAGGGCCTCCAGGCGCAGCTCCCAGCCGGGTGCGGCTTCCGCCACGAACCAGGGATGCAGGCCCAGCATGGGAATCACCCCCGGGTCCGCCGCCGCCTCCGCCAGGACGCCCCCCCAGTCCGCCTCTCGGGTCCCGCAGATAACCCGCCACCCCACCCCCTGGGAAGGGGCGCATCCGAGGTGGCTGTGAGCATCGAAGAGCGGGTGCATGGGGGAAGATCCTGAAACATTGTTGTGCGAAACTATAAGGAGGGTCCCGTAGCTCAGATGGATAGAGCAGCTCCCTCCTAAGGAGCAGGTCGGACGTTCGAATCGTCTCGGGGCCACCATACGAGGTTCGCATGTCTCGCTCGGCACTGAAGGATCAGGTCTTCATGAACATGGCGCTCGAGCTGAGCCGCCTGGGGACCTGCTGCCGCCTGAAAGTGGGGTCGGTTCTGCTGCGGGCGGATGGCGGGGTGGCTGCGGCCGGCTTTAACGGGGCGCTGCCAGGCATGGCCCACTGCACGCCCGAGACCTGCAAGCCCGGCCAGCGCTGCCTGCACACCAGCCACGCTGAGGAGAACGCCCTGGGCTTCTGCGACGGCTCCGTGGCGACGGCCTATGTCACCCATGAGCCCTGTCTGGTCTGCTGCCGCGCGCTGGTGCGTCGGGGTGTGCGGCGCGTGGTGTTCCAGCATCCCTACACCAGCATCGCTGACCAGGAACGAGCCGAGCGCCAGGCCATCCTCGACCACTTCGGGGTGGCGTGGGAACAGCTGGGTTGAAGTCAGGCCCGGGGGGCGCATACTGCACCACGTCCCGCCCACTGGAGTGACCCGGGTGCTCGCTGAATCCATCCATCTGCAGGTGAATGGCCGCGATCTCGAGGCACTGGCGGGGACGTCGCTGCTGGCGCTCTGCCAGCGCGAGGGGATCCCCGTGCCGACCCTCTGTTCGGACCCCCGCCTGAAGCCCGCTTCCACTTGCCGGCTCTGCGAGGTGGAAGTTGCGGGCGAGGAGAGGCCCCTCTGCGCCTGCGCCACCGAGGTGCGGGAGGGCATGGTGGTGCAGACCCACACGCCCGCCCTGGAGGGCTTCCGTCGGACCATGCTGGAGGCCTATGCGGCCCACATCCCGGCCGAGGATCCGGCCCGCTTAGAAGGCAAGCCCTTCCGAGCCCTGCTGGATGCCTATGGCGTGACTCCCAGCGGTGTGCGGCACGGGGACCGGCGGCTGCCCCACCACCCCTACCTCGATGTGGACTTGTCCTGGTGCGTGGCCTGCGGGCGCTGCGTCCGCATCTGCCAGGAGCTCCAGGGCCAGGACATCTGGACCATGGCGGGTCGGGGCATGGCGGTCCATCCCGCCCCTCAGCTCGCGGCTGGCCTGCTCGACAGCGGCTGTGTCAGCTGCGGCGCCTGCGCGGACACCTGCCCCACGGGCGCCATCGAAGACGTCACGCGGCTGGCCCACGGCCTGCCGGAGCGCTGGGTGCGGACGGTCTGCCCCTACTGCGGCACCGGCTGCGAGCTGGACCTGGGCGTGAAGGCCGGGCGCATCACCGAAGCCCGGCCGGTGCTCGAGGCGCCCGTGAGTCGCGGCCACCTGTGTGTGAAGGGGCGCTACGGGTTTGGCTTCAACGACGCGCCCGACCGCGTCACCTCGCCTTTAGTGCGCCGGAACGGAGCCTGGGTGGAGGTCTCCTGGGAGGAGGCCTTGGACGCCGCTGCGGCGGCCCTGCGCCGGGCCGAAGGGAAGGCCGGGGTGCTGGCCTCCAGCCGCGCCACCAACGAGGAGAACTACCTCGCCCAGAAGTTCGCCCGGCTGGTCCTGCGCACCCACAACATCGACTGCTGCGCCCGGGTCTGCCATGCCCCCAGCGCTGCGGGTCTGGCCGAGGTCTTCGGGGCTGGAGCCGCCACCAACTGCTTCGCGGATGTGGAGGAGGCGGGGCTGTTCCTGGTGGTGGGCGCCAACCCCACCGAGAACCACCCCATCGTCGGCGCGCGGATCCGCCAGCGGGCCCGGGCGGGCGTGCCGCTCATCGTGGTGGATCCCCGGCGGACGGAGCTAGCCGCCCTGGCTACGGTGCACCTCGCGTTGCAGCCCGGCACGAATCTGCCCCTCCTGCTGGCCATGGCCCACGTCATCCTGCGGGAGGGCCTCTCAGACGCGGCCTTCCTGCAGGCCCGCACTGAAAACCTGGAAGCCTTTGCGGCGTCGGTGGAGGGTTGGTCGCCGGAGCGCGCCGCCGGCATCTGCGGCGTTCCGGCCGAGGCCATCCGCCAAGCGGCGCGGCTCTATGCCACCACCCGGCCTGCCATGTGCCTGCACGGCCTCGGCGTCACGGAGCATATCCAGGGCACCGACACGGTGGCGGCGCTGGCCCAGCTGGCCCTGCTCACAGGCAACGTGGGCATCCCCGGCGCGGGGGTGAACCCCCTGCGCGGCCAGAACAACGTCCAGGGGAGCGCGCAGATGGGCTGCGAGCCGTCCCGTCTCACGGGCTACCAGAAGCTGGCCGCGGCCCAGGACACCCACGAGTCGGTCTGGGGCGCGGCGCTGCCTGCGGAGCCCGGCCTGACGGCCATGGGCATGGTGGACGCTGCCGGTGAGGGCCGCCTGAAGGCGCTGCTGGTGATCGGCTATGACCTCCTGCTGAGCCACCCGGATACCGAGACCACAGCGGCCTGCCTCAACGCCCTGGACGACCTCATCGTGGTGGACCTCTTCCTGACGGAGACCGCCAAGGCCTTTGGCACCATCTTCCTGCCCGCCGCCAGTGCCTTCGAGAAGGAAGGCACCTTCATGAACAGTGAGCGCCGGGTGCAGCGGGTGCGCCAGGCGCTGTCGCCCAAGGGCCAGAGCCGCACAGACTTGGCGATCCTCTGCGACCTGGCGGCCTGCCTGGGGGCCGGGGCCCACTTCCGCTTCGATGATGCCGCGGCGGTGTGGGACGAGGCGCGACGCACCTGGCCCGCCATCGCCGGCATCAGCCACGCGCGGCTGGATCGGGAAGGGGGCCTCCAGTGGCCCTGTCCCACCGAGGGCCACCCGGGCACACCGCGGCTGCATGGCGGCGCCTTCGCGGGTGGCGGGCCCGCACGGTTCCGCCCCTTCCTCTGGACGCCCAGCGCTGAGGTGCCGGACGCAGCCTACCCCTTCCTGCTCAACACAGGCCGCAGCCTCTTCCACTTCAACGCCGCCACCATGACCCGAGGCACCCTCAATGGTCGCCTAGCCCCCGATGACTGCCTGGATCTGCATCCCGAGGATGCCCAGGCTCTGGGGGTGGAGAGCGGCAATGCGGTGCGGGTGGAGAGCCGCCACGGCGCTTTCACCCTCCGGGCCCGCCTGACCACGGAGGTGCGGCCGGGCGAGCTCTTCGCCACCTTCCATGCGGTGGAGGCCTGGGTAAACCGTGCGACGGGGCCGGGCCGGGACAGCGTGACCGGCACCCCGGAGTACAAGGTCACAGCGGTGTCCCTGCAGAAGGCTTAGATCCCCCTCTCCTCCGTGTAGGGGACCGGGTTCGGGTCGATGGCCACCTCGGTGCCGTCATCCAGCAGCAGCATGGGTGGGTTGCCGGCCCGCACATCGACGATGGTGCGGCCGAGGAGGCGCTCGCGGCGGGTGTGATGCCAGGGGATGCCCACCGGGTAGGTGCGCCGGTAGGCCTCCAGGGGTGCCTCCAGCTCCTGGAACAGGTGGGCCAGGGCCGCATCCAGGGCGGCTTCGTAGCCCTTGGGGACCTCTGGATCCAGGCCGGCGGCCGCAAGGAAGGTCTCGGCCGGGAGCCGCTCTTCCAGGGTGGCGGGCGCCCAGGGGCCCGGGCCGGGGTGATCGGGGGTGCGTCGGCGCAGTACCACGGGGCGGTCCCGGTGGATGGCCAGCCAGAGGGACACCCGGCAGCAGGGCCCCCGACCCTCAAAGTCCAGCGCCGTCTGAGCCTCGTCGTGGAACACCACCGCCCGGAGGGGCAGCCACTCGAAGGTCTCCACCACCTTGGCTTCCACCGGACCGTCAGCCCTGTCCCGGAGGCCCGCCACGGCGTCAGCGAAGGCCAGGCGGAGGTCCGCCAGGCTCAGGATGCCCTCGGGCAGGCCCTGGGGATCCAGGGCCAGGGGCGGCTCATGCCAGTCACCGGCGAGGGCCGGCAAGACCTGCTGGAAGAGGATGAGGGCAGGGTCCCAGTCCCAGTGGTGGGCCGGGGCATAGCCCAGCTCTCGGCAGACATCAAACCAGGCCCGGTGGAGGGCCGTGGTGCCGGGCTGGTAGATGGTGTGGCCATCGAGGATGATCTCGCTCCCAGCGTCCTGGGGGGCCTGGCGACGGACCAGGCAGATCTCGTGGCGGGCTAAGGTGGCCAGGGTTGTCTCGTGGTAGGGGTGGTCCGACTGCCGCAACACGCGCAGCGGGGCTCCGAGGATCCAGGCATCCATGGCCATAAGGCCTCCCTGCCATAGGAAACCTGGGTTCCTTTGGGAGTCGCGTCAATCCCCCGAAGCCATGAACTCAGTCCACCCGCTGGAGTTCCATCCCGGGGTAGTAGTGCGCCAGGACCTGCCGGAAGGTGGCCCCCTCCAGGGCCATGCCATAGGCGCCGGTCTGGCACATGCCCAGGCCGTGCCCCCAGCCCCGGCCGTAGAAGATCCAGCGGCGCTTGGTGCCCTGGCCCACGGTGAGCCAGCGGAAGACGTTGTCCTTGAGGCCCAGGAGGCCCCGGATGTGCATGCCGCGGGCCCGGTGGGGGGCACCCCGCCCATCCAGCAGGGTGAGGTCTTCCACGCGGCCCTGGTCGTTGTAGACGGCTTTAAGCTCGCGGATCCCGTCCACCTTGATGCGCTTGGAGACCTGGGCCACCAGCTCGGCTTCCGTGTACTCCACTCGCCAGTGGGCTGTGGGGTTGTAGCGGTCCCAGGAGGCGCCGTCCGGGTCCAGGCGGCGCACCAGGAGCAGGGCCTGGCCCTCCTCGGAGGGGATCCACTTGAGACGGTCCCCCACCTGGATATCAGCCTTGGCCACGAGGCGGAGGCTACCATCCGGGGCCTCCTCAGCCAGCAGGGCACCGGGGGCCATGGGCAGGGGTTCGGGGCCACCTCGCTTGCGCCGCACCTGGCGGTCCGCCAGGAGGGACCCCTCGGCGGGGGTGAAAGGCTCCAGCTCCTGCCACAGGCGGGCCAGGACCACGAGGGCCTGGCGCAGGGTCAGGGGGCCGGCATCGCTCCAAACGGCCGCCGGGACCACGCCACGCCGGGTGAGGAAGGCCGCCAGGGGGCGGTCAGCCGAGAGGCTGTCAGGGAGGAAGTAGGCCTCGTCCTGGGGGCGCTCCTGCCCAGCCACCAGGCGCTGGAAGCCGAAGGCCCGGGCCAGGGCCAGGCAGAGGTTCCCCTGCTCCAGGGGGCGCTGCTCCAGGGATAGCCGGCGCTGCAGGGCCCGGACGGGGGCCGCCAGGTCCTCGGTGCTGGCGGGCTGGGCCAGGCGGGGGCCGGCGAGCCAATCCGCTGGGAGCCCAGCCGTGGCGAGCCGCAGCAGTTCCCAGCTGAGCCAGGGCTGTTGGGCCTCCGGGGTGACGGGCAGGGCCGAGGCGAAGGGCAGGGTGAGGGGCTTGGTGGGGTAGCAGGGGGCGGCTTTCAGGTAGGGTGCATCGCCGCCGAAGACCTGGGCCACGTCGGTGGTGTGGCCCCCGCAGTTGGCCATGAAGAGGGCCTGGATGGGCTTGCCCCGGTGGGTCGCGAAGAGTCCCTCGGTCTCCAGGATGGCCCGGTCCGTGAGGGCCTGCTCCCCGTCCCGCCCGCCGTAGACCTGATCGGCGATGGTGTCGCTCATATCGAAGCCGTCGGCGGCCCGCTTGCCGCGGTTGGCCACAGCATAGGTTCGGGCCGCCACGGACTGAGCCTTGAGGGCCTCCAGGGCTGGGAACTCCCAGGCCCCCATCTCTTTGGGCACCACGCCCCGAAGATAGGTCTCCAGGTCCACGGTGTTCACAACAGTGAGGCGGCCCTGGGCATTAGGGATGATTTCCACCTTGCCCCGGTAGCGGCCCTTGCCCTGCAGGGTGGAGAGCTCGCCGGCGGGCCGCAACCAGATCCCTGCGGTGGGCAGGGCACGGCGCTCGTAGCGCTCGTTGATGGCGTAGAGGGCCCGGCCCTTGCGGGGGGCGGCGGCCCGGGGTTCCGTGGCCACCCAGAGCTCGTCATAGCCCAGGTCCTGCAGCTTCTGGAGGATGGGTTCGGCGGCCCGAGCCTCGGTGAAGTGGCCCGTCACCACCCGCCAGGTGTCGGCGTCCGGCACCTTCACCCGGTCCGGGGTTTCCCCCAGATCCTTCAGGCGCTTCATGGTGGCAGCGGCCTCGGCGGCATCCTGGGGGCGTCCCACCTGGATGCGGTACTCGATGGTCGGATCTGAAACGCCTCGGCTGTCCCACCAGATGCGGAGCTTTTCGTCCGGTGCCACCTTCAGGAGCGGCCGACCGGACCGGTCGCAGAGCTCACCGCCCCCCTCGAGGGAGATGATCCACTCCAAGGCCTGGGTGTCCAGGCCGATCCGGAGGGGGGGCTGGGCCGCAAGGGCCGGGCTCATGGTCAAGGCGAGGACCGGAATCCAGAGTGCTCTCATGGGGCGGATTCTCCCACGAATCGAGCCAGGAGCTCCCAGCGGCGGGCGCGCAGGGCCTCGGGGTCCAGCAGGGTTCCGCCCAGGCCCCGCCGATGCAGGAGCAGGGCCACGCAGGCCTGATCCGAGGGCCGGTAGAAGAGGGCGGGGCCGGTGTAGCCCAGGTGGAACCACCAGCCCGAAGCGGGGCCGGGCTCGGGATCCTGGGGCGGGGCGGGGGCCGGGGCGGCCTCGCTGGCGTCCGCCAGCACCCGCAGGCCGAGGCCCGGGGGCAGGATGGCCAGCAGGTCGCCGAAGCGGCCGGGACCCAGGGGGGCGCTCTGGAGGCCGAGGCCCCAGCGGGCGCCGTGCTCGCCGGCGGCGGTCTCCACGGCCATGCGGGCGGGCCACCCCGCCGCCACCCAGCGGGCGAGTGTCGTCTGCAACTGGGCCGCCGTGGTGGAGAACCCCGCGTGTCCCCTCATGCCGGCCCGGGCATTGGCATCCTGGGGGAGGCCTGGTGCCTGGGGGGGTGGGGCCGTGCCTGTGGCCAGGGTCCAGGCCTCGGCATCAGGAGCGTCCGGGACCTCGGTGGGCGCTGGGGTCCAGGGGGCCAGGGAGAGGCCGGAAGCGGCCCCCAAAAGCTGGAAGGGGAGGCCGGTCTGGGCCTCGAGGAGCTCCGCCAGCAGGCGGTAGTTCAGGTCCGAGTAGGTGGCCAGCCCCGGCACGGCGTCCCGCAGCAGGGGGTGTGCCGGCACGGGCCGCCGCAGCTGGGTTGCCAGGGGCTCCCCGGTGAAGGGGCGCCAGGGCGGCAGACCGCTGGTGTGGGAGAGTAGCTGCCGCACCGTGAGGGGCTCTGGACGATCCGTGAAGCCCAGTGCCCAGCGGCGGTCCACATCCAGGTCCAGGAAGGCCAGGGCCAGGGGGGCCGTCACCAGGGGCTTGGCCAGGGAAGCGAGGTCGTAGCGGTGGTTCACACCCGGCTCATCTCCGCCAGGCTCCGCGCCACGGCCTTCTGCACCTGATCGGCAACGCCCATGGCTTCCTGGCCCTCATCCCAGGTGACACCGTCGGTGCCCAGGCCGAGGCAGGCCGCATGGAAGGCCTCGATCTCCAGGCGGAGGGGCTCGCCCTCCTCGATGCTGGCGGTCTCGGGGTGCACCTGCGGGCCGTCCGGCCCCATCACCAGGCGCAGCAACTCCAGCTTCTGGGCGGCGAAGTCGAGGCTGGCATACTCGCGGTCTCCGAAGGCGCGCAGGGTGCGCTCCTTCTTGCGAGCCACGCGGCTGGCGGTGACGGTGGCGAAAGCGCCCCCTTCGAACTTGAGGCGGGCGTTCACCAGATCGGCGTAAGGCGTGAGCACCGGCACGCCCACGGCTTCCACATCAATCACCGGGCGGCCCACCAGGGCGCGCAGCAGGTCGAGGTCATGGATCATCACGTCCATCACCACGTCCACTTCCAGGCTCCTGGCCGGGAAGGGGGAGACGCGAACGGCTTCCAGGAAGCGGGGCTTGAACCCACGCTCCCGCAGGGCGGTAACGGCGGGGTTGAAGCGCTCCAGATGCCCAACCTGGGCCACGATGCCGGGGTTGGTGGTCCGGGCTGCCGCCAGTGCTGCCAGCAGGGCCACACCTTCGTCCAGGGTCGCCGCAAGGGGCTTCTCCATGAGCACATGCTTGCCAGCTTTCAAGGCCTGGATGCCAAGGGCGTGGTGGTAGCCCGTGGGAGCGGCGATCTGCACCGCCTCGACGAGGGGCAGGGCCTCTTCCAGGGTCGCCACCCAGGGGGCGCCAAACTTGGCGGCGATCTCGGGGCCACGCACAGGATCGGGATCCACCACCACGGTCAGCACCGCATGGGGCGCCGAGGCTGCGATCCGGGCGTGATGCTGCCCGAGGTGTCCGACTCCGACAACGGCAACGCTCAGCTTGGTCATGGTGAATCTCCTGGTGGTTCGTTCAATCCTCTCGGGCAGGTCACGCCATCTGGCAGCCCGCGAACGCACGCCGCACTGCGGCGTGCTCCCGCTCCCCGTTTCACGGGGTCGCGGAGCGGGGCCCCCGATGCTGCCCGAGGTGTCCGACTCCGACAACGGCAACGCTCAGCTTGGTCATGGTCCGTCTCCTGACGGAATCAGCCTATCAGGGCTGTTACCCTGGAGGCTCCTCTGGAGCCCTTCATGAACTTCCGAATTGATGCTGTGGACGTCCTTCGCTGGTTGCACTTCCTCACCCTTGGGGTGGGTGTGGGGGCGGCGGTGGTTGTCCTCCTGTTGTCCGGCTTCGAAGAGGGCCGGGAAGACCTGCAGGGCCTGGCCGCCACGGTCTGGTCCAAGGTGGTGACCTGGGCCATCCGCCTGTCCATTGTGGTGGGCATCGCGCTCCTGGTGCTGGCCATCCAGGGGGGACGGAACCCCATGAAGAACGGGAGCTATTTCCACATGAAGATGCTGCTGGTGCTCATCCTGGCGGGCCTGACGGAGATGGCCCCGAAAGCTCTGGCCGCCGGGCGCCGTGGCGCTGCGCTGCTGATGTTAGTGCTGTTCCTGGGCACCAGCTTCGTGGTGTTCAACAAGACCTTGTTCGGAGCGAAGCCCCGGTTCGCGCCTGCAGTCGTGGCCGCACCCGCTGCCGCCGTTCCACCCGTCAAGTAGCCTTGCTCATTCAAACAAAAACAGCCGTCGAAGACGGCTGTTTTTGTTTGCTGTGAAGAGCTGAAAATTAGTCTTCGGGTTCCTCGTAGTCGCCGTTGAACGAAGCCGCTGCGCGGCGGGGGACGGTCATCCAGGCAGCCCGGTCGATAAAGACAGCTAGCGCGGAAGGGTAAAAGCAGGCTCCTTGGTCATCGCGGTGTATGCGCACCGCCAGATGACCAAGGAGGT
>CAIRQL010000022.1 GCA_903880675.1 uncultured Holophagaceae bacterium | reverse complement strand
GCGGTCGTCTTCGGTGGCGGAGGCGGGCAGCGTGACGCGGCCGCGCACCTTGCCGTTCACCTGCACCACCACCAGCACCTCGTCCGCCTGCAGCAGGCTGGTGTCGGCGGCGGGCCAGGTGGCCTTCATGCAGAGGCCCTCATGGCCCAGCTGGTTCCAGAGCTGCTCGGCGACGTGCGGTGCCACGGGGGACAGCATGCGCACGAAGGCGTCCAGGGCGTGCTGGAGCACAGCGCCGCGGTGCGGGGCCGTGGCGGGCAGGTCGCCCAGGGCGTTGGACAGCTCCATGAGGCCCGAGACCACGGTGTTGAACTGGTAGCGGCGCTCCAGGTCGTCCGTGAGGCGGGCGACGGTCTGGTTGAGCTTGATGAGGAGGGTCTTCTCCTCGGCACTGAGCTGGTCCTTGGCGGGCAGCGGGTCGGCGCAGATGCCGTGGTCGTCCACCATGCGGCTGACACGCTTGAGGAAGCGGGTGGCACCCTCGATGCCCTCGAAGCCGGTCCAGTCGATCTCTTTCTCGATGGGCGCGGCAAAGATCATGAACAGGCGCAGGGCGTCGGCCCCGTAGCGGGAGATCACCGCGTCGGGGTCCACGATGTTGCCCTTGGACTTGCTCATCTTCGAGCCGTCCTTCAGCACCATGCCCTGGCAGATGAGCTTCTGGAACGGCTCGGGGCCCGAGGCCAGGCCCAGGTCGCGCAGCACCTTGTAGAAGTAGCGGGCGTAGATGAGGTGCATGGTGGCGTGCTCGATGCCGCCCACGTAGAGGTCCACGGGACTCCAGGCGTCGCACTCAGCCTTGGCAAAGGGCAGCTCCGTGTTGGCGGGGTCCAGGTAGCGCAGCCAGTACCAGCTGCTGTCCACGAAGGTATCCATCGTATCGGTTTCACGACGGGCTTTCTTCCCACAGCTTGGACACTGCGTGTCCAAGAAGGAAGGACAAGTCGTTAAGGGAGAAGGGCCGACACCGTGGAAGGCCACGTCCTCGGGCAGGCGCACGGGCAGGTTCTCGGGCTTCTCGGGGACCACGCCGCAATCCGCGCAGTGCACGGTGGGAATGGGCGTGCCCCAGTAGCGCTGGCGGCTGAGGCCCCAGTCCTTGAGCTTGTAGGTGGTGGTGCGCTCGGCGCGGTCGCCCAGCTTGGCGATCATGGCCGTGACAGCCTCTTCGCTCTTCATGCCCGTGAACTCACCGCTGTTCACCAGGGTGCCCAGGTCCCAGGCGGACTCGGACTCGATGACCTTGGGAATGGCCAGGCCGTATTTCTGGGCGAACTCGAAGTCCCGCTCATCGTGGGCGGGAACGCCCATGACTGCGCCGGTGCCGTAGTCCATGAGGACGTAGTTGGCGGCAAAGACCGGCACCTTCTCGCCGGTGAAGGGGTGGATGGCAGAGACCGCCGAGCGATGCCCCAGCTTCTCGTCGCTGGTAAGGCGCTCCTCGCGGCTGAGGGCCGCCACTTGGTCGCAGAAGGCCTTGAGTGCGGGATCAGATTTCGCGGCCTGCTCGATGACCGGGTGCTCGGTGCTGAGGGCCATGAAGGTGACGCCGCAGAGGGTGTCCAGGCGGGTGGTGAACACCTCCACCTGCTCGCCCGTGTCCAGATCGAAGGCCATGCGGGCCCCCTCGGAGCGGCCGATCCAGTGGCGCTGCATGGTCTTCACATTTTCGGGCCAGTCCAGCCCGTCCAGGCAGGCCAGCAGCTCGTCGGCGTACTTGGTGGTCTGGAAGAAGTACTGCTCCAGCGGCTTCTGGGTGACGGGGTGGCCGGTGCGCTCGTCCTTGCCGTCCACCACCTGCTCGTTGGCCAGCACGGTGCCCAGGGCCTCGCACCAGTTCACGGTGCGGTTGGCGCGAAACACATCGCCGCGCTCCCACATCTTCAGGAACAGCCACTGGTTCCACCGGTAGTAGTCGTCCTGGAAGCTGGCGACCTCGCGCTCCCAGTCGTAGCTGATGCCCAGCTTCTGGATCTGGCCCTTCATCTCCTCGATGTTGGCGCGG
>CAIRQL010000021.1 GCA_903880675.1 uncultured Holophagaceae bacterium | reverse complement strand
GTTGGGAGTCGGAGCTTTAGCCTCTATGTCATCACCGCCTTCGAGTACCGCGAAGCCGAGTACGACACGAAGTACCAGTTCTATGCCAAGCCCAGTCGTCCAGGCGTGGCGGCCATCGACCTGGGCATCCTGAAGCGTCAGATAGAGACCATCCGCAAGGCGGACTCGAATGCCTTTGTCGTCTACTTTCCCCACTGGGGTCAGAACTACAAGTGGCGCAGTGCGGAGCAGACTGCCACAGCCCACGGAGCTATTGATGCGGGAGTGGATCTCGTGTTGGGTCACGGGGCGCACATGATGGGTGAAATCGAGCACTACAAGAACCGGTGGATTGCCTATTCCATTGGCAACTTCGCCTTCAACTCGGCTGGCCGCTTTGTCAAGAGCGGCGTGGACCCATTCGGTCTGCCCGCAGTGCTGGTAGCCTCACCTTCCGGCGCCCTGAGCCTGGAGCTGCACCCCATTGTCTCGGACAACATTCTGACCAAGTACCAGCCGCGCCCCGTGAGCCCTGAAGAGTTCGATCAGGCCAGGGCAGCCCTGCACAAACACAGCCCCGATCCCGAGACATGGGGCACCAAGGTCCAGTTTGAGAACAAGCCGGAAGGCCGGTTCGTGCGGTTGACCATCAGGTAGACCGAGCGCTCCTTGCGAACCCGGTGCTGGGGCCACCTGAGGAACGCCAGCCCAGATCAGGATGCGCCTAGAGGTGGTAGCTCTTGGCCAATTCCACCAGCACCTTGGCAAGGGTCTTCACCGTGCTCTTGCGCTGCTCCGCAGTCTTGCAGTAGTCGGCGCCGAACTCGAACTGGATGGCGTCCGTGGGTGATCTCTCACTGCCATAGGTCTGGGTGATGAAGCCCCCAGAGAAACCGGACTGCTCCGTGCCACCGGGGTCCGGGTGGACGTTCCAGCCCTGAGCCTTGAGTCTCCCAAAAACGCTGTCGGGTCCTTCGTGAATGCCTTCGCCGAATTTCGCCCGCATGGCCGTCACGCTCTTGCCGTTTTTCGTGCCGCGATAGACCGTGTTTGCGGAACTGCCTTGGCGGTGGAGGTCCACCACCAGTCCGCTGCCAAACCGGGTCACGATGTCCTTACAGTCTTGCCGGAGGGCTCCGTGATAGACCTCGTAGACCGCTCGGGCCGCTGGATCGGAATAGGCGATGGCAGGGGGCCGGTTGCAGTCCAGGAAATTGCGCTTGAACGAGCCCACTACGAGGTAGGGCTTCTTGCCGGTTAGGCGCAATACCTCGGCCGCAAGTTCCAGTGCCAGCTCTTCCGTCCCTGCATCCCAGGCGGTGCTAAAGCCCGCGCCACCCGTGGCCATACCCTGGCCTGTGCGGTGTCTTGAGCCGGGGATGTCCTTGCGACCACCATGGGGAGCCGAGATGAGAATCGGCAAATCCCCCTGCTGGAGGTGTACCAGGGAATCCATCTGGGCTGACAGGGCCGGCGGAATGGTTCCAGTGGTGAGCGTCGACACCGGTGTACAGGCGATCGTCCAGGCCAGGAGCGGGATGGCCAGCAGCCAGCTTCGGGTCAAGAAGGGGACGCAGATGATACGCATGCAATGCTCCTGTGCTTGGCGGAATCAGTCCGGGGCGATCTGACCCTGGATCACTTGGAGATCGGGGGGCTGGGGTACACCCAGAGCTCCGGATCGTGGGTGTAGCGGAGGAGTGCGTCCGCGGTCTTCGGCGAGGCGGGCCGAACCAGATCAGCGATGTTCTTTCGGGCTTCCGGGAGGAGCTCGCCCCGGGAGAAGACCTCCACCGAGGTGTTCACCCGTGGGTACCTGCGGGTGGGCTTGGGCCTGAAGAGGAGTGCACTCATCCGAATGTTGGGGTCGACCAATTCCACCGTAGCGGCTCCCGCCTCCAGCGTGCTCGTCGAAAAGAGGGTGCTGGAATAGCCATAGTGCGTGCAGCAGAGGCCCACCACAACCTTGGCGTCAGGGATGGGCAGCGTGGTCATGCCGGAGCGCACGAAGCCGCTGATGGCCGTCTTCACGGCCTCGCTGGCAGCATCGTTCTGAATCTTGATGGCCAGTCCGGAGCAAGGCACCGACACGATGCGCTCAACCGGAATTCCCTTCTTCACCAGCCCATCTCGGTAGGCATTGGATTCAATGGTGGTCTCCGTCCCGTAGATCATGGCGATGCTCTTGGGTGTGCGGACGAGGGACTCGGCGATCATGTCGATCCCGAGGCCGACGATGCCTACGATCGGGACCTTGGTAGTGCGTGCAAAGGGCGTTTCGGGATAGACGACGCTCAGGGTGTTGCATGCGATCAGGATGGCATCAGGCTTGAACCGCGAGGCCATGGCCTTCAGCGCGTCGTTGAACACGCTGACCTTTTCTGCCGGGGACATCTTGTTGTAGCCCTTCTTGGCTGTGGGCATGGCGTTGACGAACACCAGGCGAACCTTTCTGAAGGTACGGCTGGCGCGGGCACGCTCTTCGATCCCAGCCACCACCGAGAGGCCACCCAGACCAGAATCCGTGACGAGGATGGTAACGGAGGCTTTGGCTTCCAGGCGCTTCCGAAGTACAGAAATGTCCTCTTGAGCGCGCAGCGGAAGAAGAGGGAGGAAGAACCCAACGACAAGCCAAATCGCGCTGATGTGGAGGTGTTTCCTGCGCCAACTGGTCATGCAGTCACCCTTCTTCCGACACGAGTACAGAGCCGCCCCGGAATGAATGGCGGATGAAGAAGTGTGTGCCACGGGCCGGTTAAAGCCTGTTAATTTCCGAAGTCTTGAAGAACAACTTCCCAAGGACATCCAAAATGATCGACTCGCTCCTTCGAAACCACCGTCGCGCCCTTCGACTGTTCTCCCTGCTTACGGCCGTCCTAGCGGGTGCCGCTTGTGGCGGTGCTGGGAGTCGGGCAGGGGAGCCGATCAAGGTTGACCAACTGAATCCAGCCAGCTACGTCACGGTGGAGAGTGGCTCCCTTCCGGTGGTGATCTCGGTTCCGCATGGTGGTTCAGCCCTGTTGCCAGGTGTGCCGGAGCGGGTTTCAACGGATGCCACCACCGTGCTCGACACGAACACGTACGAGCTCGGCCTTGCGATCCAGAGTCAAATCTTCGCACTGACCGGCAAGAAGGCGCATCTGGTGGCGTCCCAGGTGAGCCGGAAGTATGTGGACTTCAACCGGAGTGCTGCCGAGGCCTATGAATCAGCAGCGGTAGCCCCCATCTATGCCTTCTATCACACCGCCCTCCAGACTGCTGTGAATGCCGCAAAGGTCCAGTCCTCCACAGGCGCCATCCTCATCGATGTCCACGGACAGGGAACCACCTCCAACCTGATCTATCGGGGAACCCAGAACGGCAATACTGTCGATCTTCCGACGCTCTATCGAACGGCACCCAACGGACTGATAACAGAGATGCTGGCGCGGAGTCTTCCGGTCAATCCCAGTACCAGCGCCACGGGCGAACATGCCTCCTTTACGGGCGGCTACATCGTGCAGGCCTACGGGTTCCCCGATGCGGCGCCGAATCGCCTGAACGCGGTGCAGTTGGAGTTTGGACTCAGCTTCCGCTCGCCCAGCTCCGCTTCTGCAGCGACTGCCGCCGGGATGGCAGCGGCCATCAAGTCCCACCTGCAGGCCACGGGGGCTCTGCCCTAGCGGGTAGGGACTTTCCCGAAGATCTCCACAAAGTCTCGCCGGACGAGCACCTCGGGTTGGCCAGCGTTGAGGAGACGCACGACGATTTCCGCGCCGCCGCCAGGCTTAAGCCACACAGCCCAAACCGACATGGTGCGGGTGCCAGTGGGCTTGAGACCCGTTCGGAAGATGCTCAGGTCGGGTCCCGCATGGCGGTCCCTGGAGAAGCCCAGGAAGCCATCCATCGTATGCGGGGTCTTTGACTCCAGTAGCTCCTGGATCCGATTGAAGCGGGAGAGGCTACTGGCTCCGGGGGCCTTCTGGTTGGCTCCGCTCAGCGCACCGGGCAGGTAGTGGTTGGTGTGGGCGGCTACACCGTCCCGGGTAATATCCACCCGCACCTGGCCCTTAGGCCCGATCTCAATGGTGGCGACCTTGCTAGCGTCGGCCACCAGCAGGAAGCGGGGCCCACGGAAGAGGGATTTTCTCGCCAGCACCTCATCCACGGTGGCGCACTCGGCGAGCAACTTCCGCATCAGGCCCATCGTGCTATCCGATTCCTGGCGATCCGGCTTAGGAATGCTGCTGGCGGTGGCACTCTGCACCACTAGACCCCGCTCGTTGATTCCAGCCTTTACGCCGGGATCTTCGCCCTCCGTGACCAGGGCGTAGTAGGAATACCCTCTCGGAGGCGTGACCCGCTCGAGCACTTGGTGGTCGCCTGGGGTCCAGTCTCGTATCTTCACGATGAGGGTGCCGCCTCCGGCCACGCGACCGCCGTGAGCCGCATACAGGGTGCATGCGCTCGCCGTTTCGGAGGTCAACAGGAGTAGCAGGAGGGGTAGAACCCGCCAGCGGAGGAGGTGCGTGGAGAGCGGTATGCGAATCCTCAGGGCGACTCCCTTGGGAATATGGGTGAGCTGAAAACTTAACAGGATTTAACCGTCTCCTATCCCAAACTCAGGCCTTGAAAGTCTCTTTGAACCAATTCCATCCCGAAGCCTGCTTGTTGCGAGGCGGAGGCCGGTGGCAGTCAGAAAACTTCGCAGGCTGATGCTCTTCGCTCCTTTCACTCACTGTCCCGAGATCTTGTAGGGTGAGCCCTGAATGCGAGATCACCCGCAGCCGATCATTCCTGGAGGTCACCCCATGCGTACCCCCCGCGCAACCTCGCTCATCAGGCTGACGTCCCTGGTGGCTGTTCTTGGCATGGCGGCCATCACCCTCTGCTGCACCAATTTCACCGCAACGGACGGCCAGCCCGATGCGCCCTTCATGATCGCCCCGACGATTGGCACGCAGCCAGCAAGCGTCACCGTCACCAAGGGTTCAGCAGCCACCCTTTCGGTGGTCACCGCCACTGGAACGCCGCTGAACTACCAGTGGTTCAAGGGCGGCACGGCCGTTTCGGGCGCGACCACCAGCAGTTATGCGGTGACCAGTGCCCAGTCTACCGATGAGGGCAGCTACACGGTCACCGTTTCCAATCCAATCAGTTCCGTGACTTCTACAGCCGCCACGATCACCGTGAATTCCCTGCCTGAGATCACGACCCAGCCCAGGTCCGTCATCGTGAACTCGGGCTCACCGGCGACCTTCACGGTGGTGGCCACAGGCAAGCCAACGCCCACCTACCAGTGGAAGAAGAACGGCACCAACATCACGGGCGCCACCAGTGCCTCTTATACGAATACCGCCGCTGCGGTTGGGGATACCGGCGCTGTCTACACCGTGAATGTGGTGAACAGCGTGGGTACTGTGACCAGTCAGGAGGCCGTCCTGTCCGTCGTGGACATTACCTACGCGGTTAAGCCGACGATCACCGCCCAGCCCTCCGATGCCTTTGTTCTGCCCGGGGCCACAGCAACCTTCACGGTCGTAGCGACCGGGACGCCTGCCCCGACTTACAAGTGGTATCTCGGCACTACCCTCATCACGGGGGCCACCAGTGCCAGTTACACGACGGCCGCCACCGTCACCGGTGACACCGGGAAGCTCTACAAGGTCGATGTCACCAACACCGCCGGCTATGTCACCTCCCGTCAAGCGAAGCTGACTGTTGGCAATCCTGTAGCGCTCGTGAATGACAGCTTCATCTCCCATCCTGGCGCTGGGGTCGGAGGCGCAGGTGTTTCCGTGGTGCAGACAGCCCTGGGTCTGACGACTCAAGGGAACGGTGGAACGGCAACATTGGGCAATGGCTTCTCCGCCGCGGATGACTTCACGGTGTCGGACGCCACCGGCTGGCAGGTAGATGAGGCCGTCTTCTCCCTCTATCTCACCGGCGGCTCTATCACGACGCCACCGGCCTTCACCTGCAACATCCAGATCTGGAATGGACCACCCAGTGTCACGGGAAGTGCCGTGATCTGGGGTGATACAACGACCAATCGAACCACAACCGTTTCCTGGATCGGCTACCGGACCAACGACACCACCATGGCAACGGACGGCACGCGCTCCCTCTACACCATCAGCTGCAAGGGGCTTGGCATTGCTCTGCCCCAGGGCACCTACTGGGTGGAATACCGGGGCGGCTACACCAGCGGCGTCTATATGGTGCCTCGCGTGGTTATCGGATCGGCCACCACGGGCAACGCGGTTCGTATCCTGAGCAGCGCCTGGACAGCCTGGGTGGATGGCGGTACGGCCAAAGCTCCGCAGGGGCTGCCCTTCCAGATGAAGGGTTGGGTCAAGTAGTTTTCAGGAAGTTAGCGGGTGGGCAGCCCCGGGGTAATGGGGCTGTTTGCCGTTCCACCCATCGTCGGGTCCACCAGTGGGCCTAGACAGGATGCGCGAGAGCGAGTTCGCCCAGGTTCGCGCGTTGATCAATCGTGGGCTTTGGAGTTGTACCCATGGCCCCCAAGAGACCCTTCTATCGATCGAGCACCTTCTGGATTTTTTTCGGTCTCGCCATGGGTGTGGTTCTCGGCGGGTTTCTGCCCCGAAACGAGTTCCCGCAGGCCTACAACTTCTTCCGTTTCCTTTCGAAGGCCTTCATCTCCCTCATCAAGGGCCTCATCGTACCTCTGCTCTTCAGCACCATCGTCGTGGGCATTGCCCAGACGGGGGATATCAAGGCTGTAGGGCGTATGGGCGGCAAGGCGCTGCTCTATTTCGAGGTCGTCACAACCTTTGCGCTCTTCCTGGGACTCGCCATCGCAAACTGGCTGAAGCCTGGCGCGCACCTCCCACTCGATCTCTCTGCCCATACCGCCGTGGCGGCTGTCAAGGCGAAGACGGGCTGGGAGATCGCCCTGCACCTCTTTCCTTCGAACCTGGTCCAGCACGCGGCCGAAGGCGACATCCTGCCCGTGGTGATCTTCGCCAGCCTCTTCGGCATCGCACTCACCCATGTGGGCGAACGTGGAAAGCCTGTGCTCGCCTTCTTCGACGGCGTGGCCCAGACCATGTTCAAGTACACGGACATGGTGATGGCTCTCACGCCCTTGGGTGTGTTCGGCGCCATGGCCTACAACGTGAGCTCCATGGCCGCCGGCCACACCGTCAACGGCCAGATGATGGCGGGCTGGCCCGCGGTCTTCCAGCTGCTCAAGCAGTACTCCGTGCTGGTGGGCAGCCTCTACTTCGCCCTGCTCTGTCTCTTTGTCCTGGTCTTCGTGCCGGTGATGTTGATCTGCCGCGTGAAGGTCTTTGCCTTCCTGAAGGCCATTAAGGAACCGGCAATCACCGCGTTCTCTACAGCTTCCAGCGAGGCTGCCCTACCCAAGCTCCTGGAGGAGACGGTGCGCTTCGGTGTGCCCCGACGCGTGGCGAGCTTCGTGATTCCCACCGGCTACAGCTTCAACCTGGACGGCTCCACCCTCTACCTGGTGCTCGCCAGCCTCACCATCGCCCAGGCGGCGGGCATCCACATGAGCCTTGGGAGTCAGCTCCTCATGGTCTTCACCTTCATGCTCACCTCCAAGGGCGTGGCAGGCGTGCCTCGGGCGACCCTGGTGATCATTGCAGGCACCTGCGGGTCCTTCGGACTGCCTGGCGAGGCCGGCATCGCCATGCTGCTGGCGGTGGACGAAATCATGGACATGGCCCGGACCACGATCAACGTGATAGGCAACGGTCTGGCCTCGGTGGTTGTCGCCAAGTGGGAGGGCGTCTTCGGTACCGAAACCGAACCCTTGCCTTCGGAAGAGTCCGCTCTGTAATAGCACGTAACTTCTTTGGGCAGTTGCGTGCAAACTAAAGCCATATGAACCTACGGACAATGCTTCTGGCGGTGGCTTTGGCGCTTGGCCCGGCCTGGGCTGGGCCGATGGTACCCACGGCACCTTCGGGCCGGGCTCCCCTCAGAGTCTATGGGACCAAGGATGGCCTAACCAGCCTGAATACCGGCGCTCTGGCCCAGGACAGGGAAGGCTACCTTTGGGTGGGTACCCAGAGTGGGCTCTACCGCTACGATGGCGTGCGCTTCCGCAAGTTCGGACTCGAGGAAGGTCTGCCGGCTACAAACATCTCTGCCCTGCTGGTGGCTGCAGACGGCAGTCTGTGGGTGGGAACGACCCTGCGGGGCCTGGTGCGCTACCGCCAGGGACGATTCGAGCCCTATGGTCCCGGACAGGGCCTTCCGCAGTCGGGCTTCCGGGGCATCGCACAAGGTGCGGGTGGCCACATCTGGGTAGCCACCCTGGACGGTCTTTTCCTGAGCACCGATGGGCAGCACTTTTCGCCCGCGCCCGGATGGCCCGGCGGACCAGCGACTGGCCTCGTGGCGGCCAAGGGCGGACAGCGAATCTGGGTCACCGGGCAGAAGGCCATCCACGCCATGTCCACCGAAGGCCTCCACCAGTCCTACGGGAAGGAGCAGGGCCTCACGCTCTCCGATACCACCGTCATGGAGGTGGACAGCACGGCCGCGCTCTGGGTGCGAACCCCCCAGACTCTCTTCTCCCTGGTGGCCGGCGCCTCCCGGTTTACCGATCACGTAGGACTTCTTCCTCCGGCGCGCACACCGGCCTTCTGTAGGGACCCTTCCGGCGCCCTGATGGTGAATTCCAATCAGGGCCTACACGTGCTGCAGGGCGACGGAACGCCAAGGATCGTAAGGTTTATCAAGGCCGATTCACCCTACTGCGCCTTCGTGGACCAGGAGGGTTCCCTATGGATAGGGACGCGACCTCTCTCCCGCGTGCTGGGTGGCGGTGCGTTCCAGATCTATTCGACCGCAGACGGCTTTCCCAGCAACCTCATGTTGGGCATCCACCGCACGCCAGAGGGCACGCTGTGGGTGGGAACTCAGAGTGGGGCTTGCCGGGCGACGCCACTGGGATGGGAGGTGCTACCCGGGACGGAGGGAAAGAGCACGCGCTGCATCATCTCCACCCCTGATGGTGATGTCTGGATCGGGCAGCGGAGCGGCCCTCCCTTACGCTACACCCCGCGGACTGGACGCCTGGAGGCGCAGGGGCCAGCCTCCGGTTTCCACGCCAAGGGGGTCTTCGGAATGCTCGTGGATCGGCAGGGGGACCTCTGGCTCTCTCAGCAGGGCGGCGGTCTTTCGCGGGGGCGGAAGATGGGCTCCAAGTGGCAATTCGAATCCGTGGCGCTGCATGTGGGCATTCCTGACGAGGACATGTTCAGCATCGCCCAGGACTCCCAGGGACGGATCCTGGCTGCGGGAACGCGCGGGCTGACCGTACTGGACCATGGGAAGTGGCACCGCTACACACGCCAGGATGGGCTCTTGGATGATGCCCTGTACCAGCTCGTCCTGCTGCCGGATGATCGCATCGTGGTGGCCTACCGCGAGGGACTGGGCGTCTCCATTCTCCACATCAAGGATGGTCGTTTCGAGATCGCCAAGCACCTCGACAAGAACGCAGGACTGGTGGGAAATCACGTCTACATGCTGGGCGTGGATGTCGCGGGTCGACTCTGGTTGGGCACCGGGACAGGGGTCTCGGTACTGGATGGGGGGCGCCTGGATTCACTTACCACCGAGGACGGATTGGCCGGAGATGACTGTGATGCCAGCTCCTTTCTTGCCGACGCCGATGGGGGCATCTGGATCGGTAGCAACATGGGCCTGAGTCATTTTCATCCTCCCACTGGGCCGCTCCGGCTCCCCCCCCTCAGGAGCACTGTCCGTGAGCTGTTTTCCTCGGGAAACCCTCGGCCCGTGGATCTGACCGTCTGCCTGGATATTCCGCGGGACCAGAACACGCTCGAGTTTCAGATCTCTGCACTGACCTTCCTGAACGAGAGCCAGGTCGAGCATCAGGTGCGACTCCTCGGTCTCGAGCAGGACTGGCAGATCGCCCAGGGGCGGAGTGCGCGCTACCCGGCTTTGGCTCCGGGGTTCTATACATTCCAAGTACGAAGCCGCAGGAAGGGTGGACCCTGGGGTCCTGAGTCGGTCCTGCCCCTCCAGGTGCTGCCTGCCTGGTGGGAGCGTCTGTGGGTGAGGGCGCTGGCCTGGATGCTGCCCTTGGGGTTGTTTGCTGTGGCGATGCGGTTGCGCTTCCAGAGGCTCAAGCGCCGAAACGCGGAGCTCCAGATGAAGGTTGAGGAGGCCACCGGGGAGATCCGCAGCAAGGCCGAGACTCTAGAACGAGTGAACCTGCGCTTGACCCAAATGAATGAAGACAAGAGCCACTTGCTGGGCATCGTCGCCCACGATCTCCGAAATCCGCTGCATACCATTCAACTCCATGCGGAACTCCTGGGGGGTGAGGTCGACCTTCGAGAGCTGGATGAGGGTTCCCGGGAAATCCTCAGGATCTCGCGCGAGATGGAGGAGATGATTCGGCGCCTGCTGGACAGCTCTCACGTAGAGGCCGGTGAGCTCGATCTTCAGATGGGATCCGTGGACCCTCGAGCCCTGGTGGATTCGGTGGTGGAACCCCACTTCCACCGGGCCGCGACCAAGGACATCCTGCTGGAGGTTATGGCCGATGGAAACCTGCCTCCAGTCTGGGCGGATCCCTTCTTCCTCAAGGAAGTGCTGGATAACCTCATCTCCAACGCCGTGAAGTTCACCACGCCGGGGCCGCCCACCCGGGTCATCCGCGTGGTTCTCAAGCCGGGGATCATCGAGGTGAGCGACCAGGGTCCCGGTTTCACCGCCCAGGACCAGGCTCAGGTCTTCGGCCGCTTCAACCGGTTATCGGCACAGCCGACTGCGGGCGAGAGCAGCACAGGGCTGGGCCTGAGCATCGTGAAGACCATCCTCGATGCCATGGGTGGCCAGCTCGAGCTGGAGAGCACAGTAGGCGTAGGGTCCACTTTCCGCATTCACCTTCGCGAGGCCCCCTGACTGGGTCAGGCTTTCTCCTGGATGGGGCTGGTCCAGCAGTAGCCATGGATTCCAGAGGTCAGGATCCATCTGGGATCTCCTTCCATGATCACCTTTCGTCGCAGGCTGACCATGTGCACATCGACGGTACGCGGCGACGGCCGTGAATCGGTAGTCCAGGCGAGCCTGAGCACATCCAGGCGGGTGAGGGACTGCCCGGCATGAGCCATCAGTGCTTCCAGGATGTGGTATTCCACTGGGGACAACCCCACCGACTCCCCCTCCCTCAGGAGGCGCTTGTTCATGCGATCCAGCTCAAATGGGCCAGAGCTGAGTGACTTGACCTCCTTGTAACGGGCTGAGCGCTTCAGGATGGCGCGGATCCTCCCTAACAGTTCCTCGATGCTGAAGGGTTTCACCAGGTAGTCGTCGGCTCCCAGTCGGAAGCCTTCCACGCGCCTCTGTTCCTGTCCCTCGGCGGTGAGCATGAGCACGGGGACTTCGTCCCGGGGACGAAGGGCCTTCAGGACCTGGAACCCATCCATGGTGGGCATCATGAGGTCCAGGAGCAGAAGATCGGCAGGCTCAGCGCGGTGCAGCTCCAGGGCGATGGCACCGTTTTCAGCGACGATCGGAATGAGGCCCGCCTTCTTAAGGGCCTTTTCCAGGACGGCTCGCAGGTTCTGATCGTCATCCACGATCAGGATCCGGTACATGGTCCACGCTCCGTTGCTCTGGTCGCTCACGAAAGTGTGGGCTCAGGAAAATTTAACAGGCTTTAACCGAACCCAGACACACACTCTGATACCTACGAATGCACGGCCGAGTATCCATCTACATCCACATTGCGGAGAGACGCTATGCACACCCGAAACAGGCTTGTTTCTGCGTTATTCCTACTCGCATTGGCCGTCCCAAGCACGGCGCAAGACCTGCAGTTGAGCTTTAAACTTGGACCAGGGCGATTCGTGGGGGATCCAGGAGAGAGCCGATCCCGCTACGACCTTCTCATGGGCGCCGAGTTGGCCATGCCCTTCCGTACGGGCAAGGTCTTCCTGGGCGCCGACTATCGCGTGTTCCGCAACATGAGTTATGACGGCACCCGGTTTGGGCAGGGCTATGCCCTGGATAGCCTGGGGCAGGTGGTCACAGGCCAGATAACACGCTACGTGCTCGGCCCCGATGGGCTCCCCAAGGCCGATGGCAGATACGATTCCGTGGACATTCGCCGGAACAACCTCGAGAGCCTCACACTCAACCTGGGCTACCGTGTTCCCTTCTGGCAGGAGGGTCTCTCCGCTCACGGCGGCATCCACCTGAGCCTGCTGCGCTCCCAGCAGGATGTGTCGGGAGGCATCAATGTCGTGGTCAACCGGAATGTCACCACGCCTACCGTTCTGGGCTCCGAGAATTTCTTTATCCAGCCCGTGAAGAACAGCATTACTCCTGGCGCCTTCGCTGGGCTTCGCTACGACGCCACGAGGGTGTTCTTCCTCGAAGCCAACCTCAGCCTCCTTGGGTTCAAGGAGGTCAACTACCTGCCCTTCAGCTACACCGGGCAGGCGGCAACCACTGAGATGAGAAACCACACCAAGGTGCTTCTCGAGTTCAGCGCTGGATTCAACTTCTAGCCCTCTTGATGACTGCATGAACGCACGAGGAGATTTTCAGATGAAGCACTTGAATCGACTCACTCTGCTGGGCGCGATGATTGTGGGAACGGCGCTCTCCGGCCAGGAGAGCGTGGGTACCGTCCGCGGATCCGTGACCGACCCCGGTGGCAAACCCATAGCGGGGGCCCTCGTCACACTCGCCGGGGATGCCCTTCTGGGCGGCCGTATCGTGAAGACCGACGACAAGGGGGAATACCGGTTGCCGTTGCTGCTACCCGGCAGCTATCAACTGAATGTGACCAAGTCCAACTTCATTGGCTCCAAGGCCCTGTTCAGCCTCTCTGCAGGCCAGACCCTCCGCCAGGACCTTCGGCTACGTCCCGTGGAAACCACGGGGGCAGTGGTCGAGGTGACCACGACCTCTGCGGCGCTGGATAAGACCGACACGAAGACGGCCACCACACTGACGTTTGACGAGCTCCAGACCCTCCCCATGGGCGGCAGCATCAATGCACTGGGCGCCCTGACCATCGCGCCGGGCGTTACCGGCTCCACCGACTACGCCGTTATCCGCGGGGGCATCTCAGGCTCGGCCCAGTACACCGTCAATGGCATCGTGGTCCGGGATCCCGCCACGGGTCAGGGCAGCAGCAGCGCCTGGATCCTGGATGACCTCATCGAGGACATCGCAATCATCCAGAGTCCCGTGAACGCCAAGTACGGCCATACCTCCGCCGGTATCGTCAATGTGGTGACCAAGACGGGCAGCAACAACTTCTCTGGCTCGATTCGGGCCCGGTTGTCGCGTGCCGACTGGAGCGCTTATCCCAATACGGCGGGCAACCGCTTCAACTCCCCGATGAGTGGTTCGACCAATGGCAGCCCCTACGCCCTGACCCCGTCGACGGTCAACTCGGACGACATGAGCAAAACCTGGGAGATCTCCATCCTGGGGCCCATCATCAAGGACCGCCTGACCTTCAGCTATGGCAAGCGAATCACGCCCAGCCGAACCCTCCTCAACAACTACGGCCCACCCACCAACTTGTTGGGCAGCAATCCGACGAACTATCGGACCTACATCCCCACGACGGTCGGAACCACGGCCCTCACCGGAAATCCTCTGGCCGCCTATAGCTGGGGTGTGAACTCGGCAACGCCCACCATCTCAACCCAGATTGATGGGCCTGCGACCGACGACTTCAACCAGTACAAGCTCTTCTGGCAGATTGGCCCCACTCAGCAGTTGGAATTTGGCTACTCCCGCAACACCTATATCCAGCAGCGCTACGACAACGCCACCTCCACCTCCAATCCCGGCGTGGATCCCACGATCTCCGCAGATCAGCCCGCCACCCGCGATCTCACCCAGGTGAACTATCGCGGCAGCCTCGGCAGCAACGCGATGCTGGAGATCAACTACGGCAAGCGCAAGAGCAGCATCAGCTTCCCCACGGGCCCCCTGGACCCGCTCTACATCCGGACCTACACCAACCTGGCGACGAGCCTCAACACCACCGCCAGTGCCAACACTGCGCTCTACCAGGGCATGGGCGCCGATTCTACGAGCACTCCCCAGGAGCGGTCTGCGGAAACCATCAAGGCCAACGTGCAGATCTTCCTCGACAAACATCAGATCGATGTCGGGTTGGACATCCTCGCGGAGCGCCAGCTGGACAGCGCCGCCACGGGCATCAACAACCAGGCCTGGTATGCACCGGCACGACTGGCGAACGGCGATTACATGGTGTTCAACTATGTCGGCCACAGCTTCGGGACCGCCTCGGCCTCGACCATCGCGACCATGACGAACGGCAACGCCTATATCCCCGAGCTACGTACCTGGGACACCATTGGACCCTCCGTCTCCAACCTGGCTCGTGCTTCGGCACTTTATGTCAACGATTTGTACAAGTTCAATGAGCGATTGGACTTCAATGTGGGACTGCGCCTCGAGAAGTGGACCCTGGATGATCGCCAGGGCTCCCGGCTCCGCAGCCAGGACTTCAGCCCCCGCCTCATGGCCCAGTGGGATGTGCGGGGCGACAACCGTCATCTGCTCACACTGAGCGCCGCCCAGTACCGGGGCACCCTCAACCAGGCCACCCTGGGGCAGTTCATCTATTATTCGGGCAATGTCAGCCGACGCTATTTCTGGAATCAAGGCACGACCACGCCCTATGCGGTTTCCCCCGCCCAGTTCTTCGATAAGAGCAACTACGGCTACTACGCCCGGTTCTCCAACGTGTCGGACTACCGGCAGATCGATCCGAACCTCAAACCAGAAAAGACCAGGGAGGTCGAACTCCGCTACCGCCGGGCCCTGGAAAACGGTGCCTGGGTCCGCCTGAGCGCCGTCTACCGCCGCACAACAGACATGATGCTGGCTGCAGGTTACGACACCAAGGTCGATATGAATGACCCCAGCGGCGCCGTCTCCGCCGTGCCCTCCAGCGCTCTTCTACGCATCGCCCAGCCCGACCCAATCGCCTTCCGCGAGTACAAGGGCGTCGAAACGGAGTGGCACATCCCGGTCGCCACGGAGACGGCCTGGAAGCTGACCTTTGGCGGGAATTGGACCTACGCCAAGTTGGCGGGCCGGGATGACTACAGCACCGCCGGTGCCTTCCAGTACTACGACGCCACGAGCAGGTCTGGCGTTCCACTGGACGTCTACAACCCCTACGGCGAGCTTGCTGGCTCCAAGCGCAACATGGTGAAGACCTGGTTCACCTTCGAGCACGGAACCCCGAAGGGCATCCGCAATACGTTCACCCTGCTGGGTAAGTACGAGAGCGGCGACCCCGAGGGCAACCTGACCCGCACCTATAACTACCCCACAGGCGCCTTCACCTCCGGGGCCAGCGATATTCCCACGACCTTTACGGGATATCTCAATGGTCGTGGTCAGCGGAAGGGGCAGGACTACGTGGCCTGCGACCTGACCTGGGCGCTCACGATTCCCATCAAGGGCAAGCTGCAGTTCTTCTCGATGCTTGTCGTCAGCCAGGTCTTCAACTCCCAGATCCCCGCCGGCGGGACCAACTACGGAACCACGAGTCCTTCCACCACGCCCACTTGGCCCGGCACAGCGACCACCAACAACGTGATCCTGGGACAGTCCACCATGCAGGAATGGGGGACGCCGACCGGCTGGAATGGTGTGCGGTCCATTGCAACTTGGCATCTTGGCCTCAAGTTCTAGGGAGATATGACAATGAACC
>CAIRQL010000020.1 GCA_903880675.1 uncultured Holophagaceae bacterium | reverse complement strand
CTAGGCGGTCGCAGCGACGCGAACGGCCAGCTTGCCGCGATAGAAGCCGCAGCTGGGGCACACGCGGTGAGGCAGCTTGGGCGTCTGGCAGTTGGGGCAGGTGCTGGCGCTCAGGACCTCGAGCGAGTCATGGGTGCGCCGACGGTCGCGGCGGGCCTTCGAATGACGGCGCTTGGGATTAGGCATGGGAAGCTCCTAGGAAATGAACGCAATGTTACAGATTAAGGGGTTCAGGATTCTGGGTCCAGCTTGATTCCTGCCAGAGCCTTGGCGAGGGCCTGGTTGAGGGCAGAGGGGGTCTGGACGGCGTCGGGGCTGCAGGTGCAGGGGCCCTTGTTCCAGTTCTTGCCACAGGTGGGACAGAGTCCCTGGCAGGCTTCGATGCAGAGCGGGTGCATGGGGGCCTGCAGCTCGAACTGCTCGCGCACCAGCTCCCCTTCGTCCAGGCTGTCTTCCGGCAGGTAGACCACATCCAGATCCTGGCTGCCCAGGGTGTGGTAGCCGCGACCCACGAGGTCCGGATCCTTGCTGCCGAGGAACTGGCTCTCCACCATGAGGGGGCGGTCCAGGGGCGCCAGGCAGCGGCTGCAGGTGCCCTGCCAGACGGCCTGACCCTTGACCTCCAGGAAGATGTCCCCGTTGGAGGCCAGAGCGAACACGGACCACTCCAGGTCCCGCAGGGACACATCGCCCTCGAGCGCCAGACGCTCGGTGGTGCCGTTCAGGCGGAGCCCCTCCAGGGGCAGCTTGCGGAGGTGGATCACTTCTTGGTCCCGCCGTCGGCCGGGGCACCGGTGCCCTTTGGAGCGGTCGTCAGCCCCTGGCCTGGTGTCCGGGTGAAGGGGGGGGCGTCATCCGGATTGTCCGGGTCCCCCGTGCACTTGAGCTCGTAGCTGCCACGGCTGGACTTGCCCTCGTAGGGCTGTTTGAAGGGGTCGATGGAGGACATGCCGACTTTGATCAGGCTGCCCTTCACCAGGAGCGAGTTGGCCTCGACCATCGCGTCAAAGCTGCCGAAGTCAGGGTAGGAGCCGTTCTTAAGCCAGTACTGGTCCAGGCCCTCGGCCACGATCTTGAGGTCGTCCTGGGCCTTCAGGTACCGGGCCTGAGCCCCATGCTTGCGGTACTGGGAGAACCCGAGGGTCCCCAGGACGGCGATGATCATCATGGCCACCAGGAGTTCCAGCAGGGAGAAGCCTCGGTTCTTGCGGCGAGCGTCGGAGGTCGTCATGGGCGGGGTCCAGTGGGAGGGCTCGGCTGGGTCGCATCCGAGCGTTTCAGTGTGCCAGGGATGGCTGAAAAAGCAAGCATTCATGGGCATCATGCCTCCTTCGGGCCATCGGTTCCCGAGCCCTCGTCAAGGGCGGGCGGCGGGAAGGCGGAAGGCCATGGAAAGTGCTCTGGAAGGGCCTCCACGCCCCCCAGCTCGGCCAGCCAGTAGCGGTAGGCCCGGAAGGTCATACCCAGGCGCTTGCCGGCCTTGGTCTTGACGCCCCCCACTTCGTCCAGGGCCCGGCGCAGAAAATAGCCCTTGAGGGCCTGGCTCCAGGCCTCCAGGTCGAAGCCCTCGGGGGGGATCGCCAGGGGTGCCGGCAGGGAGCCGGGGGCCGGCTCCGGGGCGGGACCCACCCCCTCCGGCAGCAGATCCCGGGTGATGGGACCGCCGGGGTTGAGGGCCACGCAGCGCTCCATCAGGTTCTCGAGCTCCCGCACATTCCCTGGGAACCGGTGCCCCAGGAGCTGGGCCATGGCCTCCGGGTGGAGCTGCATGGGGGGCCGGGCCAGCTTCCGGAGGCCCGGCGGATGAAGTGCTCTGCCAGCACCGGCAGGTCTTCCGGGCGGTCTCGCAGGGGGGGCATCTCGATCTGGAGGATGTTCACCCGGTAGAAGAGGTCCTCCCGGAAGGCGCCGGAGAGGGTGCGGGCCTGGAGGTCCCGGTTGGTGGCCGCGATGAGGCGCACGTCCACAGGCCGCTCCTCGGTGGCCCCCACCCGGCGGACTTTGCGTTCCTGGAGCACCCGCAGCAGCTTGACCTGGAGGGACAGGGGCATCTCGCCAATCTCGTCCAGGAACAGGATGCCGCCACCGGCCTCCTCGAAGAGGCCCCGCTTCAGGGTGTTGGCCCCGGTGAAGGCCCCCTTCTCGTAGCCGAAGAGCTCGCTCTCCAGCAGGGCCTCCGGCAAGGCGCCGCAGTTCACAGCCACAAAGGGCCCCCGGGTGCGCTCCGAGTAGCGGTGGATGAGCCGGGCCACCACCTCCTTGCCGGTGCCGCTCTCCCCCGTGAGCAGCACGGTGGTGTCGGCGCGGGAGACCTTGCCGATGAGGGCGTTGATCTTCCGCATCATGGGGCCCACACCCACCAGCTCCCCCAGGTCCTGGGGCGGCGGGGCCTCGGGCACCGCGGCAGCCAGCAGGCCCTGGAGGGTGGCAATGAGGTCCTCGTGGCGGAAGGGCTTGGTGATGAAGTCCACCGCCCCCTGGTTGAGGGCCTCCACGGTGGTCTCGGTGGTGGCATAGGCCGTCATGATCACCACGGGCGTGGTGAGTCCCTGCTCCTTCATCCAGGTGAGCAGCTCGATGCCGGAGCCGTCCTTGAGCTTGAGGTCCGACAGCACCCCGTCGAAGGTGGTCTCCTTCAGGGCCCGCTGCGCCTCCGCCACACCGGCGGTGGCCTCGCACAGGAAGTCCGCCCCCTCCAGCGCCAGCGTCAGCACCTCCCTGAGGCCGGGTTCATCCTCCACCAGCAGGATCCGTTGGGTCGAGGCGAGGGACATGGCAACCTGTGGGAGTGTTGGCCCGGAATGTGACGGCAGGGGTCAGTCATCCTATCCTGGACCCATCTGCGGCTCGCATCCATTTCGAAGTCAGACCCTCCCTTGGAGTCCTGTGAAGCATGTCGTGTTCGCCCACCGGAAGCTGTCCTTCGGGGGCGGAGAGCGGGTGCTCATCGAGCAGGTGGCGGCCCTGGCCGACCTGCCGATCAAGGTGACCGTGCTCTTCCGCAAGGAGCCGGGCAAGCGGGACATCGAGCCGGAGCTGCGGGAACGGAACCCGAAGGTGGCCGAGGTGCTCCACCTTCCCGGGGCCTGGGGCGCTTTCCGCTGGCTGCAGCAGACCCGCCCGGACTTGCTGGTGGTCTGCAACCACAAGGGCGTCCAGCGGGCCCTGCCCTGGCTGGCCCGCCTGGGGGTCCGCCTGCCCACCGCCGTCACCCTCCACGAGCACTACGAGCGCCACCTGCGCAAGTACCGAGGCATCCGTAACCTGGTGGACCGCTGGCTCTGCACCTACGACTTCACCGCCGCCGTGCGGGAGCACCTGAGCCCCGCCCCCTGTGCCCTCATCCACCCCCTCTACCCGCGCCCCGAGGCCCAGGCCGTCTCGGCCGAAGAGCGCCGCGCCGCCCGGCGGCAGCTGGGCCTGCCCGAGGCCGGCACCGTCGTGGGCTATGTGGGCCAGATCGACGCCCGCAAGGACCCCGCCGGGGTGGTCCGCTTCGCCGAGGCCCTGGGCGAGGTGAGCCTCCTGTTTGCGGGTCGGGAGGAGCCGGAGACCACGGCGGCCCTCGGTGCCCGCCTGGCCGCCTCCCCCCTACGAGACCGCACCCTGCGCCTGGGCCCCCAGGCCGACCTGGGCCCCGCCTTTGCGGCCCTGGATCTGTACGCCATGACCAGCCGCAATGAGGGCTTCTTCCCCCTGGCCCTCATCGAGGCCCTGGAGCGGGGCGTCCCCGTGCTGGCCCCCTCGGTGGGCGGCATCGGCACCGTGCTGCGGGACGGCGAGGGCGGCTTCCTCATCCCCAAGCCCGATGACCGCAAGAGCATCCCCGAGGGCCTGCTGGTGGCCGCCGCCGCTCGCCTGGCGCCCCTGCTGGCCGATCCAGCCGTCTGGGAGGACCAGCGCCAGCAGGCGCACACCTTCGGCACCGCCCTCACCCGGGGCTACGATGCGGCGGCCCGCTTCCGGGAGGCGGTGGCCCCATGGCTGTGATCCCCCAGCACGCCACCTGGCTCCGCCTACCCCGCTTCGTGGGCGACACGGCCATGCAGCTGCCGGTGCTGCGCCTCCTCCGGCAGATCGGCGTCGGCCCCCTGGTGGTCTGGGGTCCAAAGTCCGCGGTGGGCCTGCTTGAGAACACCTGGTTCTGCGACGCGGCCCTGCCAGACCAGGGCAAGCCCAGCCCCCTGGCCATGGCCCAGACCCTTCGCCAGCACCGGGCTGCCCGCAGCATCCACTTCCCCAAGTCCCTGCGCCCTGCCCTGGCGGCCTGGCTGGCCCGGGTGCCCGAGCGCATCGGCGTGGACGAGAGCCTGGCTGGGCCTTTCAACACCCACAGCGGCCCCTTCTGGGACGCCGAAGGCCCCTTTCTCCTGCGCTACCACGCCGTGCTCCAGCGTCGCTGGCCGGACCTGCCGCCCATGCCCTTTGCGGACTTCGATCCCGGGGTGACCGTGGACCGGCCGGCAGCGCCCTACCTCTGCCTCATGCCCGGCTCCACCTGGGCCTCCAAGGCCTGGCCCATCGCCCACTACCGCACCCTCCTCCTGCGGGCCCGGACGGAGGGTTTCCAGGTGGCCGTCCTGGGCTCCCCGGACGAGGCCGCCACCTGTGCGGCCGTGGCCGGGGCGGAGGGCATCGATCTCTGCGGCCGGACCACCCTCAAGGAGGCAGCGGCCTGGCTACGGGGGGCGGCGGCGGTGCTGGGCAACGACTCCGGCCTCAGCCACCTGGCGGCTGCCTGCGGAGCGCCCGTACTGGCGCTCTACGGGGCCACGGATCCCGGCGGGTCCACCCCCTGGGGCCCCTGCAGCCGGGGCCTCCGGGAGGAGGGCCTCCCTTGCGCCCCCTGCTTCAAGCCGATCTGCGCCGTCCCTGGGCACCCCTGCCTGGAGGGCATCCAGCCTGTTCAAGTCTGGGATGCCCTGCAACCCATGATCCGGGGCTAGAATCAGCCATCACTGTGAGGTCCGCATGTTTCGCCGAATGATCCTCGCCTTTGCCACCGCCGCCCTCATGGCCCAGGCGCCCGCCATCCGCTTCGACAAGACCCACCACGACTTCGGCCGGATCACCCCGGACCGGAAGATGGCGGCCAAGTACCGGGTGACCAACACCGGCAACGCCTTCCTCAACATCACCCAGGTGCGCCCCAGCTGCGGCTGCACCTACACCATGCTGGGCAAGTGGTCCCTGGCCCCGGGCGAGTCCACGGACATCGAGGCCCAGTTCGATCCCAAGGGCATGCGCGGCGGCGTGCGGAAGTCCATCGAGGTCCTCTGCGACG
>CAIRQL010000019.1 GCA_903880675.1 uncultured Holophagaceae bacterium | reverse complement strand
TATTCGGGCAATGTCAGCCGACGCTATTTCTGGAATCAAGGCACGACCACGCCCTATGCGGTTTCCCCCGCCCAGTTCTACGACAAGAGCAACTACGGCTACTACGCCCGGTTCTCCAACGTGTCGGACTACCGCCAGATCGATCCGAACCTCAAACCAGAAAAGACCAGGGAGATTGAGCTCCGCTATCGCCGGGCCCTGGAAAACGGTGCCTGGGTCCGCCTGAGCGCCGTCTACCGCCGCACAACAGACATGATGCTGGCTGCGGGTTACGACACCAAGGTCGATATGACCGACCCCAGCGGCGCCGTTTCCGCCGTGCCCTCCAGCGCCCTTCTGCGCATCGCTCAGCCCGACCCGGTCGCCTACCGCGACTACAAGGGGATCGAAACGGAATGGCACATCCCGATCACCACCCAGGCCGCCTGGAAGCTCACCTTTGGCGGGAACTGGACCTACGCCAAGCTGGCGGGCCGGGATGACTACAGCACGGCTGGTGCCTTCCAGTACTACGACGCTACGAGCAAGGCGGGTGTTCCCCTGGACGTCTACAACCCCTACGGCGAGCTTGCTGGCTCCAAGCGCAACATGGTGAAGACTTGGTTCACCTTCGAGCACGGAACCCAGAAGGGCATTCGCAATACCTTCACCCTGCTGGGTAAGTACGAGAGCGGCGACCCCGAGGGCAACCTGACCCGCACCTATAACTACCCCACGGGCGCCTTCACCTCCGGCGCCAGCGATATTCCCACGACCTTTACGGGATATCTCAATGGTCGTGGTCAGCGGAAGGGGCAGGACTACGTGGCTTGCGACCTGACCTGGGCGCTCACGATTCCCATCAAGGGCAAGCTGCAGTTCTTTTCGATGCTCGTTGTCAGCCAGGTCTTCAACTCCCAGATCCCTGCCGGCGGGACTAACTACGGAACCTCAAGTCCTTCCGCCACGCCCACCTGGCCCGGTACGGCGGCCACCAACAACGTGATCCTGGGACAGTCCACCATGCAGGAATGGGGGACGCAGACCGGCTGGAATGGGGTGCGGTCCATCGCAACTTGGCATCTTGGCCTCAAGTTCTAGGGAGATATGAAAATGAATCGAGTTGGAGCACTGTTCCTTTCGGGACTCGCGGCGTTGGCCCTCCAGGGCCAATCCACGGCTGACCATCCGGTCTATGTCAGGCTGAGCGCGGTCATGCCCATGGGTGATCTCAAGGCCTACCTGGGAGACAAGACCCTGGTCCATGCCTTTGAAGTGGGGCATGACTTCAAGGGACCCGATGACTGGGCAGGGCTGGGTCTCTATGCCACCTACCTGGTGGCCAACGGCTCTCCCATAACCAAGTACCAGGGGCTCAAGCAATCCCTGTATGGCTGGCGGGTGGGGGGAGATGTGCGCTTCAAGACCCCAGTCGCAGGCCTGACACCCTTCCTGGGGGTCAGTATTACCGCCTACGACGGCAAAATCGACAAGGGCGGCGTCGTTCCAAACTACGACACGCCCTCTCAGCCCTTCCAGGTGCCGGCTGGGCCCTATCCCGAGGGCAAAGGCAAGTTCGGGGGGCGCCTGGGTGTGGAATATCGGATCAACAAGGAATGGGGCCTGGCGCTGGACTACAGCTTCTCTGAGTGGAGGAGTGATTTCCGATTGGGCACCTATACGCCGATCACTGGGCACCGGGTCGTGAATGGCCTGAACCCCGTGAATCCCAGCTGGATCGCCCTTAGCGCCCAGTACCGCTGGTCCGTCTGGTAGGTCTGTCACCACTTAGCGCCCTCAGGAAGGGGAATTCCATGAAGCTGTTGGCATGCCTTGCGCTGCCTGTATCCATGCTCTGCCTGGGCCAGGTTGTACCCCCAGTGAAGGCTCCGGGCCGCGTCCTGATCGCCCTATATTCCGACACTGGAACCAGCAGCAGCATCGATACAGTCAAACTGGCGCTGGCCAGTTTCCCGGATCTCGAAGTAAGGCCTGTGACCGCGGAAGCGATCAGCAATGGGGCCCTCAAGGGGATTGACGTCCTCATGCACTCCGGTGGCAGCGGGGGCGGCCAGGGGCGGGCGCTGGGAGAGAAGGGGCGCAATGCGGAGCGGGCGTTCGTGGCTGGCGGGGGTGGCTACGTGGGCATCTGTGCCGGAGCCTACCTCGCCACCTGCGAATACGACTGGTCTCTGCACATCCTGGATGCGAAGGTCGTCGACCGTCAGCATTGGGCCCGGGGTACCGGTGCCGTGGAAATCGCACTGAGTGCTGAGGGCCGGAAGCTGCTGGATACGAAGGCCTCCACCCAGGTCATCGAATATTTTCAGGGTCCGCTCCTGGCCCCCGCTGGGGATCCCCAAGTGCCGGACTTCACACCTCTGGCGACCTTTGCCACAGAGATAGCCAAGAAGGGGGCTCCCAGCGGAGTCATGATCGGCACCACAGCTGTAGCTTCCGGCGCCTATCAACAAGGGCGGGTGATCGTCTTTTCACCGCACCCAGAAAAAACACAAGCCCTCTGGAAACAGCTCCACCGCGCTGTATTGTGGGCCGCAAAGCGCCTTCCTAGCAGTGAGTAAAGACCTACGGATACTCTCCTCGATTTTTTGCCCCGCCTCGCCAAGAGCGAGATGACTCAGGACCCAGAAATGGTCCCTGCTTGGTCTTTGCGAAATTTTTACTGATACCGGAGTTCGCCCATGAAACGCCTGCTCGCCCTCGTGGCCCTGCTTCTGGTCGTATCCGGCCTGACCGCGCAGGAGCCCTTCAATGCGGCGGGCCGCGGGGCACATGGGGCGAATGGGGTGGTGGCCACCGCCAAGCCTGAGGCCTCCCAGGTAGGTATAGATATCCTGAAAAAGGGGGGCAATGCCGTCGACGCAGCCATCGGCGCCGCCTTTGCCCTGGGCGTGCTGGAGCCGGACACGAACGGAATCGGAGGCGGGGGCTTCATGATCCTGCGCCTCGCCACCATGAAAGAAGCTGTGGTCATCGATTTCCGGGAAGTTGCCCCAGCAGCCTCCAAGCCCGACATGTTCAAGCTGGATGAGAGAGGGCGCATCCTCAATCACGCCGGTACAGACGGCGGACTGTCGGTGGGTGTCCCTGGTGATGTGGCAGGCCTTCTACATGCCCTGGACACCTTTGGTTCCAAGAAGCTGACCCGGGCCCAGATCCTGCAGCCCGCCATCCACATGGCAACACAGGGCATCAGCGTTACCGCGAACCTGGACAAGAACATCAAGGACAGCCTGGAGAAAATCAACGCCTTCCCTGCCTGTGCAGAGCTCTTCTTGCAGGAGGGTCTGCCCTACGAAATTGGCGAAAAGATCAAGAACCCGGATCTTGCTCGGACCCTGACGATCATTGCCAAAAAGGGTGTCGAAGGTTTCTACAAGGGTGAGATCGCCGCCAAGATCGCAGCAGAGGTCAAGAAACAGGGTGGCATCCTAACCGTTCAAGATCTGGCCACCTACGCCATCAAGGTTCGGAAGCCGGTCCAGGGAACCTACCGCGGCTACACCATCCTGTCCGTGCCCCCCGCCTCCTCCGGAGGCACCCACCTGATCGAACTCCTCAACGTGATGGAAACCTTCGATCTCAAAGCGCTGGGCCAGCAAAGCCCGGCAACCGCGCACCGCTGGTCCGAGGCCATGAAGCTGGTCTTCGCTGATCGGGCGAAGTACATGGCCGACACCGATTTCGCCACGGTGCCCCTGGCGGGGCTCGTCTCCAAGGCCTACGCCCGGGAGCTGGCCGCCCGGATCTCGCCCAAGGAGTCCATGACCGCCCCCTTGCCTGGAAATCCCGCCCAGTACGAATCCGGTTCCACCACACACCTGTCGGTCATGGACAAGGACGGAAACATGGTTTCCATCACCAAGTCCATCGGCCTGCTCTTCGGTTCAGGAGTGCTGGTTCCCGGTACCGGCATCCTGCTCAACGATCACATGTCCGACTTCATGCCCAAGCCGGGCTCGGTGAACTCCATCGAGCCAGGCAAGCGCCCCCTGTCCTCCATCAGCCCATCGCTGATCCTGGACCCCAAGGGGAAGTCCTTCATGACCATCGGTTCGCCTGGAGCCACGAGGATCTTCACCACGGTGGCCCAGGTCATCTCAAACATCCTCGACTTCGGCATGCCCCTGCAGGCGGCCATCTCGGCCCCCCGGCTGGCCCAGCCGCACACAGGGAACCTCTCCCTGGAGGCAAGGTTGCCCGCCGCCACCCAGAAGGCCCTGGGTACCCTCGGGCACAAGCTCACCCTCCGGGGCGATTGGGACCCCTACTTCGGTGGCGTCCAGGCCGTCCTGTACGACTCCAAGACCCGGCAGCTGGTCGGCGGTGCCGACCCGCGCCGCGATGGTCAGGCCATCGCCTACTGAACTTGCGAGTGCACACTCTTTCAAAGGCCACATCATGCGCCAAGCCGCCCCGATTGTTTGCACGCTCCTCCTCCTGGGAGCTGGCACCGCCAAGGCCCAAGGGTTCAACCTGAAGGCCCCCATTGCCACCCAGCCAACTCTGGTCACTGGCGTGGGACAGAGCGCCGACATCGAGATGGTGAAGGTGCTCCTCAACCGGGGGAAGGTGGTCTTCAAGGCCGATCCCCAGGCCAAGGCCGGGGCCTTGGCGGCTACAGGCTCCAAGTCCCTCGTGCTGGTGATCGGCGGGAGCTCCAAGGGGCTTGGAGCCGCCGGAATTTCCGCTGAAGTGGATATCGAACGGGCCAAGGGCCTGGTGGCAGAAGCTCGCAAGCTGGGGCTCAAGATCATCGGCCTGCATGTGGGCGGTGAAGGCCGTCGCGGGCAGATGTCAGACAAGTTTATTACGGGGGCCGTGCCCCTCTGTGACTATGTCATCGTCGTGGCCACCGGCAACAAGGATGGACTCTTCAATCAGCTCTGCGGGAAGGGCAGGATCCCTTTGGATTCTGTGGAGAAGATCGCCAATGCCGGCGCTCCCCTTCTAAAGGCCTTCAAGTGATGAGAGCCAGTCCCACCTTGGATCCGCGCCCGGCGCCGAGGTGTGTTCATGCCCACTGATCTTTTTCTGCTGGTGCTCCTGGTTGCCTGCTTTGTCGCGCTGGTGCTTGCCGCCAAGCTGCCCGTCTCGCTGAGCCTGGTCATCACCGCTGCCACCCTTTCCATCGCGGCAGGAAAGGGACTGCCCCTCGCTAAGCTCGTGGAAGGCATGTTCGGCTACCTGGATGTGTGCCTGGTGCTCCTATCGGCCATGGTCTTCATGAAGGTCATCCAGGCCAATGGGTTGCTGGGTGAACTGACCCGGCGGATCATCCTCATCTTCGGGCGGTCGCCGCTGCTGCTCCTGGTGGCCCTCACGCTCATTGTCATGTTTCCCGGTGCCATCACTGGTTCCTGCGCGGCCTCGGTCCTGGGAGCGGGCGTTCTGGTCTATCCAGTGCTCACCCAGATGGGCATGCCCAAGACTGTGGCTGGAGCTGTCATCGCCATGGCAGCAGACTTCGGGATGATCGCGCCTCCGGTGAACATTCCCGTGATGATTATCGGCGGGGGCATCGACCTGCCCTACATCGGTTTCGGCCTGGTTCTGGCTCTGGTGACCGTCCCGCTCGCCATCCTCACGACCCTGATCATCGGCTACCGCCACGTCAAGAAGGACAGCCTGAAGGAAATCATCGAGGCCAATCGCAGCTCCCAGGAGGTTGGAGGCTTTCTGCTCTACATGCCGCTGCTGGTGGTCCTGGTGTTCATGATCGGCCCCAAGGCCTTCCCACGCTGGTTTCCTGATCCCAGACTTCCGCTGACCTTCCTCATCGGCAGCACCCTGGGGCTCTTCGCTGGCAAGAAGTTCCGCGTCATCACGGAGGTCCGGGCGGCCGTGAATCAGATCCTGCCGGTCGTGGGCATCCTGTTTGGTGTGGGGGTTCTCATCGAGGTCATGACCTACACCGGACTGAGAGGTGCCATTGTCATCGGGGCCCTCTCCCTGCCACACTCCCTCCTCATCGCCGGAATCGCCGTTATTCTGCCCATCTTCGGCGGCATCTCCGTCTACGGAGGCGCCTCAGTGCTCGGCGTGCCCTTCGCCCTGGCGCTGCTGGGTCAGAATCCGATCGTCGTCATTGCCGCGCTCTCTCTCATTGCCGCCATGGGCAGCTACATGCCCCCCGTGGCACTGACCCCTGTGGTCACCGCCCAGATCATCTGTGAGCCCCGCTACGGACGAATCACCAGGCACTGCGTGCTTCCAGTGATCCTCACCATCCTCGTGGGCGCCCTCATGCTCGTCTTTGCCAACCCCCTGGCGAAGCTGCTGGGAGTCTGATTCCCATGTCCCTCGTCTACCAGATTCTCGTCATTCTTGCCGCCCTTGTGGTCCTGGCCGAACTGTTGAGTGAAAAGAGCATCAAGTTCAAGCTCCAGGCAGCCCTGGTGCTCCTTCCCCTCGTCCTCAGAGCCCTCAAGATCGCCTAGGAACGGAATCAGGAACCCAACATGGAATTGAACCGCCTGCATCTGTCCAATCGGAACCTGAACCTCGTGCTGCTGGCGATCTTGGTCACCGTCTGTGTTTATGTCACGCCGGGCTACCTCGCCATGCGCAGGCCCGACGCGCTCCGGCAGGGTCCGGGCGTGACCCGGATCGCCCACCTCTCCGACTGGTTCGCGGATATCAAAGGCACAGCGGGTGACACCGATGTCTACATTCTGGATTCCGGCAAGCCTGGCGGATCGGCCCTTATTCTCGGCGGGACCCATGCCAACGAGCCTGCGGGCTACATGGCCGCCATCCTCATGCTGGAGAATGCGGTGCCTCTCCAGGGCCGGCTCTACATCATCCCTCACGCCAACGCCTCTGCCCTGACCTACACCGACCCCATGGAAGGGGTACCCCGCGAGTTCACCCTCCAGGCGAGCTCGGGCAAGCGGGTCTTCCGGCATGGTTCGAGGGCCACGAGCCCCATGCATCAGTGGCCCGACCCCGATATCTATGTCCACGCCTCCTCGGGCCAACAGCTGTCAGGGTCGGAAACCCGCAACCTGAACCGGGCCTATCCTGGGCGCGCCGATGGGAACTTTACCGAGAGAATCGCCTATGCCATCACGAGCCTCATTCGAAAGGACGGCATCGACCTCACCATCGACCTCCACGAGGCGGCGCCTGAATACCCCGTCATCAACGCCATTGTGGCCCACGAACGGGCCATGCCCACGGCCTCGGGTGCCATTCTCAACCTGGAGATTGAAGGGGTGGTCATGGGGCTGGAGCCTTCGCCCGCGACGCTCCGCGGCCTGTCCCACCGGGAACTGGGGGACAGCACTGCCACGCTTGCCCTCCTGATGGAGAGTCCCAATGCCACCCAGGGGCGCCTGCGGGGACGAACCGATGAGGCCCTGATCCTCACCGGGAAGGATTCCCAGTACGTGCGTGGCCAGAAACTGGGCCGTCTCTTTGTACCCTACGACGAGAAGGGCTGGCCCCTCCACCTGCGCGTGGCCCGCCATGTGGGTGGCCTCCAGGCTATCTTCACGGCCCATGCGATGAATGCTCCGGAACGGTCCATCGTCCTGGGTGGCGTGCCGACCTACGACGAACTGGCCACCAAGGGGCTGGAACCCTTCCTTTGAGCACCCTGGGCCTGCAGCCACTCGGCCTGGCAGCCATCGGGGCGGTGCTGCTTTATGCTGCCTTTCTTCTAGCGGAAGCCGCACTTCTCCGTTGGGCCCGCCGCCGGCTGCGCCATGTGGTGCACGTGAACGGAACCCGGGGCAAGACCGAGACGACCCGCCTCCTGGCCGCAGTCTTCCGGGATGCTGGGTTCCGCACTCTGGCCAAGTCCACGGGCACCGAGGCCTGCCTCATTCTCCCTGACGGCGCCGAGCAACGCCTCTGGCGGTTCGGAGCTCCCAACGTCCGGGAACAGAGGAACACCCTTCTACGGGCCGCACTCCAGCGCGCCGACGTGCTCGTGGTGGAGTGCATGGCGGTCTCCCCCGAGGCCCAGGCGGCCTCCACGGCCTTCCTCCGCCCTTCCATCCTGGTGGTCACCAACGCCCGCCCCGACCATGCGGCGGAACAGGGGACTCCGGAAGAGGCCCTGGCAACCTTCGCCGATGGCATTCCAGTGGGCGGCCTGGTGGTGACGGCCGACCCGGCGAGCTTCGCCACGCTGGCCGCAGTGGCTGAGGTCCGGGGGGCCAAGGCCGTCCTTGCCCAACCGGTGGAAGGCACGGCTGCCCGCATGCCCGAGAATGCCGGTGTGGCCCTGGCCATCGCCCTGCAACTGGGCATCGCACCGGAGGCTGCCGTGGCGGCCATGGGTGCCTTCCAGGCGGATCGTGGCGCCTTCGCCATCCGGAGCCTGCGGCGGCGTGATGGGGAGATCCTCATCGTGGATGCACTGGCGGCCAATGATCCCGTGTCCACCGCCCTGCTTTTCCAGCGTGCGGAGGCCCAGGTCCAGGAACGGGGGCCACGCATCCTCCTGTTCGCCGATCGGGGCGATCGTGCTGATCGGGCCTGGGCCTTCGCCTCCTGGATCGCGACCCAGGGGGACCGCTTCGAGTCCCTCCTGGTGGCGGGTCACTTTACCCCCAAGGTGCATGCGCTCCTGGAGCGCACCTTCCCGGGGCAGGACCGAAGGGGGCGACCGCGGATTCGGAACCTGGCACGCATGGAAGATCTGGCGCTGGAGCCCACCGGTACTGTCATCTTTGCAGGGGGCAACTGGAAGGGGCACGGGCCAGCCCTGGCAGCACTGGCACCGGCCTTGGATGAGCTGGAAGCAGGTAGGGGCGCATGATCGAGCACTACATTCTCGTTATCGGGGCAGTCATCAGCCTGCTCATGACGGAGCTGCTGGCGATTTCCCCGGGGGGCATCCTGGTGCCGGGCTATGTGGCCCTCCACGCGGATTCCCTGCCTCGCGTGGCCGCCACCCTGCTGGATGCTGGGCTGGCCCTGGGGCTCGTGCGGCTTCTGGGGCGCTTCGCTGTCCTGTTCGGACGACGGCGCTACGCCTGCTTTGTGTTGGCAGGATTCCTGGCCCGGGTCCTCACCGAAACCCTCCTCCCGGCCATGGCACCGCAGGCCCCTGTGTTGCTGGCGGTGGGCTGGCTGATCCCGGGGATTCTTGCGGCCGACGCGGATCGCCAGGGCCCCTTCCGTACCGTGGGCGCCCTGACCGCCGCCGTGCTGATGATCCGCATGCTCTGGGCGGCCCTGCGGTGAAGCGCAGAGGGGATCCTATCGTGCTGGCGGTCCTGCTGGGGGTTCTCGTCCTCTGGTACGGCGCCCTGGGCCTTTGGGGGAGCGGCGACCCCGCGTCGCAGGCCAAGGATCTCCGGGCCGCTCAGACGATGTCCCGGGCCCTGGGGGTATTGAAGGAGGAGGCAGCACGCCGGGGCATTCCCTTGGACCCGGTAGTGGACCCAGGCCTCACTGGCCTAGTGGGTCCTGCTTTCTCCCCCATGACGACCACTCTGGGGAGCCTTTCCGCCAAGCGCACCGGGCTTCAGCCGGATGCGGCCGCGATGATGAGCAGCCTCCTGCGCAGGGCTGGGCTACAGGTGGGTGGCCGCGTGGCCGTCGACACCTCGGGTTCCTTTCCTGGCTTCGCTATCGCCACGCTCATTGCCGCTGAGACCCTCGGAGCTGAGACCGCCTGCATCGTGTCGTTGGGGTCCTCCACTTACGGCGCCAACCATCCGGAGTTCACGCTGGCGGATATGATCGGCGTCCTGGTGCAACGGGGCATCCTGCGACGAGGCCTGGTTGCGGTGTCGCCCGGGGGGGATGACGACCTGGGTCGCAACATGGGCGGCGCGGAGCTGGAGCGGGCCTTGGCCCGGCCGGCCGTCCCCATCCTCCGTGAGGGTGACCTGAAGCGGAACCTGGCGGCTCGTAGAGTCCTTCTCTTCCAGGACCCGCAGCCCGGGGTGGTCGTTTCCGTTGGCGGCAACCTGACCTCCACGGGACTTGGGGAAACCATCGGACTGCGGACCGGCTTGATCCGACGCACGGATTTTCCGGGCGGGGTGGTGCCCGGCGAGGGGCTCATCCAGGGCAGCCTCCGGGAGAACCTTCCCGTCATCCGGGTGCTGGATGTCCGAGGCCTCTGTGCACTGACCGGGCTGCCTTTTGATCCGCTGCCGGTACCGGGACCGGGCCAGTCGGCCTTCTTTCTCCGGGGCGCTCCGCCTCCGGTGCTCCTGCTTGGGGGTGCAGTCCTGGCTGTCCTCCTCGCAACCCTGGCCGCGTGGCTCCGGAGGCCTCGGACCCGAGTGCCTGCGCGTAGCCCAGCCTCAGTCAGATTGAGCTAGCCAGCCTCGTGCACGCGTGGGGCAGTGGAGCCTATTTATCGTGAGAGAGCGGCCAGCCTGAAAGGTGGCGTCAGTCCCGGCCTATCTTCAAGCCATGCAGAAGCCGAGTGCTCGCCTGAGGCCTGTGCGCATGATGTCCCCGCCCAAGGAGGGGCTCGGGGATCCGCACCTTCCCGCCGCTGATTGAGTC
The DNA here is from genome assembly GCA_903880675.1 of uncultured Holophagaceae bacterium. GTDB lineage: Bacteria > Acidobacteriota > Holophagae > Holophagales > Holophagaceae > Geothrix. Next base: position 1,031 of record CAIRQL010000019.1, on the reverse strand, counting down.
CGACAGCCCCCGGGCTGTCTCCCCGGGCCAAAACGAAAGCCGGTGATTCAGTGACTTCGAATCCCCCTCTCTCCGTATTTGGGGGTAGCAGTTCGTTGCAGGGGGATTCCCTCCGGGGCCACCGCTGCGCAGCGTCCCCTCCGGCCGCACGAAATGCTGGCACGCGGCTGATCCCTTCCGACAGCCCCCCGGGCTGTCTCCAGGGGCCGCTACCTGCCAGCATTTCAGTGACTTCGAATCCCCCTCTCTCCGCCAACTAAGAAGCCGCCTTTCGGCGGCTTCAGTTGGCGGGGTTTGAGACAGAGAAACCACGAGAAAAGTGTGAAAACGAGGGCCAAACTTGATAAATTTTGGGTTTCAGGCGAATATTTGAAATCGGTAGTTACTCTAAGTATTTATAAATATTTAACTTGTGGCTATATCTTAAAACATGATCTACTAAATAATGCAATTTTACATGCTTTTGTGGCTTGCGCATGCGACCTAACTCTTCTGCTGAGAAGATGTACTTGGATGCGCCCTCCACCCGATGTCTGGAAAGGCACCGGGTCCTGCAGGAGGTCGAGGCACTCGGTTCCGTGGCGGCGGTTGCCAATCGAAAGGGCCTCACTCGACAGACCATCTACTTGTGGAAGAAGCGCTTTGCAGCTTCTGGCCTGGCCGGGCTTGAAGATCGTCCAATTCCCCCATCCCCTGGCAGGCCCAAGCGCTTGACTGCTGCTCTTCAGCAAGTCCTCCTTGACCAGGTGAGGGCCTTTCCTGACGAAGGGTGTGTGTCCCTGTCAGAACGCATGTGTGGCGCTGGACTTAAGGTCAGCTCCCCGACACTCCAGAAGACCCTGATTGGGTGGGGTCTTGGTAGAAGAGCTGCACGCAAGGCGTGGGTTCGAAATGGGTGCCCAGCAGTCCAGGAGCCCCAGCCTATTCCGGTTGAAATCAACCTACGATTACCTGCCCTGGGCCTCGCAAAGGCCTACTTCTTCCGCGGGATTCCCGCCTCCCGCCAGAGGGCGGTTGAATTACCAAGACCC
>CAIRQL010000018.1 GCA_903880675.1 uncultured Holophagaceae bacterium | reverse complement strand
CAGCCTGGCCGAGCTTGGCTACAACGTCGACTGCTTCTGCTACCAGGACTCGCCCCGGCGCGCCCACTCCATCGCGGCCCAGGGCGGCATCAACGCCGCCAAGAACTACCGCAACGATGGTGACAGCGTCTTCCGCCTCTTCTATGACACGGTCAAGGGCGGCGACGTCCGCGCTCGTGAGGCCAACGTCTACCGCCTGGCCGAGGTCAGCAACAACATCATCGACCAGAGCGTGGCCAACGGCGTGCCCTTTGCTCGCGAGTACGGCGGCTTGCTGGACAACCGCTCCTTCGGCGGCGCCCAGGTGAGCCGCACCTTCTACGCCCGCGGGCAGACCGGCCAGCAGCTCCTCATCGGCGCCTACCAGGCCCTGGAGCGTCAGGTGGGTCTCGGCACCGTGAAGATGTACAACCGTCACGAGATGCTCGAGCTGATCATGGTGGACGGCATCGCCAAGGGCATCGTCACCCGGGACATGGTCACCGGTGCGATCGAGTCCCACATTGCCGATGCGGTCATCCTCTCCACCGGCGGCTACGGCAACGTGTTCTACCTCTCCACCAACGCCATGGGCTGCAACGGCACGGCGGTCTGGCGGGCCTACAAGAAGGGGGCCGCCTTCGGCAACCCCTGCTTCACGCAGATCCACCCCACCTGCATCCCCGTCACCGGCGACCACCAGAGCAAGCTCACGCTCATGTCCGAGTCGCTGCGCAACGATGGCCGCGTCTGGGTGCCGAAAAAGAAGGAAGACTGCAAGCGGGTCCCCGCTGAGATCAAGGAAGAGGACCGCGACTACTACCTGGAGCGGAAGTACCCCTCCTTCGGGAACCTCGCCCCCCGCGACATCTCCAGCCGCGCCGCCAAGCAGGTCTGCGACGAGGGCCGGGGCGTGGGCGAGACCGGTCTCGGTGTCTACCTCGACTTCTCGGACGCCATCCGGCGCCTGGGCAAGAACAAGATCGAGGAGAAGTACGGCAACCTCTTTGAGATGTATGAGCGCATCACGGATGAGAATCCCTACGAGACGCCCATGCGCATCTACCCTGCCGTGCACTACACCATGGGCGGCCTGTGGGTGGACTACAACCTGATGAGCACCATCCCCGGCCTGTTCGTGGCCGGCGAGGCTAACTTCAGCGATCACGGTGCCAACCGCCTGGGGGCCTCCGCCCTCATGCAGGGCCTGGCGGACGGCTACTTCGTCCTGCCTGCCACCGTCAGCAACTACCTGGCCGGCCTCAAGCCCGGTGTCCGCCCTGCCGCCGACCATCCTGCGGTGGTGGAGACCGAGACCGCCGTGAAGACCCGCGTGGAGAAGCTGCTGTCCATCAAGGGCAGCAAGAGCCCCACCCACTTCCACCGTGAGCTGGGAAAGATCATGTGGGAGTACTGCGGCATGGCCCGCAACGAGGCCGGCCTCAAGAAGGCCCTCGAGCTGATCCCCAAGCTCCGCGAGGAGTTCTGGAAGGATGTCCGGGTCGTGGGCGAGAACGAGAGCCTGAACCAGAGCCTGGAGATGGCCGCCCGGGTGGCGGACTTCCTGGAGCTGGGCGAGCTGATGTGCCTGGATGCCCTGCAGCGCCGCGAGAGCTGCGGCGGCCACTTCCGCGAGGAGTTCCAGACGGAGGACGGCGAGGCGCTGCGCGACGACGAGAACTTCTGCCACACCGCCGTCTGGGAATACAAGGGCGAGGGTCAGACGCCCGTGCGCCACATCGAGTCCCTCACCTTCGAGTACGTCCACCTCGCCACCCGCAGCTATAAGTGAGGAGCTGACCAATGTCCCATAAGTCCATGAACCTCACCCTCCATGTCTGGCGCCAGAAGAATGCCAAGTGCGACGGCAAGTTCGTCGAATACAAGGCCGATGGCGTCAGCCCCGACATGTCCTTCCTGGAGATGCTCGACGTTGTGAACGAAGGCCTCATCGCCAAGGGCGAGGAGCCCGTCGAGTTCGATCACGACTGCCGCGAAGGCATCTGCGGCACGTGCAGCATGGTCATCAACGGCCGCCCCCACGGACCCAAGGAGCGCACCACCACCTGCCAGCTGCACATGCGCAGCTTCAAGGACGGTGACAGCATCACCCTGGAGCCCTGGCGCGCCGAGGCCTTCCCCGTGGTCCGCGATCTCGTGGTGGACCGCAGTGCCTTTGATCGCATCATCGCCGTGGGCGGCTTCATCACCGCCCCTGCGGGCTCACCCCAGGAT
>CAIRQL010000017.1 GCA_903880675.1 uncultured Holophagaceae bacterium | reverse complement strand
GCCGATGCCGTGGTCCATGTGCACCACGCGGTCGCCGGGCTTGAGGTCGCGCAGGTCCGACAGGAAGGCCGCGCTGCGGGACTTCTTGGGAGCAGACTGGGCCACTTTGCGGCCGAAGATCTCCCGCTCGGTGAACACCAGGACCGCAGGATCCTTGAGGTGCAGGCCCGCACTGAGGGACAGGCGGAGGGCGCGGCAGCCGGCCTCACCACCCTGGGCCGTAGGCAGCTCATGTTCCCTGATGAACTCCCGGAAGCGGTCGCGCATGCCTGGAGTTGACCCCGCCAGAAAGACCCGGTGGCCGGTGAGGGAGAGCTCCTGCAGGTGCTCGGCCAGCTCGCTCAGGCGCCCCTGGAACTCCCGGGGTGGCAGGGCCACCAGGGGCACGGTGGCCTCGCTCTGCCACTCGGTGAGGAGGGCCGTGGGCTTGCTGGGATCCGAGGGCAGGAAGCGGTCGGCAAAGTCCGGGCAGACCACGCCGCCCCGGCGCAGCACGGCGAGGCTGTCTTCGATGCGGACCCGCTCGGCCTCTCGCAGAGCCTCTTCCCAGGCCGGGTCCAGACGCACCCGCAGGCAGGGTGGCACCCAGTGGCTGAGCTGCCCCTTGGGCTGGGCCAGGAGGGGGTGGAACAGCTCCTCGCCAGGGAAGTGGCCATGGGTGGCCAGACGGTTGCGGCGGAAGGTCTCGTCCTCATCAGGCTCCAGGGTCCGGTCCGCCCGGGAGGCCACCGCCGCCAGCAGGGCCTCGCCATCGCCCCGGTCCCCTTCGAAGCGGGGGTAGAGGGTCAGGGAGGCCAGGGCCTCGCCGCTGCGGCGCTGGGTATCGGGGTCGAAGGGGCTGAGCCGCTCCAGCTCATCGCCGAAGGTCTCCCGGCGCAGGGGCTGGTCCAGGTGATCGGGCCAGAGGTCCACCACCATGCCCCGGGAGCTGAACTCGCCCGGGGCCGAGGCCAGCTCCGCCCGGCGGTAGCCCAGGGCCACCAGGGTCTCCAGCAGCAGCTCCCGGGGCACCTCGGCGCCCTGGTGCAGTTCCAGGCGCTGCTTCTGGAACCAGGTGGGGTGGGGCAAGCGCTCGCAGGCGGTGAGGGGCCCGGTGACCAGCACCTGGACCCGCCGCTCCAGCAGGCCCACCAGGGTGGAGAGGCGCTCCCGCAGGACCATGCCCGGCGGGCTGCTCTCACCGCCCGCATAGGCCGAGAAGCCCGGGAAGTGGGCCACGCCAGCGCCCGGCAGCAGGGCCTGGAGGTCCGAGGCCAGGGCGCGGGCCTCCGCCTCGGAGGGCGCATCCACCCACAGGGTCTGCACCCGACCCTCCCGGCTGATCCAGCGGGCCAGCACCAGGGCCAGGGCCGGCGGGGCCGTCCAGCGCAGGCGGGCTCCGGGAGCGGCCATGGCTACCGCCGGGGGTTCAGCCAGGCGGAGCAGGTCGAGCAGTTCGGAGGAGGGTGCTTCCATGGACCTTTCAGAGTGCCTCAAGCAGGACCAGCGTGAAAGCTGGAACCACCATATGTCCGTTTGTCCCGCGTATCGGCGCAGCCGTTCCCAAGAAGACAGAAAGACCACGAAGGAAAAGAAAGGGGAAACACTCTCGCAGAGGGTCGCTGAGAGAACAGAGGACACAGAGACAATCGTCAGGTTTGAATGCTCAGCGTCCTCTGCCCTCTCCTTTTTTCTCTGCGAGAGTTGTTAATCAGTTCTTCGTGGTCTTTCTGTCTTCCTGGTGAAGCAGTTTTTCTGACCCCCCGGGACGAGTCAGAGCACCCGCACGGTCCAGTCCCGGGGCATGAGGACGCGCTCCCACCAGACGCCCCCCTCGGCGCGCTGGCCCACGGCGAGGAACATGCAGACTTCCGCACCTCGGGGCAGGCCGAGCAGGGCTTGGGCCCGCCAGGGATCGAAGCCTTCAATGGGGCAGCTGTCGTAGCCTTCAGCGCGCAGGGCGAGCATGAAGGTGGCGGCGGCCAGGGCGGTGCTCTTGTGGACCATGGCCCGCAGGTCGCCCCGCGTGCCCAGGTTGGGGGTGGGACGGAACAGCGAGGTGATGCGGGCCAGCCCCCGCTTCAGGGGACCCAGCAGGCCGAAGGGGCCCGTGGTGTAGACCGTCGGAATGATGCGGCGGTAGTAGCTGCCCATGCTGGGGCGCAGGCTGCCCCGGGCCTCGAAGGTGCGCAGGATCTCGTCCCGGTTGCGCCGCCAGGTCTCCCGATGGGCCACCAGGGCGATGAGCAGCGGGGCCGTGCGAACCGGCAGCTGATCCAGGCAGGCGGCATTGGCCAGCTGCCGGGCTGCGGGGTCCTGGATGATCACGAACTCCCAGGGCTGCAGGTTGCTGGAGCTGGGCGCCCGGAGGGCGGCGTCCAGGGCCCGGTCCAGGACGTCCTGAGGCACCGGGTCTGGCAGGAAGGTTCGCACCGTGCGGCGGGTCGCCACGGCCTCAGAGAAGCTCAGCTCAGGCATCGGGGGCCTCCGCCAGGGGCTGGACGGGGTCCGGCTCGGTCACCGTCATGCCGATGCGGCGCTGGATCCAGGCCCAGGCCTTGGCCAGGCTCATGTCCTCCAGGATCTCAAAGAAGACCGGCACCACGATGAGCGTCAGCATCGTGGAGGTGATGAGCCCGCCCACCACGGCGCGCGCCATGGGGGCGCGCATCTCCGCGCCGGCGCCCAGGGCCAGGAAGAGGGGCAGCATGCCGCCGATCATGGCGAAGCTGGTCATGAGGATGGGCCGCAGCCGCACGGTGCCGGCGCGGATGATGGCCTGGCGCCGGGAGATGCCCTCCTCCCGCTCCAGATGCAGGGCGTGGTCCACCAGCAGGATCGCGTTCTTGGTCACAAGCCCCATGAGCAGGATCATGCCGATGCTGGTCATCATCGACATGTTGTCGCCGGTGACCAGCAGCATCATGACCATGCCCACCATGGACAGCGGCAGGCTGAGCATGATGGTGATGGGCAGCTTGAAGCTCTCGAACTGGCTGGCCAGCACGAAGTAGATGAAGAACACCGCGAGGAGCAGGGACTGGCCCATGTAGCCGGCAGTCTCCTTGCTGTCCCGGGTCTGGCCCAGGAACTCCACCCGCAGGCCCTCGGGCAGCTTCCCGCTGGCCTTGAGGGCCTCGACCTTCTTGGCGGCGCCGGCGCTCACTTCCCCGAGGGTGGCCCCCTCGAAGTTGGCGTCGACCTCCACCTCCTCCATGAGGTCGTGCCGCTGCAGCTTGGCCGGGGCGATGCCCTCCTCGAAGCGGACCACCTGGTTCAGGCGGATGAGGGGATGCTTCCCGCCACCCAGGTCCTTGGTGCTCTCCACGGTGAGGTTGGCCAGCTGGGTCGAGAGACGTCGCTCCTGGTCGGCGAGGCGCACGCGCACATCCCGCTGCTCGCCGGTCTCGTCCTCGTACTTGGCCACCTTCTCGCCATCCACGAGGGGGCGCACCATCCGCGCCACGGCGGAGGGGCTCACGCCCAGGTCCGAGGCGGCCTTGCGGTCCACCACCAGCCGCAGCTCGGGCTTGCCGCTGTCCAGACTCGTAGCGATGTCGACGGCCCCGGGCACGGAGCGCAGGGCCTCCTTCACCAAGGGGACAGCGCGGATCACGGACTCCCGGTCCGGGGCCTGCACGGCGATCATGATGGGGGACTGCTGGCCGAAGTCGTTGACGGTGCCCACGGTGGTCTCGACGCCGGGCACAGCCCGGAAGGCTTCCCGGAGCTGGCGCCGGATCGGGATGTGGTGGGGCCGGCGGCCCTCCTTCAGCTTCACGTAGATGTTGCCGGAGTTGATGGTCCCGTTGAGGCCCGTGCCGATGGTGGTGTAGGCCAGCTCCACGCCGGGGGTGGCCTTGATGATGGCCTCGATGGCCTCGGCCTTTTGTCGCGTGGTCTGGAGGCTGGAGCCGGGCTCGGCCTTGAAGCTCACTGCCAGGTCGCCGCGGTCGTAGTCGGGCATGAAGTTGTTGCCGAGCAGCCCGATGAGCGACATGGCCAGCACCCAGCTGCCGAAGCCGATCCCCATGACGGTCCACCGGTGCCCGAAGGCCCACTCGATGGCGGCCTTGTAGGCAATCTCCCAGCGGTCCAGTACCCGGCTGAAAGCCTCGACGCTGCGCATGATGGGGTTGGTGCCCCGGTAGTGGACGTGGGCATCGGCGCTGCGCTCGTGCTCGGGATCCGGCCAGACGGCGCTGAGCATGGGATCCAGGGTGAAGCTCACGAAGAGTGAGACGGCCACGGCGAAGGCCACCACGATGCCGAAGGGGAAGAAGAACTTGCCCACAATGCCCCCCATGAAGGCCACGGGCACGAAGACCGCAAGGATCGACATGGTGGTGGCGATGACGGCGGGGCCGATCTCGGCGGTGCCCTCGCGGGCGGCGGTGACATGGTCCTTGCCCATTTCTGCGTGCCGGGTGATGTTCTCCCGGACCACGATGGCATCGTCGATGAGGATGCCAATGGCCAGACTGAGCCCCATCAAGGTCATGGTGTTCAGGGTGAAGTTCAGGGCCTTCATGATGATGAAGGTGGAGATCACGGACACGGGCAGGGTGAGGCTGGTGATGAGGGTGGAGCGCCAGCTCTTCAGGAAGTAGAAGACGATGATCACCGTGAGCAGACCGCCCAGGTAGATGGACATCTTCACGTCGTCCACGCTGTCGGAGATGAAGCGCGCGTTATCGCGGGCAGTCACCACCTCCACGCCCTGCTTTTCGAGCTCTGGCTCCAGGCTGGCGAGGGTCTTTCGTACCGCGGTCACCATGGCCACCGTGTTGCCGCCCGTCTGCCGTTGCAGCTCCAGGGCCACCACATCCCGGCCATCCAGGCGGGCCAGGCTGCGGCGCTCCCTCACGCCATCAACCACCGTGGCAACCTCCTGCAGCTCGATGGGGCGGCCCAGCTTGTTGCCCACCACCACGTGGCGGAAGTCATCCACGGACTTGGCCTTGGCATCCACCTTCACGGACACCTCGCGCCGGCCCTGGAGCAGGCTCCCGCTGGGGATGGCCGTGGTGTCGTTGCCCAGGGTGTTCATGACTGCGTTGAGCGAGAGTCCGCGGGACTCCAGGGCCTGGGGGTCCACCTGAATGAGGATCTCCCGGGTGCTGCCACCAGCCAGCTCCACCTTGCCGACGCCGTTCACGTTCTCGAGGCGGCGCTTCAGGAAGTCGTCAGCGATGCGGGTCAGTTCGCGGTCATTCATGGTCGAGTGCTTGGCATCCGGCTTCAGCACCAGCGAGAGCACCGGCAGCTGGGCCGGGTCGAACTTGGAGATGACGGGCTCTTCGATGTTGTTCGGGAGGGTGCGACGGATCTGGCCGATCTTGGTGCGCACATCCTCCAGGGCCTTGTCGATATCACGGCCGAGCTGGAACTGGATCAGGAGCGTCCCCAGACCCTCCTGGCTGGTGGAGCTGATCTCCTTGATCGCCTCCAGGGGATTGACCGCCTCTTCCACACGCTTGACCACATCCTGCTTGACGGACTCCGGGCTGGCGCCGGGATAGATGATGGAGACCGTGACGATGGGCAGGTCGGTGTTGGGGAACTGCTCGATGCCCAGGCCCTTCACCGAGAAGAGGCCGAGCACCACCAGGGCCAGCATGATGCAGACGGTAAAGACGGGCCGTCGGATGGAGAAGTCAGAAAGGAACATGTCACTTCCCTCCGGCAGGGGTGGTCATGACCTGCAGGCGCGTGCCCTCACCCACCAGGTCCTTGCCGCCGTCGATGACCATGTTCTTCAGGGCCAGGCCCTGGACGGGGCGGAAGCCGTTCTGCTCGACCCCCAGAGACACCTTGCGGCGACGGGCCACGCCCTCCTGGGCCACGAAGAGGTCGGCGTCGCCGCTCTCGGCCTTGAGCAGGGTGGCCGGCAGGGCAGGCAGCTTCACCTCGCCCTGGCCCAGGATGACGCCCTCCACGAAGAGGCCGCCCTTGAGCTGGCCATCGGGATTCGGCACTTCGATGCGGACGCGCAGGGTGCGCCCGTCCGCTGAGAGGGAAGGGCTCACCTGGGTCAGCGTGCCCGCCACCGGGTGGCCGATGCCGGCCGTGCGGAAGGTGACTGACAGCCCGGGCTTCACGAGCCCCATGACCTCGGCAGAGAGGTTGGCCTGAATCTCCAGCTTGCGGTTGTCCACCACCTCGAAGGCGGGCTGGCCGGGGTTGAGCATCTCGCCGGGCTGGACCAGCCGCCGGGCCACCTGACCCGCGAAGGGAGCCACGATGCGGGCCTTCTTCAGGCGGAGCCGAGCGAGACCCAGGTTGCTCTCCGCCGCCTGGACGGCGGCCCGGTTGGCGTTGTAGGCGGTCTCGGCCTGCTGGGCGGACTGCTTGGTGATGCTGCGCTTCTCCAGCAAGGAGATGGCGCGGTCATTGTCCCGCTGGGCTTGCAGGGCTTGGGCCCTGGCCTGGGCCAACTGGGCCTCGGCGGCCTGCACCCCCAGCAGGTAGTCGTCCTCATCCTGGGCACCCAGCAGGGCACCAGCGGTTACCGTATCGCCTTCCTGGACGGCCACGCGCGTCATGCGGCCCGTGACCTCACCCTTGAGCTCGGCGCGGTTCACGGCCAACAGGGTTCCTGTGAAGGGCACGGCGGGACGGAAGGTGTGTTCCTCCACCGGCACCACGGTCACCGACAGCAAGCCTGCGGCTTTCACCGTGGTCTGGTGGGTCAGCTCGGTGTTGCGCTGGCTGCGGTGGTAGGTGGCGGCACCGGCGATGATGGCGACAGGGAGCAGGGCGTACACGATGGTCTTGGTGCGCATGGGTGTTCCTTTCCGAAGGCGAAGAGGTCTGTGTCTTAGAGAGGGGGGAGGCCGAGGGCGCGGCGCTGATCGAAGCGGGCGGACCAGAGGCCCAGGTCGGCCTTGCGGCGACGGCTCTCGGCCTGGCGCTCCGCCCGCTCGGCCTGCAACAAGTCCAGCGAGGTGATGAGGCCCTGGTCGAAGGACTCCCGGCTGACGCGGAGGGCCTCCAGGGCGGCGGCGTGGGCCTTCCCGGCGGCCTCGGCGAGGGCCGTGGCGGTCGTGAGGTCGCGCTCCGAGGAGCGCTGTTCGACGGCAATGCCGCGCTCCCGGTCGGTGCGCAGCTGCCGGACCTGCTCCAGTTGGGCCCGGTTCTGGGCCTGCTTGCCGGAGCTGCGCAGGCCGTCGAAGATGGGGAACTTCATGGTGACGCTCACGCGCCAGGTGTCGTAGGGCTCATGGAAGAGGTTGTCGCTCTTGGCGGCCTGATAGCCGTAGCTGGCGGTCAGGTCGAACTTGGGGCGCAGGTCCGAGGCAATGATCTTCTCGTTGGCGCGAAACATGGCCTCCTGCTGGCGCAGCTGCGCCAGCTCACTGCGCTCGGTCCCCTCGGGGGCACCCCCGGGAGCAGGCCGGCCCAGGTTTGCCAGGGCCAGGGGGGCCTTGGGATCCAGGCCCAGCTGGCCCGCCAGCACCTCGGTGGCGCGCTTCACCTGGGACTCCGCCTGCAGGGCCTCGGGAATCACGGCCAGCAGCTCACTCTCGGCCCGGAGGCGGTCCAGCTCCGTGGCCGACTGGGCCTCGAGCTTGGCGTTCACATCCGCCACGAACTGGGCGGCGGTCTGGCGCCGGCTGTCCACCACATCCAGCTCGGCCTGCGCGGAAAGCACAGCCAGGTAGGCCTTGGCCACGCCGTGGAGCACGTCCAGCTCCGAGGTGGTGAAGGCCAGGGCGGCTTCCTTCTCGCCCATCAGGGCAATGTCGACGGCCGTGCCCAACTTGCCCCAGTAGAAGAGCGGCTGCACCAGGGTGGCCTGGCTTGTGTAGACGCCCCGAGTGCCCACCAGCGAGTCCACGGGGATCCCGATCTTCGGGGCGAACTCGGCGAAGCTGCTGTTGAGCATGCTGACGTCCCGGGTGCGGGTGAAGTCACCCACCAGCGTGATCTGCGGCAGTGCATCGGCGCGGGTGGTGGTGATGAGGCCGCGGCGCTCGTCCACGCGGGCCTTGGCGGCGCGGAGCAGGGGGTTTTCCTGGCGGGCCCGGGCCAGGGCATCGGCCAGCGCCAGGGGCATGGCGGCCTGGGGAGCCTCGGCCGGTGGGGGAGCCAGAAGGGCGGGAGGGGAGATCAGGAACATGTCAGGGCCTCGGCTGCGGAAATGCTTCCGGGACACCCAGGCCCCGGAGACTGAAGTCGGTGAAGTGCTGGATGACGGTTTCCAGGTCCTCGGGAAAGGCTGGATTGCCCCGAATGAGGCGGGTGATCCCAAGGGAGTTGCGGAAGTGGAGGAGCTGCCCCTGGATGCTGCCGCCCATGAGGAACAGCGTGTCGTCATCCAGGTCCGGACGGAGCGCCTGCAGGCAGGACATCAGGTAGACCACATAGGGCTGCACCTGCTCCAGCAACAGAGCTGCCGAGGCGGGCCGGGGGGATTGCATCTCGCGGGCCATGAGGACCATGGCTGCCTCATCCACGGGGTGACCCGGATCGCAGTCCATGAGCTCCCCCACGAAGACCCGGATGTAGTCCCGGAGGCACTGGAGGGCCGTCTCCCGGGCCCCCGGCGCATCCGCCGCCGGCACTGCCGCAAGCTGGGTGAGGGGGCAAGGCTTGCGATTGAAGATGGCCTTGAGGGCCTCCCGGTAGAGGCCCTCCTTGCCGCAGAAGTGGTAGGTCACCAGGGCCGAATTGGCCTGAGCGCCCTTGGCGATCTCGCGGATGCCAGCGCCCTCGAAGCCCTTGGCAGCGAAGTGGACAATGGCCGACTCCAGGAGGCGGCTGCGGGTATCGGGGGGGGAGGGGGCGGTGGTCATGGGGCCTCGCAGTTGAATCAATCGTATGATTAACTCAAGTCATCAGCTTAAACGACCGTTTAACACTGTCAACCCCCTTTTCCAACCCAGCCTTCAGATGCCGCAGAGAGCCCATCCATGCGATCCTGGAGGCCCTGGAGCCCCCATGATCTTCCTGGTCTTCTATTTCCTGATCTTCACCGTCCTGGTGTTCCAGGGCACCCATCTGGCTGGGGAGGTCCGCTCACCTCTGGGCACCCTGCCCGAGGAAGTGGGCCAGCGATCGGTTGACGCCTCCCGCTGGGGCCTGCTCCTGGTGACCGTGGGCCTGCTGGGTGCGCTCCTGGGCCTGGTCGGCTTCAGCAGCCCCGCAGTGGCAGCCGCCCGACCCGCGTTCCTGGGCGTCGCCCTGGCCGTCCTCGCCGGCTTCGGCATCTGGGTGGTGTTCTTCGGCCGCAAGCCCGAGTTCATCGGCAAGCCCGCCCCCGTGGACAACCACGGGCACCACTAGCCTTCAATTCTCCGCACGCTCAGGAAAAAGCAACCACTCTCGCAGAGAAAAGACGAGGTGAGCGAAGGGGCGCGGAGGGCTTTGGCTTACCTGCTGTTCTCTGCGAGCCTCAGCCCGCTCCGCATCCTCTGCGAGAGTTGTTGCCCTTCCCCCACGGGCTGGATGAACCCAGGGTGAGTCGGCATCCCCAGGAATCCCGGAAGAACATAAAAAAGGCGGCCCGAAGGCCGCCTTTTCTTGAGTGCGCTGAAGGTCAGACCTTCTGGACGTTGGTGGCCTGAGGGCCCTTCTGACCCTGCGCAACCTCGAAGGAGACGCGCTGGTTCTCATCCAGAGTGCGGAAGCCGCCGCCCTGGATAGCGGTGTGATGGACGAAGAGATCAGCGCCGCCCTCGT
>CAIRQL010000016.1 GCA_903880675.1 uncultured Holophagaceae bacterium | reverse complement strand
TGCTCAACGACAATTACTAGTCCCCACTGGCGACAATGACAACTCCCCATAAGGGGTAGCGCTTAGGTGGCAAAGGGGTCACGGTCAGCCTGCGTCTGCACGCAGGGTGGGCGGTGCCATGGGCCGGATAACTGATCAGCAGGTGCGGAAGTTGATGGAGGAGATGGCCAAGCACGGGGAGTTGGGGCTTGCAGCAATGCGAGCCGGCATGGACCGAACCACGGCCCGGAAGTATCTCCGGGCGGGGAAGCCACCTTCCGAGTTGCAGTGCCCCAGAACATGGCGAACCCGGCCAGACCCCTTTGCGGAGGACTGGTTGGACATCGAACTTCGCCTGGCTCAGGCCCCTGAACTGGAGGGGCTGGCCCTGTTCGAGGACCTGATGCGGCGCTGCCCGGGACGTTACCAGGAGGGCCAAGTTCGGACCTTTCAGCGGCGGGTGAAGGAGTGGCGTGCGAGGCACGGCCCAGAGAAGGAAGTGTTCTTTCCGCAGAACCATCGACCCGGGGAGGCGCTTCAGACCGACTTCACCCATGCCACAGAGTTGCGAATCACCATCCAGGGTCAAGGCTTTGCCCACCTGCTATGCCACGTGGTTGCGCCTTATTCCAACTGGCAGTGGGCAACAGCCTGCCACTCGGAATCAATGCTGGCCCTACGCCGGGGGATTCAATCGGCTTTGATTCAACTCGGCCGGGTCCCAGAGTTCCACCAGACGGACAACTCCACGGCGGCAACTCACGATCTCGCCACCGGGAAGCGGGGCTTCAACGAGGCGTATCTGGCGCTGATGCGCTACTTCGGGATGACACCGCGGACAACGGCCGTCGGCGCTAAGGAGCAGAACGGTGACGTGGAATCGGCCAACGGTGCCTTGAAACGGCGCCTACGACAGCACCTGCTTCTGCGTGGATCCAGTGACTTCGAGTGTGTCGAAGCCTATGAACGCTGGGTCCAGGAAGTGTGTACCCGGGCCAACGAGCGCCGCCGCGTGAAGGTCGCCGCTGAATTGGCGGTGATGCGCCACCTATCGGCGCGGGCCTTCCCGGACTACGACGAGGTGATGGTCAGGGTGAGCCAGGAGAGCACCATCCGTATCAAACGGAACAGCTACTCAGTGCCCACACGCCTGATCGGAGAGCAGGTCCGGGTGCGGATATTCGAGCTACGCCTGGAGGTCTGGTACGGCCAGCAGCAGGTACTGAGCCGGGACCGCCTTCTGGGCGTGAACCAGCACCACATCGACTACCGGCATGTGATTCATTCCCTGCTACGCAAGCCAGGGGCCTTTGCCCGTTACCGCCACCGGGATGACCTGTTCCTGAGCCTCACCTGGCGGAAGGCCCACGAGGCCCTGGTCCAGAAGGAGGGGAACCGACGGGGTGAGGTGTCCTACCTCCGACTTCTCTACCGGGCAGCCATGGGAATGGAGTCCGAGGTGGAGGCGTCACTCGCACAGCTCCTGGAACAGGGTGAGGTCCCGACGCCGGACAAGGTGAAGGCACTGCTGGGGGGTACGGCGCCCGTGGAAGCGCCCGACATGGAAGCCCCGGAAGTGGACCTGCGCGCTTACGACGCATTGATGCGGGATGGGTGGAGGGAGGCCATATGAGCCGAGAACTGTTTGAACTTCTGCGGGAATTAAAACTTCCTAGCTTTGTGGCCAGGCATGGGGAGTTAGCTGCCGAAGCCGAGCGGGCCGGCTGGGGATTTGAGCGTTTCCTGCGGGCATTGGCCGAGGCCGAGATCGATCAGCGCCACCAGAAACGCCTGGAACGGTTACTGAAAGCCTCCAAACTGCCGCTGGAAAAGAGCCTAGCCACACTCGACACGGCCCGGTTACCGGTGCCGGTGCGGCGGATGCTACCGACCCTCTGCGACGGGGGGTTCGTTGAACGGGCCGAGAACCTGCTGGCTTTCGGCCTCCCTGGCCGAGGCAAAACTCACTTGGTCTGTGCCATCGGCTTAGAGCTGATCCAGCGGGGGCACACAGTCCACTTCACTCCCACCTACGCACTGGTGCAGCGGTTGCTGGCCGCGAGGAGGGACCTCGCCCTGGAGAAGGAGTTACACCGACTGGACGCCTTCGACGTCCTGATCCTCGACGATATCGGCTATATCCAACAGGACCGTGACGAGATGGAAGTCCTGTTTACCCTATTGGCCGAGCGCTATGAGCGCCGCAGCGTTGTCATCACCTCCAACCTCGTGTTCTCCCAGTGGGACCGCATATTCAAGGACCCGATGACGACAGCAGCGGCCATTGACCGCATCGTCCACCATGCGGTGATCCTCGAGCTGACAGGTCCCAGCTACCGAGCGGAGGCTGCGAAAGCCCGAATGCCGGAGGACCCTAACGCCAACCACTAATAGCCCCCACTGGGACCATGAACCCTCTCCGGCCGTGGGGAGGTGTAATTGTCGTTGGCTATTTTATGTAGTTGACTGACTGAGGGTTGACCAAATCTCTGGCCACCAAAACTGACCCCCTGCGTCAAAACTACTGACCCCCTAGAGGCGAGGCGGGCGACCGACCGATGGGGTGCCCTCCGCTTCGGCCTACGGCCTCCGCTCCAGGCACCCCATCGGTGTTACCCCACTCATGGGGAATCCTAATTGTCGTTGAGGGGGAAATCTAGTTGACGCCAAGGAACCAGGTCATCGCTGCCGCCGTTGGGGCTATCGCGCGGGCCCAAGGGATGACTCCACCGCCCCGGTATTCCCTTGGACACCCATTTGGGGACAATCCCCTGAGAGGTGCCAATGAAGAAGAAGGAAGAAACCCAGCCGGTAGGGGCAGCGGAAGGAGGCCGTAGGCCGACTGTAGCTG
>CAIRQL010000015.1 GCA_903880675.1 uncultured Holophagaceae bacterium | reverse complement strand
GTAGGAGGGGATGTCCACGCGCTTGCCGTTGATCTGCACGTGTCCGTGCATGACCATCTGGCGGGCGGCAGAGCGGCTGGAGGCGAACCCGAGCCGGTAGATCACGTTGTCCAGGCGGCACTCGAGGAAGCCCAGCAGGTTGTGGCCGGTGACGCCCTTTTTGGCATCAGCCTTCTCGAAGTAGTGCCGGAACTGCTTCTCAAGCACTCCGTAGATCCGCTTGACCTTCTGCTTCTCGCGGAGCTGCAGGGCGTAGCCGGTAGGCTTCTTGATCTTCCCCGCGCCATGCTGGCCGGGGAGCTTGCCCTTGCGGGTCTCGAACGAGCACTTCTCCTTGAAGCAGCGCTCGCCCTTCAGATAAAGCTTCATGCCCTCGCGGCGGCAGAGGCGGCAAACGGCGTCGGTATAGCGTGCCATGTCTCTCCTCCTCTCTTAAACCCGGCGCCGCTTGGGCGGCCGGCAGCCGTTGTGGGGGATGGGGGTGACGTCGCGGATGCTGGTCACCTGGATGCCTGCGGCGTTGAGGGCGCGAATGGCGCTCTCTCGGCCGGCGCCGGGACCCTTGACGCGGACGTCAACGGAGCGGACGCCCTGTTCCTTGGCAGCCTCGGCAGCGATGCCGGCGGCCACCTGAGCGGCGAACGGCGTGCCCTTGCGGGTGCCGCGGAAGTTCTGGTTGCCGCTGGAAGCCCAGCACAGCATGTTCCCCATGGGATCTGAAATGGAGATGATCGTGTTGTTGAAGGACGCCTGGACGTGAGCCACGCCGTGAGGAACGTTCTTCTTTTCTTTCTTCTTGACCACCTTTTTACCGGCGGTACGGGTCTGGGTCTTTGCCATGTGCTCCTCGCCTTACTTCTTCTTGCCGGCAACGGTGCGTCGCTTGCCCTTGCGGGTGCGGGCGTTGGTATGCGTGCGCTGGCCGCGGACGGGAAGACCCTTCCGATGGCGCAGGCCGCGGTAGCAGCCGATGTCCATGAGACGCTTGATGTCGAGAGAGATGTTCTTGCGGAGGTCGCCCTCCACGGTCTCTTCGGCGGTGATGACGCGGCGGATGCGGCCGACCTCGTCCTCGGTGAGATCGCGGACCTTCGTCCCGAAATCGACCTTGGCGCGGGTCAGGATGCTGTGGGCCTTGGCCCGGCCGATCCCGTAGATGTAGGTGAGCGCGATCTCGATGCGCTTACCAATGGGCAGATCAATTCCTGAGATGCGTGCCATCGTTTCTCCTTAACCCTGCCGCTGCTTGTGCTTGGGGTTCTTCTTGCAGATGATCCGGTTGATGCCTTCACGGCGGACCACCTTGCAGTGCTCGCAGAGTTTCTTGATGGAGGGCCTTACTTTCATGGTGTCCTCTCGCTCACTTGAATCGGTAGATGATGCGGCCTCGGGTCAGATCGTAGGGGGTGACCTCTACGAGTACCCTGTCGCCTGGAAGGATGCGGATGAAGTTCTTGCGCATCTTTCCGCTGATGTGCGCCAGTACCTGGTGCTTATTCTCCAGTTCGACCCGGAAGACCGCGTTCGGCAAGGCCTCAACCACTGTGGCTTCTAGCTCAATGGCTTCTTCTTTGCTCAAGCGGGTTCTCCAAAGTCCTGACGCAGCGATTCAAACACCTGCTCCGGGGCGCGATTGCCATCCACGCTCTGGAAGTTCGGCCGGTGCTTGTAGAAGCCCAGGAGGGGCTGGAAGGTCGAGTTGAACTCGCCCATCCGGCTCTGGAAGGCTTCGGAGGTGTCGTCGGATCGGTGCTTCAGGGGACTTCCGCACAGGTCACAGACACCCGACTGGCTTGGGGGCTTGGAGGTCATGTGGTAGATGGCGCCGCAGGCATTGCTACTGCAGACACGCCGGCCAACCACGCGGGCTTCAAGCACTTCCTGGGGGACATCAACGAGTACCACGCGTCCCACCGTCATGCCCTTGGAGGAGAGGAAGTCTTCCAGGGCTTGAGCTTGCTGCAGGGTGCGGGGATAGCCGTCGAACAGCACGTCGGAGGTCTCGTCCAGCAGCCGCGCAAAGACAAGGCCGTTGACGGTGTCGTCGTCCACCAGTTTTCCCTCGGCCATGATGGCTTTCGCCCGCAGGCCGATCTCCGTCCCTTTCGAGACGGCATCTCTCAGAATGTCACCGGTTGACAGGTGAGTCAAAGAGAATGTTTCCACCAGGCGCTTGGCCTGAGTGCCTTTGCCGGAGCCAGGAGCTCCCAGCAGGATGTTCGCGATCAGGCTCATGCTCCACCTCCACGGCTGGAACGACCGCGGATGCGGCCCTTCTCCAGGAACCCGTCATAGCGCCGCATGACCATCAGGCTCTCGAGCTGGGCGGCGCTGTCCATGGCCACGCCCACCACAATCAGCAGGCTCGTGCCGCCGAAGTAGAAGTTGAGACCCTGGATATTGTTGGTGATCAGGAGGGGAACCAGCGAGACCAGGGCCAGGTAGATGGCGCCCACGAAGGTCAGCTTGGACAGGATGCTGTCCATGAAGATGCTGGTCTCTTTGCCGGGCCGGATGCCCGGGATGTACCCGCCGGACCGCTTCATGTTCTCGGCGGTCTCATCGGGGTTGAAGACGATGCTGGTGTAGAAGAAGGC
>CAIRQL010000014.1 GCA_903880675.1 uncultured Holophagaceae bacterium | reverse complement strand
GGTGGATCGCGTCAACAAGGACCTGCCCTTCACCTACGTCCTGGCCGGCCTCGGTTTTGCCGCTCTGGTGACCTTCTTCATCACCTGGCGCATCTTCCTGGTGAGCCCCCTGGTCTCCCTGGTGGCGGCCCTGGTGGTGGTCATCCTCGGCTTCTTCTTCTCGGCCATCAGCGGCTACCTCGTCGGCATCATGGGCTCCAGCAACAACCCCATCTCTGGCCTGACTCTGACTGCCCTGGTGATCACCGCCCTCGTGATGGTGGTCCTCGGCGTGAAGGGCCGTGAGGGCGTGGCTGCCGTGCTCGGCGTGGCCGCTGTGGTCTGCGTGAGCGCGGCCGTGGCTGGCGAGATGCTGCAGGACCTCAAGGCCGGCCACATCCTGGGCGGCACCCCTTGGCGCATGGAGATGGGCGACCTGCTCGGCGTGGCCCTGGCCTCCGTCGTGCTGTTCATCCCCCTCATGGTGCTGCACGAGGGCGACATCTCGGCCCAGGCCACCAAGCGTATCGCTGAGCTGACCGCCCAGCAGGTGCAGGTGGTGACGGACCCCGAAGGCAAGACCTACACCCTGGATCAGGTGAAGCAGCTGCCCGCCGACCAGAAGAAGATCGTGCTGTCCCTGGACGC
The DNA here is from genome assembly GCA_903880675.1 of uncultured Holophagaceae bacterium. Classification (GTDB taxonomy): domain Bacteria; phylum Acidobacteriota; class Holophagae; order Holophagales; family Holophagaceae; genus Geothrix. The sequence goes on along the minus strand of CAIRQL010000014.1, from coordinate 8,641 downwards.
CGGTTTTGGTTCCAAGCAGCTGGCTGCTCCCCAGGCGGGCCTCATGGCCCTGCTCAGCCGCGGCATCGTGGAAGGGAAGATGGCCTGGCCGCTCATCATCGTCGGCATGATGATGGGCCTCGCTTTCATCCTCATGCAGGTGCGCAGCCCCATGCTGGTGTCCGTGGGCATGTACCTGCCCCTGGAGACCACCTTCGCCATCTTCCTCGGCGGCCTCATCAAGGGCGTGGTCGAGATGGTGGGTGCCAAGCGGGGCCTCAACGAGGCCCAGAAGGTCCGCGCCGAGAACAACGGCGTGCTGCTGGCGGCTGGCCTCATTGCCGGCGAGGCCTTGGTGGGCCTGGTCTTTGCCGCCTTCGCCTTCTACGAGGTGAAGTTCCAGCTCACGCGCTTTGTCTGGGGCCCCACCAGCGCTCCCGGCGCCTTCTGGATCAGCTTGCTGATCCTGGCGGGCATCGCGGTGTACCTGGTCCGCGTGCCCCTGGCCAACGCCGGCGCAGCCGACGAGCCCGCACCTCCAAGTGCTAATTTTTAAGTAGCTGACTCACGGCACCAGATTTCAGTCTGTCTCGGCTTCGCCGAAGCCGAGACAGACTGAAACCTGGTGATGAGATTTTTCTTGGGCTTGTGACATGACTCCATTCCCTGACGAAGCCTTCCTCGCCCTGGTGCCTGTTCCGGTGGTGGCGTCGGAGGAGGGGCCCGAAGACACGCTGGTGCTGATCCGGCCCAAGATCCTGTCGGCACGCTGGACCTGGCTCCTGCGGATGATGAAGAAGCCCGCCTACCGCGTGAAGCTCGATGCCCGTGGCACCGCCGTATGGCGGGCCTGCGACGGGCAGCACACCGTGGCGCAGGTGGTGGCCGCCGTGGCGGAGGCCTTCCCAGAGGAAGCCGATACCACCGTCCGCACCGCCCTCTTCATCCGAGAGCTGGCCCGGGGCCAGTTCTTGACATTGGCTACGACCGGGCTGCCTCAGAACTGAGCCACAGGCCGGTGATCCGCTGCCAGAAGGCCCTGGCCTCCGAGGTGAGGCTGGGGGTCTGCGCTTCGACTTCCATCCTCATGGTGAGACGCCCAAGGGCTTCGGCATTGCCCAGAAGGGCCAGGATGTCGGCGGCATCCTGAGGGCTACCGGCCTCCAGCTTGAGGAGGATCAGGCCAAGCGGCGACGCCACGGGACAAGGAAACCCTTCGCTCTTTTCGGAGCTGCTGAGGGCGATCCGTGGGGCTGCGCCACGTCCGAGAATCAGATCCTGGCGGGGAGGGCCAGGGAAGCGCACCACGCCCCCCAGTGGGTCGTCTGCTTCGCCCCGGGTGATTCGCGGGGCCTCTCCGGGCCATTCAAGCCACAGGGAAGGCTCCAGGATGCGAGGATCCATGGTCAGCAAGTCGGCATCCGCGGTGTAGCGGGCAACGCCCCAGGCAGCGAGAGCCAGACCCCCGATGAGGCAGTGGGAAACCCCTTGGCGGTCCAGGTGAGATAGCAGAGCACGGTCGATCACGGGTGCTCCAGGGCGTCCTGTTGGGCCATGCATCTGCTGAAGCGCCGCTGCTCTTGCTTCAAGTGGTTGCGCAGTCGCAGGGCATCGGCGTCCGTGGATCCTGCTGGCAGGAGGTGACGCATCAAACGCAGGCCTTCTCCGTCCAGATAGAGTGCCTCACAAAGGGCCAAGCCCTCCATAGGAGTCATTAGGGGATCCAGGCGCCGCATGGCCCCATGTTCCTACGGTCCCCGCCTGGGTGCCAAAGGAAAGATCCGAGGCCTGAGGGCGCAGGCTCAGTCCGGGTTGAAGAGGCGCCCCTGCGCCTGGCGGATGATGCTGGGGATGTGCAGGTCTTCGCCCATCCCCGGCACCTCCCCGCTGGGCGTGGGGGCATGGGTCAGGAGGCGGCTGGGGGTGGCCGAGGGCTCGCCGCCATCCTGAGGGTCGCCGTAGACCCGGCCGCTCACCACGCCCCCGGGGAGGGGCTGGGACACGGCCACGTTGCCGGTATCCATGAGGGGGGCCACGGGACGGGTTCCGCTGCCCAGGTGCAGGCTCTTTCTACGGTCCTCAAGGAGCTGGTCTTCCTGGTCGAAGCCGCTGGCCAGGACGGTGACCAGCACGCGGTCCTCCATGCCCTCGCCTTCCACGGTGCAGGCCTTGATGTCGGGGATGTTTGAGTAGTGCTCCTGGAGATAGTTCATGGCCGTCTCGATGGCCGAGGCCTCCATGACTTCCCAGTCCGCCGTGATGGAAACCATGACATTGGCCGCCGCGCCGGTCTGAGCCCGCTCGAGCAGGGGGCAAGCCAGGGCCTTGCGGAGGGCGTCCATAACGGCCTCTTCGCCGCGCCCAGCACCGGTGCCGATGAGGGCCTCGCCTCCGTTGCGCAGCACAGCTTCCACATCGGCGAAGTCACCGTTGATGATGCCGGGCTTGAGGATGAGGTCCGCAATGCCGCGCACACCCTGAATGAGCACGCCGTCGGCCACCCGGAAGGCCTCCTTCATGGTGACCCGGGCATCGCAGACGTTCTTCAGGCGCTCGTTGCTGACCACGATCACTGTGTCTGCAGTTTCCCGCAGGTTGGTGAGGCCCAGGAGGGCGAGGTCGCCCTTCTTGCGGCCTTCCCAGGCGAAGGGCGTGATGACGACGGCCACCGTGAGGGCGCCCAGCTCCCGGGCGAAGCTGGCGAGGACAGGGGCTGCCCCGGTACCGGTGCCACCGCCCATGCCGGCGGTGATGAAGACCATATCGGCACCCTGCAGGGCGGCCAGGACTTCTTCCCGGCTCTCCTCAGCGGCCACGGCGCCCCGCTCAGCGCTGCCGCCGGCCCCGAGGCCGCGGCTGCTTTGGGGTCCCAGGGGCAGCTTCAGGTGGGCCTTGCTCTGGCCGAGGCTCTGCTGGTCCGTGTTCATGGCGATGAACTGAACGCCCGTGACGCCGCTTTCGATCATGCGGTTGAGGGCATTGCAGCCAGCTCCGCCCACCCCAATGACCTTGATGTTGGCGCCAGGAAGGGTGTGGGGGCAGGGAAGGAAGGGCGTTTCGGACACGTGAACTCCAGGGTGAAACAGGGCTAGAAGAACTTCCGGAGACGATCCATGAAGCTGATGCGGCGCTCGGTCTTGACGCGGACCTCGGCCCGCTCGCGGGCCATGACCTTGACGGCTCCCACGGCATTCACGAAGAAGGGGTTGCCGGTGGCCTGGGCCAGGCCCGACACACCCTGGATGCGGCCCAGCACCACCCGCGGGCGACCCAGGACCGACTGCGCCAGGACGGGCAGGTGGCCCAGCAGGGCGCCGCCGCCTACCAGGTGCACACCGCCGTGGATCTCATGCATGAGGCCCGTGCGAGCCACCTCGGCCTGTACCAGATTCAGCAGCTCGGCGGCGCGGGCGTGCAGCACTTCCGCGATGTCGCGGCGGGGCACGGTGCGGCCCTCCTCCTCGAGCTCGATGGCTTCTTCGGGGGGGACATGGGCGTACAGCACGGTGCCGTGGCGCAGCTTGATGCGCTCCGCGGCGGAGATGCCGCCCAGGTGCTTGATGATCTCCAGGTCCCGGGTGAAGTCGGAGCCGCCGATGGGGATGACGGCGGAGTGGAACAGGGTGCCGTGCAGAAAGACGCCCATGTGGGTCAGCTGCTCGCCGATGTCCACCACCACGGCGCCGTGGTCGCGGTCCTCGCGGCTGAGGACGGCCTCGGCACTGGCCAGGGGGGAGTACATCAGCCGGGCCCCCACGAGCCCAGCGTTTTTGAGCGCCAGTTCGAGGTTGGTGACCACCGTGCTGGGGGCCACCACGAGGCGAACCTCGGCCTCCAGGGTCTCGCTGAACATGCCCACGGGGTTGCGGATGTCCCGCTGGCCCTTGAGGTGGAAGATCTGGGGCAGGCGGTGAAGGACCACCTCCTCCTTGGCGAGCTTGCAGGCGTTGGTGGCCTGCTCCAGCACGCGGTCCCGGTCGGCGGCGGTGATGATGCGGTCGGCGGTGGAGATGGTGATGGAGTCGCGGAGGTTCTCGCCCTTGAACTGGATGCCGTCCACGGCGACGGAGATGCCGTCCACCTTGGTCTGGCCGGCGGTGTTCATGGCTTCTTCGAGCGCCCGGACGATGGCCCGATGGACCGGCTCCATGTCCGTGATTTCGCCCCGGTTAAGGCCGCCCTGGGTGGGGGCCTGGCCCGTGCCCGTCACATTGATCGACCCGTCTTCCTCGTGCACGGCGACGACTGCGACCACTTTACTTGCACCAAGGTCGAGCCCGAGGAGAACGGCGCGCTGCGGCATGGAAGTCCTTTTCCTTAGCTAAGATTTATACCAGTTCCCCGGCCCGAATAGAGGACTCGGGGAGGAAAAAACTCCGATCAGAAGCCCGCCTCACCGTGGTTTGGCCGAAGGGGGCGTCTCCTCCTGGGGTTCCCCCACCGCCACCTCGTCATCCCAGCGGAGGTCGATGTAGCGCAGGCGGGCGAGATCGGGCCGCTGAGAGAGGCGATCCACAAAGAGACCCTGGAAGTTGGGCACATTTTTTGTCACATCCTGGCGGGACAGGTAGATCGGGGCCGGGAGGGTGTCGATGTAGGCCACAGGCCCCTTGGTGCTGTCTCTGAGCTCCGTGATGCGTTCGTAAAAACCCTGCTGTTTATCTCGAAGGGTCCGCGCAACACTCACGAGGCGGGCCAGTCCCCGGTCGGTCTGGCTGGCGGGATCTACCACCACCGGAATGGGATTTAGGTTGGCGGGGCTCACCCGGTCCAGCAGCACCCCATCGTCGGAGACCAGGAAGACCCCGCTGGGGCGCACCAGCCAGAGCACCGGGCGGCGCTCCTCAATCATCAGGCTCAGGCGGTCCGGGGGGTCCTTGCGGATCTGAATGCCGCGCACCCAGCGCCGGGCCTCCACCTGGGTCCGCAGGGCCTCGGCATCCACCCAGAAGAGGGGCTTGCCCAGCACCATCTGCTCCGCCAGTTTCTGGATCTCGGCCTGCCGCTCACCCCGGCAGCCACTCACGCTCACCTGCTCGATGACCAGCTTCTGCAGGCCCAGGTAGCGGCTACCCAGCTCCAACAGGCCCCAGCCCGCCAGCCCCAGCACGCCCAGCACGATGGTCGCCCGGGCCCAGGGGAGCCAGGGGCGCTTCGGGCGGGTGCGGGGTAGGAGGGACATGGGTTTGACGGTAGCAGGGTGGCTATCGGCTATCAGCTATCAGCTGTCAGCTACTGATGGGATCCGGCCTACACCTTCAGGCCAGCAGGGCCTGCTTTGGCCGACAGCTGATAGCTGATAGCCGACAGCTGTTTAGGCCCAAATCTCCACTTCCGGCTCAAGAGCCACCCCATGGGCCTCCAGCACGGCGCTGCGGACCCGGTCCATGAGCTCCTTAAACTGGGCGGGGCTGGCTTGGCCTCGGTTTACCAGGAAGTTGGCGTGCTCAGGACTGACCTCGGCGTCCCCCACCCGTAGGCCCTTGAGGCCGGCCAGGTCGATGAGGCGGCCGGCGTTCAGGCCCGGTGGGTTCTTGAAGATGCAGCCGGCGTTGCGCTGGGAGAGGGGCTGCGTGGTGCTGCGCTTCCCCCGGAACTCGGCCATCTGGGCCCGGATGGCGGCGGGGTCGCCCTCGGCCAGGTGGGCCGTGGCCGATAGCACCACGTGGCCCCCGGTGAGGAAGCTGGTGCGGTAGGCAAAGTCCCCGGGGGCCGGGGCCCGCTCCACCAGGTCCCCCTCCGGAGTGAGGAAGCGAAAGCGGGCCAGCACCTCCACCCACTCGCAGCCGTAGGCCCCGGCGTTCATGCGGATGGCGCCCCCCAGGGACCCCGGGATGCCGCTGGCGAAGGCCAGGCCCGAGAGGCTGGCCTGGGCGGCGGCTTCGGCCAGAGCGATGTGGCCGTGGCTGGCGGGGGCCGTTAGGTCCGTCCCCTGGCGGCGCACCTCCCGGGGCAGGGCCAGGCGCAGCACCGGCGTGTCCACATCCCCCAGCACCACCAGGTTCGATCCGCCCCCCAGCACCCGCCAGGGGAGGCCCTCCCGGGCGCAGGTCTGCACGAAGGCCTGGGCTCCGGCCTCGGTGGTGGGCTCGAAGAGCCAGCGGCAGGTGCCACCCACCCCCAGGGTGGTGAGCCGCGCAAAGGGCACGTCCCGCCGGTGGGGCAGGCTCAGCAACGCATCTGGCAGCGGACAAGTCATCCTGTCCAGTATGAACTGGGGGGTGGGTGATGAAGGTGCTGCTCTTTGGCGCAACGGGCATGATCGGCCAGGGTGTCCTGCGGGAGTGCCTCCTGGACCCGCGGGTCACAGAGGTGATCTCCCTGCTGCGCAGTCCCACCAGAGAAAAGCACCCCAAGCTCACGGAGGTCTATCACGGGGACTTCTTCGACTATGCGGGCCTGGAGGAGCGTCTGGCGGGCCTGGACATTTGCTGCTTCTGCCTGGGCGTAACCTCGGCGGGGCTGGCTGAGGCCGCCTACAGCCGCATGACCCATGACCTCACCCTGGCCGCCGCCACCTTCTTGGCCCCCCTCAATCCGGCCATGACTTTCTGCTACATCTCGGGCGCCGGGGCTGACAGCACCGAACAGGGCCGCATCATGTGGGCTCGGGTGAAGGGCTGCACCGAGAACGCCCTGCTACGCCTACCCTTCCGGGCGGTCTATGTCTTCCGGCCAGGGGCCATCCGGCCCCTCCACGGCATCCGCTCCCGCACCGCCCTCTACCGGGCCCTCTACGCCGTCCTGGGCCCCTTCCTGCCCCTGCTGAAGGCCCTCTCCCCCGACAGCCTCACCACCACCGAACAGCTGGGCAAGGCCATGCTCCAGGCCGGCCTGGTGGGTGCGCCCAAGGCCATCCTGGAGATGCCCGACATCAACCGGCTGGGGTGAGGGGGCTAGATCAGCATGGTCATAAAATACATTTGACAAGCATTGACGTTGTATATACACTTGAACAAGTTGCCACCGCAATCCCCTTCCTCAACTCCGTAGGGAGGGGTTAGGTGGTGCTTTTGATCTTTGCGCAATCGGGCAACTTCGAAATGGTCAGGATTTGTCCAATTCTCGGCCCGATAATGTAGCTAGGAGAATTTGGTGCAGATTGGCCTCCGAACCCGCTGCTACCCGAAACCACGACTGGCCATAACCCTGGCCCAGTGGACGGGATGCCAGCGCGTGGTCGGAAATGCTAAGGATTCCGAGGTCAACCTTCTGCTCTGGCTCCGCAAACGAGCGATCCTGAGCCCATCCTGGGAAGGCCCTGACCCGCAGATGGAGCCGTTCCCGCTGGACCAGACCTTCTCCCAGTTCAAGACTGACCTGACGCCCTGGCTGTCCGAGGTCCCCTCCCAGATCCTCCGCAACGGCGTGGTCCGTTACAAGAAGGGCTGGTCGAACCATTGGAAGAACCCCGGCCACTTTCGCCGCCCTCGGCGGAAGAAGAAGGCCGACTCGAACTCCGTTTGGCTGACCCGGGAACTGTTCCGGTTCGTCGGCCCTGGCCTGGTGGAGATCGGGACCGCCGCCCACCCCGTGGGCGTGCTGCCGTTCGTCCAGCACCGGGATATTGGGGAACCGAACTCCATCGTGATCACCCGGGCCAGCTACGGGCATTGGTTCCTGAGCTATGCCTCGGACTGCGTCCAGGGGCCAGAGATGCTCCCCGACGAGGCCCGGCTGAAGGCCCTGTCTAAGGACACGGACTTGGAGAGCAAAGTCAAAGGTATCGATCGTGGCGTGGTGTTCAACGCCGCCTGTTCGGATGGCTCGACCTTCAAACTAGAGGACGAGGCCAAGGAACAGGTCAAGTGGCTGGAGAAGCGCCGGAAGGGCTACCAGCGGAAGGCTGCACGGGGGAAGAAGGGCTCCCGCCGCCGGGACAAGGTCATGGGCAAGGCCGCCCGGTGCTCGGCGCGGATCGCCGCCATCAACGAGGACTTCCTGCGGAAGGCGTCCTACCAGATCGCGAAGGATGCTCCCGAGGTCACCGCCCTGGAGGATCTGAACCTCAAGGGCATGACCAAGCGGGCGAAGGCCAGGAAAAACGAAGAAATAGGCCAGTGGCTCCGGAACGGGGCCGCCGCCAAGTCCGGGCTCAATAAGGCCATGGCCAATGCTGGCCTGGGCAACTTCCGGGTTTACCTGGAGCAGGCGCTCCGAAAGCTCGGGAAGATGCTAATTCTGGTTCCTGCCCACCACTCCAGCCAGGAGTGCAGCGAGTGCGGGCACACAGAAGCGGCCAACAGGCCAGATCAGGAAACCTTCCTTTGCCAGCGGTGCGGTCACGCGGACAACGCGGACCTCAACGCGGCCAAGGTCATCAAGAAGCGCGGAATTGCGCTTATCCTCTCCGCCGGTACAGCGGACAGTGCTCGCGAAGGCCAGGCTCGACCTGGCCGCCCGAAAGGGCGAGGGGTCGTAAGACGGATCAAGGGCGAACAGCCCTCCGCTGCCCCTGAGACTCGAGAAACCCCTCCCTCAACGGAGCCTGTATGGGCTGCGTAGGGAGGGGAGAGTTCATGAGTGTTGAGGAAATGATCCAGACGCGGCTCCAGAAAGACCGCCCAACCCAGATGATCTCCATGAGAGTCCCGGTAGATGTCATCGAGGACCTCAAGGAGATCGCCCCAAAGCTGGGTTTCACCGGCTACCAGGGGCTCAT
>CAIRQL010000013.1 GCA_903880675.1 uncultured Holophagaceae bacterium | reverse complement strand
CTGTTGATGGCCGTCACCTTGGGGTTGCGGGCGATGATGGTGGGGTTGTTGACGTAGGCGATGTCCAGCAGGGCCACCTGGGGGTTGTCGTCGATGAAGTCGTAGACCTTGCGGGTGCCCGTGACGAAGCCCACCACGATCTTGCCCGGGTGGATCTTCTTTAGGGTGTTATCCACGGCCCCCGAGTGGATGAGGTCCAGCACGCCGTCCGACATCATCTCCGTGTGGATGCCCAGGTGGCGGTGGCCCTTGAGGGCCGCCAGCACGGCGTCCGGGACCCCGCCGATACCCATCTGCAGGGTGGCGCCGTCCTCGATGAGCTCTGAGGCGAAGCGCCCGATGGCGGCCTCTTCCGGCCCGATGGGCGGCTGGGGCAATTCGGGAATGGGCGTGTCCACTTCAACCCAGTGGTGGATGCGGCTCATGTGGATGAAGCCGTCCCCGTGGACCCGCGGCATGTTGGGGTTGACCTGGGCCACGATGACCTTGGCCGAGTCCGCCGCGGCCTGGGCCACGTCCACACTGACGCCCAGGGTGCAGAAGCCGTGCTCGTCCGGGGGCGAGACATGGAGCAGGGCCACATCCAGGGGCCGGCGGCCGGAGCGGAAGAGGTTGGGGATCTCCGAGAGGAAGCAGGGCAGGTAGTCCACCCGGGCGCTCCCGATGTGGGGCCGCATGTTGTGGCCCACGAAGAGGTTGGCGACCCGGAAGCTGCGGGCGTATTCAGGCAGGGCGTAGTCCACCTTGCCCACCACGTGGATGTGGATCAGCTCCACGTCCCGCAGGCGCTCGGCCTGGGCCACCAGGGCGTCCACCAGGACCGTGGGCGTGGCGGCCCCGCCGTGGACGAACACCCGGTGGCCGGACTGGACACAGGCCAGGGCTTCAGCGGCAGAAGCATGGCGAACCATAAACGACCTCCCGATTTCAATGTGGTCAGAGCCGGTGGTGACACCGGGGATCCCCCAGTGGGCACGGGAGGAAGGTAGCATGTCCCCATGGCCGTCTCTCCCAGCTTCCGCGCATACCTCCTGGAGCAGATGGGGGGGATTCGCCCCCTCACGACCCGGCCGATGTTTGGCGGTCTGACCTTTTTTGCGGAGGGGCGGGCCTTCGCCCTGGTGGCCCACGAAGTGCTCTATTTCAAGGTGGACGACACCAACCGCCCGGACTTCGAAGCCGCCGGCATGGGGCCCTTCCTGCCCTTCGGCGATCCGGCCAAGCCCATGCAGTACTACGAGCTCCCCAGCGAGGTGCTGGAGGACCCAGATGAGCTGGCGGTGTGGATGACCAAGGCCATCGCCGTGGCGGACCGGGCGAAACCCAAGGCCCGGAAGCCCCGCTCATGAACCTGATCCTGCTCCTCCCTGAGGACCTGGTGGCGCCGGACCGGGCCCGCCTCACGGGGCGGCGCCTGGCCCATGTGCGTGAGGTACAGCGGGCGGTGGTGGGGAAGGACCTGGTGGTGGGTCTCCTGGGGGGGGCCATGGGCCGGGGGCGGGTGGTGCACCTGGATGATGCAGTCCTGGAGCTGGAGCTGACCCTGGACCAGGCTCCGCCCCCCAAGCTGCCCCTGACCCTGGTGGTGGCCCTGCCGCGTCCCACGGTGCTGAACCGCATCCTCGTCGCCGCCACCAGCCTGGGCGCCGCCCGCCTCGTGCTGCTCAACGCCTGGAAGGTGGAGAAGTCCTACTGGGGCAGCCCCCGACTGGGTCCCGAGAGCCTCCGCGAGCAGCTGCTCCTGGGCCTGGAGCAGGCCAAGGACACGGTGTTGCCAGAGCTGCGCCTGGCGCGGCTGTTCCGCCCCTTTTTGGAGGACGACTTGCCGAGTCTGCTGGAGGGCGGCACGGGCCTGCTGGCGCATCCAGGCAGCGGTGAGGGTGCCCCGGCGGTGCTGGCTGCTCCGGTCACGCTGGCCATCGGCCCCGAGGGGGGCTGGGTGGATGCAGAAGTCGAGAGCCTGCTGCGTGCGGGTCTGAAGCCCCTGGATCTGGGCCCCCGCATCCTCCGCACCGAGACGGCCCTGGCGGCGCTGGTGGGCCGGCTGTTCTGAGGACCGGCTCGAGAAGGGGCAGGGGGCTTCGATAGGGGTTGCTCCTGGCCGGGCCGCCTGCGAGGATGGCCAGACAACCCATTCATATAACCAGCGGAGATACCATGAAAAACATGGGAACACATTGGATTCTACCGATGGCGTTAGCTTCGCTGCTCGCTCCTCGTCCGATGGTCGCCCGCTGCTCCCCCGAGGTGGTTCCAGCCCGGTCGGCCGAGACCGTGGAGGTCGAGGTGCGGCGGGCCCTCGCCCAGTTCAACGACGCCGCTGCCGCCGGGGACGTGAAGGGCTGCCTGGCCCTCTTCGAGGATCGGGCGGACATCCTGCTGGTGGGCTCGGACAAGGGCGAGGTCTTCAAGGGCCCCGCTGCCATGGAGGGCTGGCTGGCGGCCCTGCTGCGGAACAACCGCTTCAGCTGGGAGATGGACCGGGTGGACATCAGCCACCACGGTGACACCGCCTGGGCCTTCGTGGAGGGCCGCATGGTGGTAAAGGATCCCACCGGCAAGCTGCGCTTCAAGGCGCCCTACCGCTTCTCCGCCGTCCTGGTGCGAAAGGGCGACGGCTGGGCCTGGCGCCTCTTCCACGGCTCCGCGCCGGGGAAGGAATAGGCCCCAGGGGAGGGTCGGGATTCAGCTCGTATTGCCCTAAGACACAAGAATTGCCACCAAGACACCAAGGCACCAAGAACTGCAAATTTGTAATTCTTTTGTCTTACTTGGTGCCTTGGTGTCTTGGTGGCGAGTTTTAGCTGTTCTCCGCATTACGAAAGGGGGTCAAAACCCCACGGTGTAGGCCCCGTCCCGCATCAGCGCCACGATGCTGCCGTCGGGCAGGGTCAGGTCCACGGCCAGCACCTGCACGTCGGGCTGGGTCTCGGGGACGTAGACGCGGTCGATGTGGATGACGGCGCCGGGACCTGAGAACTGGGCCGGTCCCACCTGGCCGCCGAAGTGGTCGCTGCGGCCGAAGGCCAGGTGCAGGCCCAGCTTCTCGTCCAGAAGGATCTCGCCGATGGGTTTGAGGCCGAAGGCGGCCAGCACGCCCAGGCCCAGCTCCGCGAGGTTGCCATAGGCGGGCTCGCGCTGGAGGTGCTTGGCCTCGGCCTGGGAAGCGGGGCCCTCCGTGAGCACGGCCACGGCGATGTTGTTCTCGATGCGGTAGCGCACCACCTCGGCCCCGAACTGCACGGGCATGATGCCCGCCGTGCGGCTGGGGTCGCCGGGGCGCTCACCCTCGTAGGGCACGATGTAGGCCTCGCCCGAAGGCAGGTTCCCAGCCACGCCGGGGTCCGGCAGCAGGCCCCCGGAGGCGTGCCCCGTGCGGTGGCGCAGGTCCAGGTGCAGGGCGCACTCCCCGGTGGGCGTGCCGAAGCGGAAGTCCGCCCCCTCGGCCTGGTCCAGCAGGTCCTTCAGCAGCGTCACCCGACGGTTCACCTCGGTGTAGTCGATGCGCAGGGCCGGGATCATGTCCGCCCGGAACCCCGGCATGGTGGCGGCGCGGATGGGATGCTTCTTCGCCGCCAGCTTCAGCGGGGCCGTGGCCGAGAACTTGGTGAGGGCGATGAGGATGGGATGCTCCGCGTAGAACTCGGCGAAGCTCACCGACGCTGCCGGGTCCAGGGCATCCGAGGTGGGCAGGGGGCCGCCGGCGTGGAGCCAGACCCGCTCCGGCAGGTCGCCGTTGTTGGTGTGGATGTTGGGGTAGATGGCCAGGTGCGTGGCGAGGCCCAGGTCCTGGGCGTGGGCGCTCAGCTCCGCCGCCCAGTCCTGGGCCATGGCCCGCCGCGCGGCCCAGTCGGCGTCATCAGGCACCTGCGCATCCGGCAGGTCCACCAGGAAGGCCAGGGCCTTTTCCTCGGGCCGGGGCACGAACACCCGCCGCACCAGCGCCACCAACTCAGATCCCGTCAGCCGCTCGGTCATAAAAGCCTCCGACAGGGAGGATGCCACAACCTACCCTCTCTGCGCCCCTCCGCTTCCCTCGTCTTTTCTCCGCGAGCGTTTTTGCCCCGGTGCCTCAGCCCAGGAACAGCCGGTAGGCAGGGTTCTGGGCTTCGTCCACCCAGGCGTAGCCCAGGTTGTCGAGGAAGGCGCGGAACTCGGCCTGGTCGTCGGGGGGCACCTCGATGCCCACGAGGACGCGGCCATAGTCGGCGCCGTGGTTGCGGTAGTGGAAGAGGGTGATGTTCCAGTCGCTGCTCATGCTGCCCAGGAAGCGCAGCAGGGCACCTGGCCGCTCGGGGAACTCGAAGCGCAGCACCTGCTCGTGCACCACGGCGGGGGCGTGGCCGCCCACCAGGTGGCGGATGTGGAGCTTGGCCATCTCGTTGTCGCTGAGGTCCTCGGCCTCCAGGCCATCGGCCCGCAGGCCCTCCAGCAGGCTCCGGGTCTCGCGGCTGTCGGTCACCTGCATGCCTACGAAGATGTGGGCCTTGGTGGGGTCGGCGTAGCGGTAGTTGAACTCGGTGATGGCCCGCTGGCCGATGCGTTCGCAGAAAGCCCGGAAGCTGCCTGGCCGCTCGGGGATGGTGACCGCCAGCACGGCTTCACGGCGCTCACCCAGCTCGGCCCGCTCTGCCACGAAGCGCAGCCGGTCGAAGTTGGTGTTGGCGCCCGAGAGGATGGCCACCAGGGCGCCCTCGGGGAGGGCCGCCTGTCGGGCCACCCAGGCCTTCATGCCGGCCACGGCCAGGGCGCCGGCGGGCTCCAGGATGGAGCGGTTCTCCTCGAAGACATCCTTGATGGCGGCGCAGATCTCGTCGGTATCGACCAGCACCACTTCATCCACCAGGTGGCGGCAGATGTCGAAGGTGCGCTCGCCCACCTGGCTCACGGCGACGCCGTCCGCGAAGAGGCCCACCTGCTCCAGCTTGATGCGGCGGCCCGCCTCCAGGGAGCGCTTCATGGCGTCAGCGTCCGCAGGCTCCACACCGATGATGCGGATGCCCGGGCTGAGGCGTTTCAGGAAAGAGGCAATGCCGGCGATGAGGCCACCCCCACCGATGGGTACGAAGACCGCGGCCATGCCCCGGGGCATCTGCCGCAGCAGCTCCATGCCGATGGTGCCCTGGCCGGCGATGACGTCCAGGTCATCGTAGGGATGGATGTAGGTGGCACCGCCCTCGGCCAGCAGGGCCTGGGAGTGGGCCACGGCGTTTTCGAAGGTGTCTCCGTGCAGGACCACCTGGGCCCCCAGGGTGCGGACAGCCTCCACCTTGATGCGCGGGGTGGTGACGGGCATGACGATGGTGGCCTGGCAGCCCAGGCGTTGCGCCGCCAGGGCCACACCCTGAGCGTGGTTGCCGGCGGAGGCGGCAATGACGCCCCGGCTGCGGGTGGCCTCGTCCAGGTTGGCGATCTTGTTGTAGGCGCCCCGGAGCTTGAAGGAATGCACCGGCTGCAGGTCTTCGCGCTTGAACCACACCGGTGCGCCCAGGCGCGCGGTGAGCTGCTGGGCGGGCTCCAGGGGGCTCTCAATGGCCACATCGTAGACCAGGGCCGTGAGGATGCGGTCCAGGAGGTCGCGGGACTCAGTGGGCATGGGGACTCTCTACGAAAAACCCCCCGGGCGTCCGGGGGGCGGCTGGAATCGGCTGAACCGTTCCTAACCCCCCGTGGGGAGGCTAATGGACAGGATGGAGCGGCGGGATAAACCCATGTCAGCCACCGGAAAGGATGCTCCAGCCTAGCATCCGGCCCCCGCCCTCTACAAGCGGCGGGGGGTGGGAACGCTAGGGACGACCGGACTTCTTGATGAGGCTCTCCATCACCGTGGCCGACTGGTCCACCACCTCCTGGATGCTGCGCCCACCGGTGACTTCCCGGATGCGGCGGGAGGCGGTGAGGGGATCCATGTCCCCGCGGCCGAAGGCGTCCATGATGGATTGGACCTTGGTCCAGTGGCGGGAGGCTGCCGCCAGGTCCTGGGCGGCCGCAGGGGTCGCAGTCTTGGTCGCCTTGAACAGGGGCAGCAGCTTGGTGCCCATGTCCTTGGCGGTGCCACGGCTGATCTCCTGCAGCTTCTCCATCTCGGAGAGGTGCGGGTCCTTGGCCAGATGCCAGGCCTTGTAGCGGGTCACATCCGCAGTCTGCTCGGCCCAGGCCTTCGAGGCCTTGGTCATATCGCCGCTCAGCACCGCCAGGTCGTGGTAAGCCTCCGCATTGCCCCGGGTGGTCACGGTCTCCCAGGACCGGGCGGCACTGCGTCCAGTCACCTTCTGGTAGGAGGCATTCCACGCCTCTTGGGCATCCTTCTCCCACTGGTGCTGGGTGGCTGCTCGACCATTCTGCGTGAGGGTGGACACCTTCGACGCATCCAGGCCGATGTCAAAGTCCATGCCCACGCTCCCAGCACTGGCCGCATTGCGGAACTCCTTCAGGGGCGTCGGGGACCACTTCTTCTCTCGCTGCATGACCTCGTGGAACTCGGCCTGGACCTTGGTGTGGATCGAGTCCAGGGACTTGGTGAAGCCCTTTTGGGTGAGGAAGTCACCCTTGTATTTCAGAAAGCTCTTGGCGTGCATGTCCTCGTGGAGCTCGGCGGCCTTGGCCTCCAGGGTCTTCTCCAGCTCAGCCATCTGCTTGGCGGCCGCTCCGTCGCCCCGCTTGGCGGCCAGGGACAGACGATAGTGCTCGTTGTTGAGCTGCTGGAAGGCCTTGGCCTTGGCGATGCCGGCATCCCGGGCCCGGTTATACACCTTCAGATCCATCACCTGCTGGCCGGATACCGCTGTCCCACGCGCCTTGTTCACAGCCTTCATGGCCCCGCCCAGGGCGTAGGAGGTGGCCTTCTGAGACATGAGGCTGATGGCCAGGGCCTTGGCAGCACCCGAGAAGCCCCCGCCTTCGTCGTAGCCCTGGAAGGCGGTAGCGGCCAAGGCGGTGGGGGTGGAGAGCCCGCTGGCCACCTGGATCAGCATGGCTTTGCCGCCCCCCTCGATGTAGGCCGTACCCGCTGTATAGGCCAGGTTCACATACTTGCCCCCAACCAGGGAGCAGGCCTGCATGCCGCCGTCGGCGGCGGTCTTGATGTTCTGCGCCATCTCCAGGTACATGCCCTGCCGGGCGGCTTCTTCCTCGTTCTTGGCCTGGATCTGCCCATTGAAGCCCTGGACCTTGAGGTTCAGGGCATTGCCGATCTCTCGCACCTTGGCCAGGTCCAGCTTGGCCATTACCCCCGGAGTGAGCTGCCGGGCGATGAAGGCGCGGGCGGCGTCGGCTTCCCCTTCGGGCAGCATGTGGGCCAGCCGCTGGAGGCCGTCGGTGGCCCGCTGGAACTGCTCCATGGTCTGAATGTTGGTGCGGATCTGTTGGGCAAATTGGTCGTGGGCGTAGTCATCAAAGGGGGTGCGGCTGTGCACCAGCTGACCTGTCTGCAGCGAGGCCTTCAGGTCCTGCTCCGCCATCAGATCCGACTTGGCCTGGAGGATGCGGAACTCCAAGATCGCCCGCCGTGACGGGTCCTTCTCTTTGGACAGATCCGCCTCGTCCCGGTCCATGGTGTGCTGGATGATGCGGAGGTTGGCGTCGATCTCGGTGATGCGCTGGGTGGTCTCCTTGCCTGTCGGGGTATCCGAATCGGCAGCTTCGGGGCCGACGGTGGTCGCTGCGACCACCTGCCCGCCAGATCCAGAGGCCGACTCCCAGCGGTACTTGTATTTCACGACGGGGCTGAAGTAGCTCACCTGGAGGGTGAGGTCGGCGGGCCTGGTGTCAGGAAGGCGCGTCCCGGCCGGAAGGCCCGCGGAGGGGGGAATTTCCGCCCAGGCGCTCACGGAGGACACCTTGTCCACCACCGGCCTGCTGTAGACAGCCTTCGTCGCATTGGGACCATCTGGGTCGGGGCAGCGGAAGGTCACCAGGCGCAGCTTATTGTCTGCGCCGTTTATTGTGTACAGCTCCGCCAGCTGGGGAGACTTGACGATCAGAGGCAGGGTGAAGGTGAAGGAATCCTGGAGGTGGGTCGAAGCTGGACCCCAGCTCCCGGCTTCTGCGAGCGAATAGAGCCTCGTGAACTTCGGCAGGGTGACCAACAGGTCCACGCTGCTGGCCATTTTGCCGTCAGTGATTCGGAACCCAGGGTCGAAGGTGAGCGAGACCGTGGCAGGCACGCCGGGCTGAAGCTGGGCCGGAACCCGCCAGGTCAGCGTTGGGGGGCGCGGGTTGTCGACCCGCTCCTTCATGACCACCTGGGTCCAATCGGCACTGGCAGAGGCTATGAACAAGCCGCCGGTTTCAGGCCCCCCCTCGTCATTTGGGTTGAAGACCTTCGCTCCGTACTTGGGGTCGTCCCTGGGGTCTTTTTTAAAAGTCGCACTCGTGGGTGCCTCCACAAATTTCATGACCTTCTCAATCCCCACCAGCACGTACCGGCCTGAATGGAACTCAGCTGGTGGCAGGGGGGCGGCCAGCGGGGCAGGTCCACCTGCTACCTTTTGCGCCGTTTTCATGTGCGCCTTGTGCTCGGTCCGGGTCTTCTTCTGCTCGTCCACAGGATCCTTCACCGGGGGCTGGGTCTTCACCTGCTGGGCCAGCTGCACCAGGCGGGCCTGGTGGCTCTCCAGGGCCTTCTTGTGCGTATGGGCCATGGCCAGAGCCGCCCGGGTGCCCTCTTCGCTGTCCATGGCGGCCGCCGAGGCCGCCTCGTCCCAGGCGGCGTCGAAGGCGCCTGCGGAGACGGCCATTGCGGACTGGATGCCCACCATCTCGGTCACTGCCGGAAGCAGGCGGGAGACGTCCTCCCGGGTGCCCTCGGAGGGGGCGAGGAAGTGGGGGCCCCAGTCGGCGGAGACGGCATTCCAGCTCTCGGGCTGGGCGCCGGACAGGCGCCAGATGCCCTGCACCAGCAGGGCGGTGTCCGCTCCATACATGGACCCGGCCAGGGCGCTGGGGGCCCCGGTGTTGCCCGGACTGAACGGCACGGCAGTGGCAGAGGCAACGGTGGGTACGGAAGGCGGTAGGGGCTTGGCCTTCGGGGCCGGCGCTACCGGGGCCTTCG
>CAIRQL010000012.1 GCA_903880675.1 uncultured Holophagaceae bacterium | reverse complement strand
CCGCTTCCTCTGCGCCCCTCTGCGAGCGTTTGTAATCACTTCTCGTACGTCTCGAGGACGGAGGCCACGACGCGGCGGGAGAGGCCGTGGTAGCCGGGGCTGGCGGCGGCGAAGAGGTCTCGGGCCAGGGCACGGGTCCGCGGGGTGGCGGCCAGGGCGCCGTAGAGGGGGCGCAGGTACTTCATGCGGCCCACCCGCAATAGCACCTCGCTGATCTTCGGGAAGGCGGGCTCGTAGTCGGCGGCGGCGGCCAGGGTGAGCCACTCCACCAGGATCTCGTGGTTGCCCCGGCCCATGAGCTGGAAGTGCGCATCCAGCCAGACGCAGTCGGCCGCCGTGACCTGACGGGGCAACTTCTGGAGGTAGACCAGCAGCTCGTTGGTGCTCCAGCCGGCGATCTGGCTGGCGGTGGGCCGTCCCCCGGTCGCCCAGGACTCCGCCAGGGCTGTGAGGGTGTCCAGCTGCGCACTCTGGAACTGCGGGGCCGAAGCGGGTAGGCCGGGCTCGTTCAGATAGGCGTCGGCGTGCACGGCCTCCAGGGCACCGGGCAGCTTGGCGTCCACGAAGGCGCAGAACTGCTCCGTGGTGATGGAGGTGAAGCGGTGGGCATCCATGTAGTCCCGGAGGAAGCGGTGGAAGCGCTCCTCGCCCACCTCGCGCTCCAGGGCCGCCACCAGGCGGGCACCCTTTTCGTAGGGGATGCTGGAGAAGGCATCGTCGGGATCGATGCCCTCCAGGTGCAAGCGCAGGACGGTCAGGTGGGGCTCGGCCTGGAAGCGGGCCAGGCTGTCCTCCAGGGCCTTCTGGCCCATGGCCCAGCCCAGGGCCGCAGCGTCGTCGCCGTGGAGGGTGCGGAGGATCTTCCGCTCGGCCCAGACGGTGAAGCCTTCGTTCAGCCAGAAGTGCTCCATGCTGGCGTTGGTGACCAGGTTGCCCGTCCAGCTGTGGGCCAGCTCATGCGCCACCACGTCCACCAGGCTGCGATCCCCCGCCAGCAGGGTGGGCGTGAGGAAGGTCATGCGGGGGTTCTCCATCCCCCCGTAGGGGAAGGAGGGGGGCAGCACCAGCATGTCGTAGCGGTCCCAGGGGTAGGTGCCGAAGAGGCCCTCGGCCTTCACGATCATGTCCTCCACTCCGGCGAACTCCCAGGCGGCGGCATCCACGGTCTCGGGCTCGGCCCAGACCCGGGCCCGGGGGCTCAGGTCGCGGCTGGCGAGGCGGCCCACGGCCAGGGCTAGCAGGTAGCTGGGAATGGGCTGGGGCATGGTGAAGCGGAAGGAATGGCGGCCATCCCCTGTGGCCTCGTCACCGGCGGGGCCGGCGCTCATGACGGCCGTGAGGCCCTCGGGCACCGTCACCTCGGCCTGGTAGGCCACGCGCACCACCGGCGTGTCCTGGCAGGGCACCATGGTGCGCGCATGGATCTGCTGGCACTGGCTGAAGAGGTAGGGAGCCACCTTGCCTTCGGTCTGCGCCGCATCCAGCCACTGGAGCGCCATGGCGTCCGGGGCCGTGAGGTAGGTAACTGCCACCTCGTGGGTGCCGGCGGGCACCTCCAGGCGCAGGCGGCTGCCCTTGATGGCGTCAGGCTCTTCCAGCTCCCAGGGGATGGGGCCCAGGCCTGGCACCTGCACGGACTGGATCTCCAGGCCCTTGGTGTCCAGGTCGAGGGTTCCGGCGATGTCCCGGCCGAACTCCAGTACCACTTCACCGGCGATGCGCTTGGCGTCGAAGTCCACCCTCAGCTTTAGGCGCAGGCGCCGGGCCTTGGGCTGGGCAGAGTCGTAGTAGGAATGCGGATCAGGAAAGGACATGGCGACCTCATGAGACTCAAGATGATAACCATTCCCTTCACTCACGAGGCCCCGCAAGCGGGGCCTCGATCTGAAAACCGCAGGTTTTCAGCCCGCACTAATCTTCATCAAGGGCCAAGCCTTCGACCTTCTTCACCTTGATGACGTCGCCGTGGTCCTTGACGATGCCCCGCAGCCAGCCTTCCGGGGCCTTGGGATGGGTGACGTCGCCCTTTTCGTTGCGCACGTTGCCGTCCAGGTACTTCCAGATGAGGAACTCGCCCAGCTTCTTCCAGCGGGTGACCAGCTTCTCGGTCTCCTTGGCGGCGTAGCCCGTCAGGTAATCCTTCGCCAGGCCGGGGTTCTGCTTGTAGAGGTCCAGAGCCGTGCGGTCCACCTCGGACTGGTCGGCCAGGTAGCGGCCTTCGAACTCCCGCTGCACCTTCTGCACGTCCACGATCATGTCGCTCCAGCGGGTGTAGGCGTAGTTGGTGACGAAGTTGAAGGTCCAGAAGGCACTGTCCCAGCTGAACTCGTTGAAGTTGCCGGTGCCGATGGCGAAGGCCTTGGGCGGCTCCTTGATGCCGCAGGAGATGGGCACATAGACCGT
>CAIRQL010000011.1 GCA_903880675.1 uncultured Holophagaceae bacterium | reverse complement strand
GGCACCCCGGGCTGACTTCCGGCTTCGCCGGAAGCCGCCTTCGGCGGGCCCATGCACGGTGGGTCGGCGCGCCTCTGCGCTCTCTGCGTTCCTATTGGGTTTTGGCCTTCCAGGCGCCATTCATGAACGCCCGGCCGATGTCGGAGGGGGTCATTACTCGGCTGCCCTCGTTTCGGGACCGGCGGCGGCTTCGAGGCGCTGGAGCTTGGCTTCCAGGTCGGCCAGGCGGCGGCGCATGTCGGGGAGGTGGGCGAGGCTGCTGGTGGTGCGCAGGAAGGCCTTCAGGGGCTGCAGGGGGTAGCCGCTGTAGACGCCGGGCACGGTGATGTCCTTGGTGACGGCGCTGAGGCCGCCCAGCTGCACGCCGGCGCACACATTTACGTGGTCCGTGAGCGTCGTGCGGCCCCCGGTGGCGCAGTGGTCGCCCACGGTGCTGGAGCCCGCCACGAAGAAGCCGCCCGTGAGCAGCACGTGCTTCCCGATTTGGCAGTTGTGGGCGATGTGACAGAGGTTGTCGATCTTGGTGCCCTGACCGATGCGGGTCTCGTCGAAGGCGGCGCGGTCGATGGCGCAGTTGGCCTGGATCTCCACGTCATCCTCCACCACCACGATGCCCAGCTGGGGGACCTTGTGGTGCTGCCCCGCCTCGTCCTGGGCATAGGCGTAGCCGTCGCTGCCCAGGGTGGTGTGGGGGTGGATCTCACAGCGGTCGCCCACCTGGCAGCGCTGGCCCACGAAGACCAGGGCGTGCAGCAGGGTGTTGGCGCCGATGCGGGCGTCGTCCTCGATGACACAGCCAGGACCGATGAGGGCCCCATTGCCGATGACCACCCGGCGGCCCACGAAGGCCCCGGCGGCGATGGCGACGCCCTCGCCGACCACGGCATCCGGGGCCA
This sequence comes from uncultured Holophagaceae bacterium, assembly GCA_903880675.1. Classification (GTDB taxonomy): domain Bacteria; phylum Acidobacteriota; class Holophagae; order Holophagales; family Holophagaceae; genus Geothrix. The sequence continues at coordinate 10,860 of CAIRQL010000011.1, read as the reverse complement.
CGAAGGCACGGGGATCTACACTGGGCACTGGCCCGAACTTCCCCCGTGCCTGGTCGAAGTAGCGCTGCAGAACATGGGCCATGGCCAGCTTCAGGGCCGGGGTGAGCAGGAAGGCCTGGGTGGCAGTCTCGGGAATCAGACCCGCCAGCTTGAGGGGCAGCACGATGGCCCCGGCCCCGGCTGCCAGGGCGGTCTGGAGCATGGCGGCGTCGGCGGCGAAGACCAGTGACTGGGCATCGGCCCGCTCCGGGGGCACCGCCCGCTGGACGAGGACCTGCAGGTCCCCCCGGGTCTGGGGGAACAGCGGCTTCAAGTCTGTGGCGATCTGCTCGCAGCGCACCTGCATGGAACCCCCTGGAGGGCTGTCGCCCATGGTTCCATCCATCCTACCCCGTGCCGGAGGTGCGCCGCCCATGGGCTGGGGCAGGGAAGCTTCCCCTCCCGATGCGCTGATCAGCGAGAATGGGTCATCCTGTTCAGGCAGCCTTCGCCCTGTTCATTCAGTTTCCGCACCGAGGTCGGCATGAAGCTCTACACGCGCACCGGCGATGACGGCTCCTCCGGGCTCTTCGGAGGGGACCGGGTGAGCAAGTCCCACCTGCGGCTGGCGGCCTACGGCACCCTGGACGAGCTGAACAGCGTCCTGGGGGTGCTGCGGCTGCATGCCACACCCGCCTGCGCCGACGAGGCCTGCCTGCAGCGCATCCAGCACGACCTCTTCGTGTTGGGCGCCATTCTCGCCACGCCCCCGGCCAAGCAGGCCCTGCTGGGGGCCCACATGAGCCGCCCCACCTGGGACCTGACGGCCATGGAGGCTGACATCGACCGCCTGACAAACCTGGCGCCACCTATGACGGCTTTCGTGCTGCCCGGTGGCACGCCGGGCTCGGCCCACGCCCACCTGGCCCGCACGGTCTGCCGGCGCGCCGAGCGCGAGGCGGTGGCCTTGGCCGAAGCCGAGGCCATCGATCCGGCGGTGGTGGCCTACCTGAACCGCCTCAGCGACTGGTGCTTCGCCCTGGCCCGCGCCGAGAACGCAGTGGCTGGCGTGGCCGATACGCTGTGGCTGGCCAAGGGGTGAAAGATATCAAAGCTCCTCAGCGACCCTGGGACCGGAGCTTTATGAGGGATCTCAAAGCACTCCCCTGAGCTAAGGGAGAAGCAGAAGGGGAGGCAATCGCCTCCCCTTCTGCTTCCGGATACGAGGGGATTCTCAGGGTTTGGCAGTGGCGACAGTCAGGGACTCTAGCAGGCCCTCGAGCATGATGTGGTTGAGGCGGTCAGCCACGGCGCCACGGATGGCGCCATTGATGCGCCACGCCACTCGGCCCTGGCGGTCAAGCACCAGGGTGGTGGGGGTGCCAAAGACCTCGCCGAAGATGCTCGTACCGGTACCGGTCTTGATGCCCGGGCGGTAGATGGGGAAGTCCTTGGGGATGATGTTCATGTTGGCCTGCCGCCAGCGGGCGAGGCCGGTCCAGCCTTCACTGCCAAGACTTACTGACACCACCTCGAAGCCCTTGCCTTGTTGCATGCCATGAAGGCGAATGATTTCACCCATCATGTCGGGGGTGTAGCGGCAGTCTGGCTTGAAGAGAAAGACCACGAGGACTTTCCCCTGCAGTTCGGCGACCGTTTTCCCTAGGCCAGTCTGATCGAGAAATGTAAATGGGCTAGCGAGGGTGCGCTGTTCCGGTTTGTAGTAGCGTGGGGTGCGCTCAGAGACGGGGATCGGATTGGCATCTGTGACCGGGCTCTGCAGTCTGGGATTGACCGAGGCCACACCTGCTGGTCTTACGGCGGTGCTGAAGTCATTGGTGCTTGCGCCCTCTTCATCGGGGCGGCAGCCAAAGGCCGTTCCGGCCAGCGCGGCAAGATTTGAAGGGTCTAGGACCTTGGTTTGGATCTGGTCGTGCAGGGCCTTGATGCGAACAGGATCAGGAGCCGTCTGAGCCTGGAGTGGGAGGAGTAGAAGCAAGGGCAACAGCGGGAGAAGTGGACGCACGGGGGACCTCCTCAAGGCTGGATGGGTGTCAAACAATGCCTCTACCCTACAAAGAAAAGGCCCCAAGAAGGGGCCTTTTCTTTGTACTGAAGGACTGCACTAGAAGTTGAAGCGTGCTCCCAACTGGATGCTGCGTGGTGCCTGGAAGCTGGTGGGCGACAGGAACCGGGGGTTGGGCAGGGAAATGTAGCGGCTGTAAGTTGCGCCGCCAGGTACGAGCACACCAGCGGGGGTGACTTCCGCGCCGGTCACGAGGGACATGAACTCCTTTTGCTGGTTGACGGTCAGAGCCATCTGCTGGTTGAAGACATTGAAGATGTCCACGAACAGAGTGACCTTCGACTTGGCAACCGCCGGCAGAGCGCTCACCCATTCCAGATGCAGGTCAAGCCTGGAGACATCCGGGGTGGTGCCGCGGGAACCACGGGGCTCAATCATGGCTTCGTTATCGCCATAGTTGCCCTTGTGGAGGAACTGGCCATTAAACATAAAGAAGTTGCCAGGCGTCGCACCTGCAGTGGCCAAGGGGCCGAGATCTGGGCCCAGGGCACTGATGGCGGTGCCAGCACGGTACTGGTAGCGTGCACCAACCGTAAAGCCCTTGCCCAGGTCGTAGGTTCCGTTGGTCTGGAAGTTGTAACGGGGGCTGTTGGGCAGGATGCCGAAGGTATTGCGCATGAGGATCGGCAGATCGTAGGTGCTGGTGATGTTCGGATCAGACTGGTTGTTAAGCGGGCTGTCCATGCCAGCGAAGTTACCCTCATTGATGGCAAAGGTAAGGGTGCTGGACAGTGCCCAGGCATCCCCGCCCTTGGCCTTATCCAGGCTCAGGACCATCTCACGGTAGTTGCGAGTAGGCTTGGGGAAGTAGATGGTGATGTCCTGCCCAGGGAAGTCGTAGTTGGTGACATGGATCGGGGCCAGGCCAAGGCCGTTCTGACCAGGGTTACCAAGCACGTAATTATTGCCATTGTCGAAGCTGAAGTCTTCAATGACATTCTTGTAGTAACGGTACTTCCAGCGGGCCCCAATCTTGACCAGGGAGGATACCTGGCGCTCAACTCCAAAGGCAATCTCTTCAATGCTCTGGGGCTTGATGGCAGGATCAACAGCGGATTTTTCGCCACCAATGGTGTAGTTAAGAGCGGACCAGTTGTCGTAGCCGGCGTTCATTCTGCCGGCGGTGGTCATGATGTCCGTGAGGGTAGGGAGGACATAGGGGTTGGCCGTGCCACCACCTGCAACGCCGTACCGGGTGGGTCCGTAGACATACGCGAAGCCTTCTTCAGAGCCGGCCCGCTGGTTTAGATCCATGGGGATGGTTTCGTAGAAGCGGCCAAAGCTGGCCATGATCTTGGTCTTGCCATCACCATAGGGGTCCCAGGTGACGCCCAGGCGTGGAGCAGTCATGTCCTTGGCGTTGAACTTGAGGTATTCCTTCCCATCGCCGCCATAGAGGGTCTGGGAGTCCATGCGCAGGCCACCGACGACCATCACGGAAGGAGTGATCTGCCAGGTGTCCTGGATGAAGTAGGCCATGTTCTTGGTCTTGGAGTTCAGGTCCAGCATGCCACCGTTGATCAGCGCCTTGATGGGATTCCCAGTGGGGGTGCCGTCAAAGGTGACCGCATTGCCAAGGTGGTCCGTGAGGGGGACGCCGTTGGCGCCCAGGCGGAAGCGGTAGACATCAGAGAAATAGTAGAGGTCGCCAGCGGCATCAGTCGGGGGGTAGCCCACGCCCAAGGAGCGGACGGTCCGGGTGCCGTAGAAATCACCCGTGTAGCCCGAGGTGCTCTTGTAGCCCGTCTCGTCATAGTCCAAGCCGTACTTGATGACGTGGTCGCCGATAAAGTTGGTGCCCTTGGCGGAGAACTGCTTGCGGGTGATCTCGCTGGTGCCCTTGCCGAGGTTGCCACCCAACTGCAGGCCACCGTTGGTGCGGGTGAAATCGATCCCACCGGGGAAGGTCGGCGAACCATCGGAGTTCAGGGCGCCCGAGTACAGGTAGGAGGGCGTGGCGAAGCCGATGTAGGGCAGATTGTACTGGGCGGTTGTGTCGCTAGACAGGCTGCGCTTGTAGTTGCCCGCGCGGACATCAATCAGCCAGGACGGGGTGATGACACCGCGCCAGTTCAGGCTGAAAACATCAACGTCCTGATGGCTCTTGTAGGTGCTCTCGTACTCTTTGACGGTCAGGCCATTGATGTTGTTGTCGGCCGTGTTCCGATTACGGGTGAACCCAAGCTCCAGCGTGTTGCTGGTGTTGATGCTGTAGGTCAGCTTTCCGATGAGGTCGAGGTTCTTGTTCTTGAGGTCGTAGGCAGTGCCGCTGTTCGTCAGGCCGCCGAGCTGGGCTGAGGTGGAGGGCCTAGACAGAGGGTTGGTGGGGGCTAGTTCCGGATCGAAGTAGTAGACCTTCCCGTAGCTGACGCCCAGTGCGGACTGATCAACGTTGATGCCGAGGGAGTACCAGACCTTGTCCTTGATGATGGGTCCACCGACCCAGAAGGACGTTGTGGACTGGTCGCCCGCAGCGGTTCTTGCGGACCGGTAGGAGAGATCTGTCTGAGCATAGGCCTTGGCGATCCCGCTCTTGGGGCGGAAGGTAAACTCTGCATCAGCGTGGAAATCGTTGGACCCGGTCTTGGTAACAACCGAGATGATGCCGCCAGTGGCACGGCCGTATTCAGGCTCGTAGCCACCCGTCTGGACCTGGACGGACTCAATAGCCAGAGTATTGACGCGGGTATTGTTCGTGCCCAGGATCGGGTCGGTGACGTTCATGCCATCGACGATGTAGTTGTTCTCGAAGGCGGTGCCACCACCAATGTTGGGGTTGGCGGTTCCGCGACCACCGTCCACCACGCTGGGGGCAAGGAAGGCTGCAGCAGACCAATCCCGGTTGGCCATAGGAACGGCCTGGAGGGTCTCGGCAGAGAAGGTTCTCGTGTCGGTTGTGGTGGTGTTATCGACCATGACACTGGTTGCAGTGGCCAGCACTTCAACCGTGGCGCCAGCTGCTGAGGCACTCTTCAGGGTGAAGTTCTGGACGGAGGTCTTCCAGGGCTCCAAGCCAAGGCCCGTGGCCTGGGCGCCGCCGCCCTGGCCAACCACCTTGATAGAGTAGCCAGCGCCAGAAGGCGTCAGAGGGAATCGGTAAACGCCGTCGGTTCCCGTCACCATGGTGCGGGCACCCTGGAGGGAGGCGCCGCTGAGAATGACCTGGGCGCCGGAGATGGCTTTGCCGGAGGCGTCGCTCACCTTGCCGGTGAAGATGCCCGTCGATGAGCTCTGCGCGTGAGCGACAATGCCGCTCCCGGCAATGAGGGCGAGGGCGGTAAACCCAAGCCGGTTGAGGTTTCGATTCATAGAGACTCCTTTGGGGGGGTGCGGCTGCAGCCGCAGTGGGAAGAAGAAGAGGTCCAGTCTTTCCTGGGTGTGTCCCCTGCACCGGGAACGGGAAAGCTAGAGGGTAGACGGTTTGTGGGAAAGATCGCGGAAGTGCGAGAAGCATACGGTAGGTTCCGGAGAACTCCAAATTATTTCGCAAACTGCCCCAGGAAGGGTAAGCAAAAGACGAGTAAGTTTACCATTGATTGGGCTAACCTAGATGGATTTCCTCACAGGGATTGTGCCATTTTGCCCCACCAGAAAGGTTGCAGGCCACAAGATTCAGCAACCGATGGTGGCCAGCAGCCAGGGGGCCTGGGTCAGGGGTTCCTCGGACCAGGTAAGGGTGGCCTGGTAGGCGGCCAGGGGCGGGGTGGCACCGGCCTTGGCGTGGACCTCATAGATGATGTCCCCCGCGGCCACCCGCTGGCCCACCTGGACCCGCACCCGGATGCCCACGCCCAGATCCAGGACGTCGGTCTGGCTCTTGCGCCCGGCGCCCAGGTCCATGGCCAGGATGCCCAGGGCCCGCCCGTCGATGGCGGCCACGTACCCCGCCCGGTCCGCCCGGACTGGAATGACCTGCCCGGCCTGGGGCAGGCGGCTGAAGTCGTCCAAGGAAGCGGCGTCCCCGCCGTTCAGGGCCACGAAGCGGCGGAGGGTCGCCAGAGCCGTACCACCAAGGATGCTGTCCTGGACCTTGGCCTGGGCGGCCTCCAGGGTGGTGGCCACGCCGCCCATGACCAGCATCTCGGCGGCCAGGCGGAAGCTCATCTGGGCCAGCTCCGAGTCCCCGTGCTCACCGCGGAGGATCTCCACGCATTCCATGACCTCCAGGGCGTTACCGATGGCCCAGCCCAGGGGGGCGTCCATGCGGGTGATGAGGGCCCGCATCTGCATGCCATGAGCCTGGCCCACGGCGACCATGCTCTGGGCCAGGGCCGTGGCGTCCTCCAGGGTCTTCATGAAGGCCGTGGGGCCGCACTTCACATCCAGCACCAGGGCATCGGCGCCCCCGGCCAGCTTCTTGGACATGATGCTGGCCGTAATAAGGGGGATGCTCTCCACGGTGGCGGTCACATCCCGCAGGGCGTAGAGCTTCTTGTCGGCGGGGGCGATGTCGGCGGTCTGGGCGGAGTTGGCAAACTTGGTCTCGGCCAGGCTGCGCAGGAACTCGGCCTCGGACAGCTCGACCTTCAGGCCCGGGATGGCGGCGAACTTGTCCACGGTGCCACCGGTGTGGCCCAGGCCCCGGCCGCTGAACATGGGACAGGGCACCCCACAGGCCGCCACGATGGGCCCCAGGATGAGGGTGGTCTTGTCCCCCACGCCCCCAGTGCTGTGCTTGTCCACCTTGAGGCCGGGCACCGAGGACAGGTCCAGGCGCTTGCCCGAGTCCCGCATGGCCAGGGTGAGGGCCAGGGTCTCCTCCGTGGTCATGCCCCGCCAGCAGATGGCCATGAGCAGGGAGGCGCTCTGCTCGTCGGGGATGGTGCCGGCTGCGGCCCCCTCGACCCAGAAGGCGACTTCCTCGGGCGACAGGGCTCCGCCCAGCTTCTTGGTATAGATCAGGTCGTACATCCGCATGGGATGACTCCTTGGCAGCGGGACGTCAGATGCTCTGCAGCAGGCCTTCGAGGGCGGCAGCGTCGCCCCGGCCCTTGAAGCGGGCCTTGTACTCGGCCAGGTCGGTCAGGGCCTGGGCCCGGTCACCGGCCAGCCGGTTGGCGTCCATCTGGCAGGCCCAGAAGGCTTCGGCCCAGGGGGCGTCGGCCGTGGCCTTGGCGCGCAGGGGGTCCAGGTGGCTGCGGACTTCCTTGGCCTGGCCCAGAGCCAGGGCACGCAGGGCCAGGCGGAGCTCGGCCCAGGGCTCATCGCCCTTGGCGGGCGCCAGGCCCTTGCCATCGAGGTTGAGGCGCCAGGTGGCCAGCAGGCCGGCGGTGGCGGCCCGGCGGGAGGAGGGGGCGGCGGCCACCAGGGCCTCCAGGCGACCCAGGCGCTCGCGCATGCGGCGCTCCACCTCGGCGGCGGGCAGCGGAGCCACACCATCGCCCTCAACCTCCATCTGCAGGGTGGAGAGGGCGGCTTCCAGCTTCTCAGCGGCAGAGGACTGCCAGGCGCTCCAGCCACCCACGGCCAGGCCCACAGCCGCCAGGGCGACGACACCGATGAGGATCGGCTTGATCAGGCCGCCGTCTTCTTCCTCGCCCGTGCCCAGCTTGGTCTGGAAGTGGGCCAGGCTCTGGGCAGGCTTCTGGACTTGGATTTCGCGATCTTTGGCGGAACGGGCCATGACAAACCTCGGGGTCGATGAAAGGAACACCAAACCATTGAGGATGCACCAATCCGGCCCCTTCTGGCACTTGAAAATGAGGCCCCCCCTGCTATCCTTACCCTTCGCGCCTGGGTAGCTCAGTCGGTAGAGCAATGGATTGAAAATCCATGTGTCGGCGGTTCGATTCCGTCTCCAGGCACCAACATGGAAATGGCCCCCGTTCGGGGGCCATTTCCATGTTGGAAGAGATGGAATCGAAATCACAGGAGTCTTGGGGCGCGTTCCGGAGGCCGAGCACGCACCGCGTGCGCAGGCCGGAGGCGCCCCTTAGACTCCGTGCGGCCCGGGGGAGGCGCGGGAGCGCCGGAGGAGGGGATTCCGTCGGGGATGGGTGGTGCCAGGGCCCGCTTTGACGCCCCGGAGCCACGCCCTGCGTGGCCTCAGGAGGGAAGCGGCCTTAGCACCCGTGCGGCCCGGAGGGAGGCTCCGCTTCCGAGAGCCGCAGGCGAGCGGGAGGACGCCCGAGGGGCGTCCGATAAGCGGGAGGCTCCGCCTCGGCGAGGTATTTTCGAGCCGGAGCCGCGCAAGGCGCGGCGATAAGCGGAGGTGCGCAGCGCCGGGGGAGGGGATTCCGTCTCCAGGCACCATTAGAATCAGATGTTTAAGCCCCGGATCCTTCTGGGGCTTTTTCGTGATTGCTCTAGGGTTGCTCTACGCGGAGGGATTCGGCTTCGCCTGGCGACCCTGGCCTTGGCAGAGTTTGCGATCAGCCAGATCGCCCGTGAGCTCGGAAGGCCTCAGGGGGCCGACTCCTTGCTCAAGCTCATGACCGCGGTTAGGCGGGGGCAGGGTTGACCCCGAAGTTGAGCCAGCCCAGGCCCCAGCTCCGACAGTAGGCCAGGCTCGGCCATGGGCACCATCCGGCCTAAAAGAAGACGAACTCGGTCAGGGGTGGTTGAACGCATCTTCCCATCTGGAAACCTCCTCGATGACCTCTGGCCAGGTGGGGGGGGTCCCGTAGAACATCTCCCGCTGCATCGCCTGATAGTCCTGCTCCCACGCGGTCATCCGCGCACCGTCAGGGACAATGCGGAGAGAGCCAGGGGCCATGGTGTCGTAGTCCACCCAGGTCTGCTTGAAGTAGATCCGGCGGTGCTCCACTACCCGCTGGAAGAGGTCCCTGGAGGCCAGAGCTCGGGCGCCCACCCCCTTCTGGATCATCCTGGCCACATCGTAGTAGTGGCGGGCCAGTTTCTGGGCCCGGGGCTTGTCGGAAGGCCGGAAGGACTCTTCATGGAGCAGGGTCACCTTCTCGAGAAATGTCCTTTCTGCGTCCAGTGCCCGCAGGCCCACGGCCGCCTGATCGAATAGCTGGGGGAAGGCCAGCGCCACCTCCGATCGGACCGTCCCGACCTGTGCCGGATCGATGTCCGACCGGGCCCCCAACTCGATCTTCACCCACTGTCTCAGATACCCCGCGCCCACCACATCGAGTCGCGGGTAGTTGAACAGGATCGTCTGTCGGTCGCTATCCTCCAGGTCCATGGTCAGAGACCAGTCGCGGCCAAGTGGCAGGGAGCCCTGGAACGCTTGGTTCAGCGCGGCCATGATGGCACCGCTCACCACCTCGGAACAGGTCGATTTGAGAGCCTTGATGAGGTCCTTCCGCTTCGCGTTGCTGGGGGCCGCCTCGGGATCCCTGTCCCCGCTGAATCCGAGATAGGCCTTGTCCACCACCAGGTCGATGTCTTCGGAGAAGCGGTCGATCAGCCCGTAGACCTTCGAGAGGGAGGTGCCGCCCTTGAAGGTGAGGTGGCCGCCAATCTCCGGCAACTGGAAGAGCTGCTCCAGGGTCCAACACACCCAGAAATCCTTCTCCACGGCCACGAAGGCTAGGCCCTTGGCCGCGGCCGCCTGCTCCATGGCCAGGCGCTGGGTTTCCAGGTCGAGGGTCAGGAAGCGCTGCATGTCAGCCCTCGGCCAACTGGAGCATGATCTTCGCGATCCAGGCCGGGGCAAAGCCTGCGTCCTGCCGGAGGCAGAGCTTGTCCTTGTCGGCTAGGCGCGTCCGGAGCGTAGCCAGAGCAGCCTCGTCGACATGGTCCTTGCCAAGGTGCCGGAGGGCCTGGATCACCGTGCCGCTGATCTTGCCGGCGGTTTTCATGTTCCGAGGGCTCGTTTGTCGCAGCTCGATCACCTGGGCGCCCACCTGCACCTTACGGGGTGGGCCGTCTGTCAGTAGGACGATCCGAGTCGGCACCTGCTCGGTTAAGCCGAGGATATTGGCCGCATAGGCCCCGGATGCTTGAATATTTAAACCTAAGCCCTTTCCAGCTAGTGCTTTGCGAATATCACCAGGTGTGGACAACAGGGGACCGAGGATCGGATGGACCCGGGGAAGGTCGTAGACTCCGCGACTGATGCGCCTCACCAGTCCCTTGGCCACCAGGCGGGAGAGGGCCTGATCAATGGCATCCCTATTCATAAGATCAATAAAATCAGCAGGTTTAAAGCTCTTGGCTGATTTCCAGCGCCGTACACGACCCAGGATGGCCTTCTCGCTGGGGGCTAGGGCGGGTCTCTTGGGGATGGAGGTAGCCATGTCAGAAAAACTACCCACTTTTTCTGACAGGAGCAAAGCCTATTATTCAAAATATTGCTTGACCCGTAAGCATTTTCAAAGGCACCCATGCTGAACCCACGCCGTGAGGCATGTCTGATCTGGGCAGCTCCAGGGGTCTTTGGTGGGGAGCGTGACACCTGTCACGCTCCCCTGGCAGGCATCCTGTCAGAAAAACACCCCTCTTTTTCTGACAGGGTAGTTCTCGAATTGCTATATAGATTGTTTTTTTATATCACTTACATAAATTGATGGCTGATGGCACGACCGCCTGGGTGTACCGGCACGACCCCCGCCCGAGACGGGACGAATTTCTGAATTCAGCAATTGGAGACGTCTCCAATCCGGGGCCCTGCCTCAGCACAGGGCTTCACCGCTCTCTAAAACCTAGCCAGTTCTGCTCCCCAGAAGTAGGCCACACCTGAAACAGGGACTGAGCAACTGAAGTTGCAGTCCTCGATCCAGAGCAGCACCCGGAGCGCAGGCCGTAGGCCGGAGCGCAGGGTGCTGCTCTGGATCGGCCGTTTTTCGCGACTGGGGTTCAGCCCTGGGGGTCGCGCAGGGAGACGC
>CAIRQL010000010.1 GCA_903880675.1 uncultured Holophagaceae bacterium | reverse complement strand
GGCGGGAATGGCGTCCATGCGGCCCCAGAGGGGGTCCATGTCGTCCTTGTAGATGCGCCGGGCGGAGTCCATGAGCTTGGTGGGATCCACCAGGTGGGCCGCTCCCCGGGGGTGCACATAGACCTTGGCGCCGTGTCGCGCCAGACGCCAGGCAGACCCGGCGTGGTCCAGGTGGATGTGGGTGACGAACACGTGGCGGATGTCCGTCATGGCGAAGCCCTGGGCGTTCACCGCCGCCTCCAGGTTCCCGTAGAGGGACTCAGGGCCGGTCTCCACCAGCACCGGCCCGGCGGGGGTGCGCACCAGGAAGGCCGCCACGGTGCCCGGCACCTTGAAGTGGAGGTCCAGCGTGGTGACAGGGCCTTGGGTCGGGATCATGGGAGCCTCCGGGGGGCCGCTCCGGTCAGTCCGTCGGTGGCCCTGCGTCTGGTCCCACTTCACCCCAAGGGCGGCGGCGGCGCAACGGGGCAGGTGCGAACGGGTATTGATTGATCTATGTTAATCATATGGTAATATGGTTGTGAAACCGGAACCCCTCCGGTCGCCCACCCCGGAGGTCCCCCCATGCGCATTCCCAGTCTGCTGCTGGCTCTGTCCCTGCCTCTGGCCGCCCAGAGTGCCCTTGTGTGGGAGCACGACTTGGCCGCTGCCCAGAAGCGGGCCAAGAAAGAGGGGAAGCTGCTCTTCGTGGATGTCTGGGCCGAGTGGTGTCCCCCCTGCCAGCACCTCAAGGCCAATGTGTTTCCCTCGCCCGAGGCCCAGAAGGCCCTCCAGGCCTATGTTCCCGTGTCCCTCATGACCGAGACCCGGGACCGGCGGGAGCAGGCGGCGGCGGCGGCCGTGGCCCGGCGCTACCGGGTGGAGGCCTATCCCACCCTGCTGATCCTGGACGCCGATGGCAAGGAGCGGAAGCGCCAGGTGGGCGCCCTTCCCACCGGGCAGGCCCTGGCTACCTGGCTGGTCCGCAAGTAGCACCCCCCAACCCTTTAGGAGACTCCCATGGAGATGCTCATCGACTTCCCCGGCGGCGCCCGGGTGGACGCCCACTTCAACGGGTTCACGGTCCGCACGGACCAGGGCCCCCAGGGCGGCGGCGAAGCCAGCGCCCCCACCCCCTTCGACCTCTTCCTGGCCTCCCTGGGCACCTGTGCTGGGATCTACGTGCTGGGCTTCTGCCGCCAGCGGGGGCTGCCCACGGAGGGCATCCAGCTGCGGGAGCGGGTGCTCCGCAACCCCGAGACCCGCAAGCTGGAGGCCGTGGAGATCGACATTGAGGTGCCACCGACCTTCCCGGAGAAGTACCACGAGGCCCTGGTGCGCGCCGCCGCCCAGTGCGCGGTGAAGAAGCAGCTGGAGGCCCCACCGGCCATCCAGGTGGCCACCAAGGTCAGGGGCTAGCCTCGATCGGTGTTCATCGGTATTCCCACGGTTCCGGATTCACACCAGCCAGCACACCAGGCGCACCACCCCGGCTCCGAGGGCCAGGGGCACGCAGCAGCCGGCCAAGCGGCCGAACTTCTGCTGGCGGCCACTGCGGGACAGGGGGATGCCGATCTGGCGGGACAGCTTCGCCTGGGCCTGGGAGACGCCCAGGGCGCGGCGCCAGCTGAGGGAGAGGCCGGGAATGCCAGTGCCCTTTTTTTGGGTTCTTCCGGGATTTCAGGGAAAGAAGTCTCACCGCAGAGAACACAGAGAACGCAGAGGAAAACAGGCAAGGGGTGGCTGAAAAGAAAGGAAGGAACGCGGAGGAAAACCGAGGAGCTGAGGAGAGCGGAGAACGGCCTGGGTACTTGGGGCGGAAAAGCTTCTTAGCCGGGGATGGACGGGGAGGAGCGGGATAAAGCACTTGGGGCCGTGCACGGTGGGTCGGCGCGCCTCTGCGCTCTCTGCGTTCTCTGTGGTTGGCAGTTCTTTTCCCCCGGAATTCCCGGAAGATCCTTTTTTTGGCTCATGAGACCTCCCCAGGATGGATGTCGATGGAGAAGGGTACTGCATTCTCCTTGGCTGAAAACCGCACCTGGTAATCGTCCAGACTCTGGGTAACAAAACGGCGCTCCACGAAGGCCCATAACGAGAATCCAGATTGGTCGTCCACTGTCCAATCCGGCGCGCCATCCTGGGTCCCTGGAGGTAGGGCCATGATCAAGGCACTGTTGGGCGCCGGCATCCTGGGCGTGGTGTTGTTTGGGGGCGTTCAGACACTGCTGGCGGGGTTCCTGGCCCTGGGTCTCCTGGGCACCATCCTGCGGCTCCTGGTGCGGGGCCCCGTGGCCTGCTGAGGCCTGTAGAGGGCACTCGCAGGCGCCGCACTGGGCCATGATGGAGGCGGAGGCCCCGTGACCCAGCCCGCACCTCATAGCCCCGTGGTGGATCTGTGTCGGGCCTTCGTGCGCATCCCCAGCCTGTCCGGTCAGGAGGGCGAGATGGCCCGGGCCGCGACCGAGGCCATGAGCGCCCTGGGCTTTGAGGTGAATACCGATGCCTGCGGCAGCGTGCTCGGCGTGCGTCGGGGATCGGGCCCTGGCCCCACGGTGCTGCTGGATGCCCACATGGACACGGTGCCCGTGACCCGGCCCGAGGCCTGGACCCATGCGCCCCACGGGGCCGAGCTCGTAGAGGGTCGCATCTGGGGCCGGGGCGCCGCCGACACCAAGGGCTCCCTGGCGGCGATGCTCCACGCCGTGGCGGGGCTGGAGGACTTCGTCGGCACCGTGGTGGTGTCGGCCAGCGTGGGGGAGGAGGACCTCACCAGCGCCGCCCTGGAGCCCATCCTGGATCGCTACCGGCCCGACCTGGTGCTGGTGGGTGAGCCCACGTCCCTGCGCCTGGGCGTGGCCCAGAAGGGGCGGGCGGGGATCCTTCTGGAAGCCACGGGCCGCAGCGCCCACAGCTCCCGGCCCGAGCTTGGCGACAACGCGGTCTACAAGCTGCTGGAGGCCGTGGCGCGCCTGCGGGCTCTGCCGCTGCCCGTGGACGCGGACCTTGGAGCGGGCGTCTGCGAGCTCATCGAGATCGGCTCGGAGCCCCGCCAGTCCCAGGGCATGGTGCCCCACCTCTGCACGGCCCGCCTGGCCCTGCGCCTGCTGCCCGGGGAGACCGCCGAAACGGTGCTGGCCCGCATCACCGCCGCCCTGATCGGCCTGGAGGGCGTGAGCGTACGCCTGGCCCGCCTGGCGCGCCCCTGCCACACGGGCCACCCCATCGAGATGGACGAGTTCATCCCCGCCTGGAAGAACAGCGATACCAACCTCCAGGGCCGTCTGCTAGCGGCCCTGGGCACGACAGCCTTCGCCGCCCCCTACACCACCAATGCCTCGGCGGCCGCCCAGCGCGGCATCCCGGTGTTCCTGCTGGGACCCGGTGCCATCGAGCAGGCCCACATCAGCGACGAGTGGCTCGCCGTGGAGGAGTTGGAAGCTGCGGTCCCCGCCTATGCCGCTGCCATCCGGATGGGCCTAGGGCTGGAGCCCCGATAGCGCTTGCCAGGGGTGAGCTGCCATGGGTAACTTTGTATAGGAATTAATCTTGTTTTTTTGGGGTTTGCCGGGCGGATGATCGGTGGAGCCTGTCCCGTTGGTGAAGGAGTTTCCATGGCTTTCTGTCAGTCCTGCGGTGCTGAAGTTCTCCCCCAGGCCATCGTCTGCGTGAAGTGTGGCGCGGGCGTTCCGCACGTTGGCTCCACCTCCGGCCAGGTGGGTCCCGTCTCCGAAAAGTCCTGGGTGGCCACCCTGCTGCTCTGCTTCTTTCTTGGTTGGTGTGGCGCCCACCGGTTCTACACCGGGCATATCGGCATCGCCGTGGCCCAGCTGCTGACCCTGGGTGGCTGCGGCATCTGGACCCTGGTGGACTTCATCCTGATCCTGACGGGCGGCGTGAAGGATGCCTCTGGCCTCCCGCTCCAGAAGTAGCCGGCTGGACCTGCTCATCCTGGCTGCGATCTCCCTGGCGGGGGTCGCAGCCGTTGTCTTTCCGGCTCGCTTCCTGGTGCTGGCGCCGCCCTGCCTGGTAACCCTGGCCACGGGGCAGTCCTGCTGGGGCTGCGGCATGACCCACGCCCTGGTGGCGGCGGCCCACCTGGACCTGGCGGGCGCCTGGCGGGCCAACCCCCTGGTGGCGGTGGTGCTGCCCCTGCTGGTGGTGGTCTACCTGCGCTTCGCCATTCGGACCCTCCGGGGCTGGCGGGCCTTGGGCTAGACTGAATGACCCTGGAGGACCCATGACCCGTTTCCGCTTCCCCCTGGCCGCCCTGCTGCTGGCGCTGCCCCTCACCCTCGCTGCCCAGGCCCCCAAGGACAAGGCCGCCCCCAAGCCCAAGGAGTCCAAAGTGATCACCACCGAGACCGGCCTCAAGTACATCGACACCGAAGAGGGCAAGGGCCCCATGCCGGCCCGCGGATCGCAGTGCCAGGTGCACTACACCGGCTACCTCTCCGAGGACGGTAAGCGCGGGAAGAAGTTCGACAGCTCTGTGGACCGGGGTCAGCCCCTGGCCATCCCCATCGGCGTGGGCCGCGTCATCAAGGGCTGGGACGAGGGCATCATGAGCATGAAGGTGGGTGGCAAGCGCACCCTCATCATCCCCGCCCACCTGGGCTACGGCGCCCGCGGCGCCGGCGGCGCCATCCCCCCCAACGCCGAGCTGATCTTCGATGTGGAGTTGATCGCCATCCAGTAGGTCAGAGCGCTAAAAAACAAAGGTTCATCGCGCTTTACCGGGGAAGGCGACTCTGGTTTTCGCCAAGTCCCGGC
>CAIRQL010000009.1 GCA_903880675.1 uncultured Holophagaceae bacterium | reverse complement strand
GCGGCCTTCTTGGGAGCGGCCTTCTTCACGGCGGCCTTCTTGGGAGCGGCCTTCTTCACGGCGGCCTTCTTGGGAGCAGCCTTCTTCACGGCGGCCTTCTTGGGGGCAGCGGCCTTCTTCACGGCGGCCTTCTTGGGGGCGGCCTTCTTGGCGGCGGCCTTCTTGGGGGCAGCGGCCTTCTTCGGGGCGGCCTTCTTCACAGCGGCCTTCTTGGGGGCGGCCTTCTTCACAGCGGCCTTCTTCGGGGCTGCGGGGGTCGGCGCGGCGGCCGGAGGGGTCAGATCAGCCATTTTTGGCTCCTTTTTGCCCTTAAGGGCGGGGGTGGAAGGAAGAGCGGGGGTGGCGACCTTGCCCTTGGCGCTTTTGGCGCCGGTGGGGGCAGGCACTTCCCGCGGGGTGGGGATGGATTCCTTGGCCGCCGGAGCGGCCGTGGGGGCTAGCGCCGCTGCTGCGGCAGAGCCGGTCTTGCCCTTGGGCTTCACGGCTTTCTTTGGGGGCTCAACGCCAGCCAGGATCTGGGCCAGGCGCTTGCCGGGATAGTAGTCGTCGAGGAGGGCGTCCCCGATGAGGAGACCGTGGACCCCGAGGGCCTCGGCCTGCTTGATCTGCTCGAGCCGGAGGATGCCGCCCTCGATCATGCGGAGGCAGCTCTTGGGCACTTTCTTCACGAGGGCGAGGGCCAAGTCCCAGGAGGCTTCCCAGGTATCCAGGTTGCGGCCCACGGCGCACACGATATCGGCCCCGGCCTCCACGGCCCGGGCCAGCTCCAGCTCGGAGGTCACTTCCACCACCACGTCGAGCCCCTTGCTGATGGCGAACTTCAGCAGGGTCTGCAGGCGCTCCTGGGGGAGCATGGCTGGCATGAGGTAGATGGCATCGGCGCCGAGGATCTTGCTCTCCTCGACCTGGTACTCCTCGAAGATGAAGTCCCGGCGGATGAGGGGCACCTTCACCTGGGCACGCACCTCGGAGAGGTGCTTGTCCTCGCCGAAGTAGAGGAACTTGTCTGTGGCGATGGAGAGGGCCTTGGCACCGTTTTCGGCCAGACTCTTGGCGTGGGTGGAGGCCTTGTAGGATTCCCGCACCTGACCCCGGCCTGGATCGCCCCCGGACACTTCACCCAAGATGGTGATTCCAGGCTGGCTGAGCTCTTCCTTGAGAGAGTGGTGACCCTTGTAGCCGTCCTTAACCGCCACGGGTCCCCTCTGCTTCTTGATTTCCACATCGAGGGCCTTGAATATGGCGACTTTCTTTAGCATTTACCACGCTCCAAATCTCAGATACCTCGCTGCAGGCCCTATCGGGAAGATGGTTGGCCAATAATCCTCTGATTCAACATAAAACCAGCGATCGGGAGGAGGTCAACAGAGAAATTCAAAAAATCATCATTTTTTTTGTCGCTACCTCTCCGCATGCACCCCATTCATTTCCCTCCTCCGACCCTGCGCAGTGCGCCACACTTGCAGCATCAGACAGGAGGCGTCCCATGTCCGTCCACGTGCTCGACCACCCACTGGTCCACCACAAGCTCTCTCTCATCCGCGACCGCAAAACCGCTGGTAGCCTCTTTCGAGCCCTCATTGAAGAGACTGGACTGCTGCTCGCCGCAGAGGCCACGCGCAGCCTTCCCACCGTGTCCGCCGTGGTGGAAACGCCCCTCGAGCGCACGGAGACGCGCCGCCTCGGTGCGCTCGATCCGGTGCTGGTGCCCGTCCTCCGCGCCGGCCTCGGCTTCCTGCCCGCCTTCCTGCAGCTGATGCCCACGGCCAAGGTCGGCCACCTCGGTCTCTACCGCGACCACGACTCGCTGGTGCCCGTGCCCTACTACCGCAACTTCCCGCCCCTCCTCGAGGCGCGCCCCGTGTTCATCCTCGATCCCATGCTCGCCACCGGCGGCAGCGCCTCCGAGGCCGTGCGTCAGCTCAAGAGCGCCGGTGCGGTGAACCTCACGCTGGTGTCCCTGCTGGCGGCGCCCGAAGGCATCGCCCGCCTGCAGGCCGATCATCCAGACCTGGTGATCGTGGTCGGTGCGGTGGATCGGCAGCTCAACGAGAAGGGCTATATCCTGCCCGGCCTCGGCGACGCCGGGGACCGACTCTACGGGACAGCCTAGAACGAAGCGTTGCCCGTCATCCCCGTGCCGCGGAACAGCACCTGCTCCCACGCGTAGCGGATCTCACCCATCTGCGCATGCACCCGGCCCAGCCGTTCGAGGTCGCCCGCCTCACAGGCCTGCAGCACCTCCTTGCGCCACCAGGCGTGCATCCGAGTGAGGTTGTCCACCAGCTCACCGCCCTGCTCGTGGTTCAGGCGGCGGTCCAGCTCTTCCAGGATGGCGAGGATCTTCTTGCTGAAGTGCACCCGGGGTCGCGGATCGTCCAGGGCCACCACTTCCTGGAGCTTCACCACAAACCGCTGCCCCGCCTCCAACAGCAGCACCACCATGTGCTCGGGGATGGCAGGGGCTTCAGGTTGGGTGGGAAGCGAGGTGGCCAGCTCGGGGGACATGGGCGCATCCAAGGTCGGAGGGTGGGCGTGGGGGGGCCAGCAGCAATGAAGATCGGTCCCGTCTACACTCCTTTCGGCAAAAGCACCGGCCGATGTAATTCCGGTAGCGCTGACCCTCCGCCAGGCCCCGCCTGGGTCCCAACTCAAGAGCCCCTTACCGCGGATCGAAGAGACAGCAGGGGGCAAGAACCACCCATGCGTCCAGACCACATGAAGCTGCTGAAGAAGGCGCAGGGCCTAGACCGGGCCCAAAAGCCCCAGGAAGCCGCTGCCGCCTACCGGGCGTTCCTGGCCCTGGCGCCTAAGCACGGCGAGGGCTGGGCGGCCTTTGCGGCGCAACTGCTGGAGCTCGGAGAACTCCAGGAGGCCCAGGAAGCCTGCCAGTCTGCCCTTGCCCTTGAGCCCCACAAGATAGCAACACGAATCAACCTCGGCTGCATCTTGATGCGAAGAGACCTCTGGAACGATGCTGCCGATCAATTCCGCTCGATCTTGGCGGACGATCCCCGCCGAATGGGCGTGCAGTTGTTCCTTGCGGAGTGCCTGCTGCACATGCGGGACTTTGTTGGCTTCCAAAAGGTCCTAGCTGTGACCAACCGTCCCGGGGTCATGACGGGCAGATATGCCGCCTTGCAGCCCCATCACGCCGAGCTCTGGGCCCTCTATGGTTCGGCCCTGGTGGAGGCGCAAAGATTCGAGGAGGCCGAAGACGTCGGCTCCACGGCTCTCCTGATTGATCCCCTCAACTTCAGGGCAAAGGCCAACCTGGGTTCTGTGCGGATGGCAGTGGGTGCTCTGGAGGAGGCCGAAGGGTTGTTCCGGAAACTCCTGGCCGAGCATCCCCGCGATGAGAAGGCTCGACTGCTGCTGATTACCTGCCTGGCCCGAAGGGGAGACTCAGCCAATACCATCCATGAAGCAGCCCTGGCAGTCCAACAAGCCCCTGCCAGCTTTCTTGTCCACAAGAGCGTCATGGGCCCCTACTACTCTCTGGGCTGCTGGACTGAATATCGGGCTGAGGTTGAACGCTTCCGGAAGTTGGCACCTGGCCTGGCCTACCTGGATTACGAGGAGAGCTTTGTTGACCTGCTCTTCGGTGAGATGTCACTGGGGTGGGAGCGCTTCGAGGCTCGCTTGAAGGTTCCCAAGGAACTGAGACCACACAGGACCTTTGAGCAACCGACTTGGACGGGGGAGTCCTTCGCGGGCAAGCGTCTGCTTGTTTGGGCTGAACAGGGGCTGGGCGACACCTTCATGTTCGTCAGGTACCTTCACCTGGTGAAGGCCCTGGGCGGGGAAGTTATTCTTGAGGCCCAGCCCATCTTGTTGGATGTGGTGGCCACCTGTAGGGGTGTTGACTGGCTGGTTCCCGCCGGCACACCGTTGCCCGCCTTCGACCTCCAGGTCTCCCTCATGTCCCTGCCGAGGGTTTTCCGGACAGACCTTTCCAACCTCCCAGCCGAGGTCCCCTACCTCCGGGCTCCGGGGAACGCCCCTCGGAGGGCCGAAATTCAGGAGCTCCTCACGCGGGGAGAAGGAAGCACCCGGATTGGGTTGGTGTGGGCCGGCAACCCCAGCCATGCAAGAGATGTTGAGCGCTCTCTCCCTGTGGCCATCCTGGCA
This sequence comes from uncultured Holophagaceae bacterium, assembly GCA_903880675.1. Classification (GTDB taxonomy): domain Bacteria; phylum Acidobacteriota; class Holophagae; order Holophagales; family Holophagaceae; genus Geothrix. The sequence continues at coordinate 8,975 of CAIRQL010000009.1, read as the reverse complement.
CCCTTGGCCGCCCTCTCATCGGTCGCCTGGTACAGCTTTCAGCTTGGGCAACATGAGGACCCGCCTCTACCAGGCTTGATTTCTCTGGCCCCCTACCTGAGCGATTTTTCCGACACCGCCTACGCTCTGAGCGGAATGGATCTCTTGATCACAGTCGACACCTCTGTGGCCCACCTGGCCGGGGCTATGGGCATTCCCACCTTTCTGCTGCTCACCCATCAGCCTGATTACCGTTGGCTACTGAATCGGGATGACAGCCCTTGGTACCCCACCATGCACCTCTACCGGCAACCAGTCCACGGGGACTGGGCCTCGGTTATCCAGAAGATGGTTTCTGACCTGACTCAGGACGTCTGAATAGGTTCAGGCTCAGCGAGCGGTGGCCCCATAGCCCTTCATGGCCCGGTGGCCGACTTCCTGTCGCTCAAGCGCTATCCGCAAGCGCTCCTTAGCTTCAGCGAAGACCGCCATTCTGACTTCCATTTGATGCCCCGCCGCATGAGCCCTGGCCCTCAGTTCCGACCAATCGGCAGCTTTCTCGGCCTGTGCCAAGGCTGAATTGAATTCCGCGTTCCACTGCGCCAAGGCATCAGGGTCGGGTTCCCAGGTTGAGTCTGCCAACCAGGCTTCCATCTGTTCGATGGCTAGACGAACCCGGTCATCGCTCATCCAACTCGGTCTCCGAACTGGAACGCCGCACCGGCCTCGGCCCCTACCTTTTTCTGGTGGCACTCCTCCCATGCCTGCCGGATCTCACCCATGCCATGGGCCACGGCGGTCAGGCGATTGGCATCCCTGGCCCGGGCGGCAGCCATGGTCTCCCGGGTCCACCAGTCGTACAACTTCGCGAGGTTGTGGGCCAACTCGCCGCCACCCTCCAGGTTCAGACGGATGGTGGCTTCCTGGATGACTTCCGAGACACGAATGTAGCTCCGGGTTGCCGCAGCGAGGTCCCCCTGGTTCAAAGCCTGGATGGCCTTGCCCAGGTGGAGCTGGCCCGCTTCCATGATCAGGGCCGCCTGCTGCTCTGAACTGGCCCCCGAAATGCGCTGGCTTAGGTAAGCATTGGCTGTTTTGGCGTACGCATTCATGATTTTACCCCCACGGGATTCTTTCGGCTAAGCACAGCGGAACATAAGAACCACGGCCCCTAGGCCCCGAACAGGGATGATGATGTGACCTTCATCTGGCCGACAATCGCTTCCATCTGGGCGAACTTCTGCTTCAGGGCTTTGGCCTCGCGGTCCAGTGTCGCCTGCCCTTGGACAATCTGAGTAGCCAAGCTGACGTTCTGGGTCGTGATGGTATTCAGGGTTGTGGCAATACTGCCGTTGGTACCAGTAAAGGTGGACAGAAGATCTGATACCGCCTGTCCCGCTCCCCGGGTGAGGGAAAGGGTGCCGGTTCCCGTATCTGTGACACTAAGGTTCAACCCCGCGTAAGCTCCTGTACCCACGAGAATCCCATTGGAAATCTTGATGGGATCAGTGGTGACAGCGTTCTGGGTCAGGGTTCCCCACAGAACCCCGCTGCCATCCTTCGTGATGGAGAAGTCCACGCTACCCGTAGTAGTCTGTGAGTCACCACTCTTGACGGTTACGTACTGATTGGTGGAGGTGCCTGAAAAATTGAAAAGGGACTGCACGTTGGCAATAGCGCCAGTCATCGCTTGCTGGAATGTGTAGGTGTTCAGATACAGAGTGCCATCGGCTTGGGTGGTTACTCCTAGGCTGGCCAGCGTCTTGTATGTTGAACCGCTCGGCAGGCCCGCCGAGGTACCCACTAGGGTGGCCCGCAGGTTGGCCATCAGGGCCCGGGTGTTGGTATCTGAGGAGAGCGGTGCCTGGGCAATGGAACCATCGGCGTTTTTGGTGGCGGTGGAGGCCACCTTATAGTCCTTCATTAGTTGATTGTATTTAGTGATGAAGTCCTGCAGAGCAGTGGTGGTTCCGCCTGTATCAAGCGCCACCGACAGTGTGGTGGTGCCCGTTTGTCCCCCCTGTTTAAGGGTGAATGTCATGCCATCCACCGCGTCTGTTATCACATTGCTGGCGCGGGTGAGGTTGATGCCATTGAGGGTGAAGTTTGCGTCGGTGGCCACCCCCGAGAGGGTGGAGGCCAGGCCACCGGTGATGTTTTTTGCCAACCCGTCAGTGCTCCCCCCTGCGCCAATCCCCAGGGTATTGACAGCAGCACCAGCGGTCCCGTCGCTCTGCATGTTGGTGATATCAGCGATCGTCACCTTGCCCGCTGTACTGCCAGTTCCAGAGACTTTTGCGGTGAGCACCAACTGATAGGGCTTTGGGCCCTTACCTGTGTTCACGACCGTGGCCGTCACGCTGCCACCCGCTACGGCGTTGATCTTGTCGCGCAGGGCATTCAGGGTGTTGGAGCCGGCATCCAGGGTGACCTGATAAACGGTCCCGTCGGTTCCCTGGACGGCGAACTTGGCTGGCGTAGTCCCGCTAAAGACAAACGAACTCGAAGAGTCCGAAGGGTTGGCCACGGACAGGTTCGTCGTGTATCCACTGGCATCAAGGGACGCCGAGAGTCTCCCCTTGGTAGCCACCGTGTTGACGTTGAGGTCGTAGCTGCCCGATGCATTCCCGTTGGCCGAGGCTGTGACATTGGTGTTGTTGCTGTCAGTGCTGGTCACCAGACGGCTATTGAATCTATCGTGCAGGACCGCAATGCTGGTGTTAAGGACGCCCAGTTGGGTTCTGAGGCTGATAAGAGCCGATGTTTTCTGTGTGTTCAGGGTTTGTTGAGCCTTCAGCCTGGCTACGCCCGTCCCCTTCTGAGCCATGATGGCATTGATCAAGGCGGTGGTGTCGATGCCCGTGCTGAGACCATTCAAGGAAGCCGAGCTTGAAGTCGAACTCGTCGTCACCGTCACCATGCTACACCTCGACTATTCATCCACAATGGAAGAGTCTAGCCCTCCTTATCCACCAACGCGCCGGAGCCACTGGCCTGGGTCTGCATTTCGCGAACTCGACGCGACATCCCTAGCACTTCCGCAGAAGGAACCTGGAAGAGCACCTGGCCCGTACCCTGCTGTATCACCTGGAACACCGTGCGGCCGGAACCGCTATCCACCTGGAGCTTCAGCTCCGACTGAGCCTGCTGAAGGTGCTGGTTGACCTGCGCTACGGCTGCCTCCTGGGCACCGGGACTGGGTGCGACCGCTGAGGCCTCGGTCCGAGGCGTCGCCACATTGCCCGTGGCAGGACGCTGGGTGATTGCTGGAGCCGCGCCACCCGATGTTGTCAGGGGATAGCCGCTTCCTAGTGTGATTTGATCGACCATAGAACCCCCTTTCCGGTTTTCATCAAACCGAGGGGGGCAGAGTAAATCCGCCCCCCCCGGAACTCAGAAAATGCCTATTTACCGGAAGAGGTTCATGACTGTTTGCGCGGACTGATTCGCATTGTTTAGGGCGCTGGTGCCTGCCTGCATGAGGATCTGATACTTGGTGAGGTTGGCCATTTCAGCCCCCATGTCGGCACCAAGGTAAGCATCCGCAATGCCCTGTTGGGTTTCTGCACTGATGCCGTGCGTCTGGGCGTTGCTCAATGCCGTAGCCATGGCGCCGGCATTTGTCGCCTGGTCGGCCTTGATGTTAGATAGTGCAATAGCTGAACTGGACCCGCCCGAGCTACTTACAAGGGCACTCCACTCAGCTCCTGAGTTGTTGCCACTGCCTTCCATTTCCGCCATACGGTAGGCATCCAGGGTCTTCTGTGCGTTCAGACCATCAGTATTCAGGGCGGTGAAGTAGGCAGCCTGGTCGGTGACAACCCGGGCAGCCATTTCGCGCGCGGCAGCCTGGGCGGTATTACCTTTATCCAGACTGGCGGCGTCATCCCCAGCGCCGTTGACGCGCCGGCCAGTGGTGAGCCGCGTAATGGCCTGGTTCAGGCCGAGCTTGCTGATGCCGAGTTGGCGACTGGCGGCCAGGGCAGCGACGTTAGAAAGAATGGTAACCATAACATCCTCCGTGATGTAGGTTGGCAGCATCCGTGCTGCCTGGTTGTGTGGGGGGAACCCCCGACCTTTCCTCTTTCGGACGCCGTGCGCCGAACCTTTATTTATTTTTTTGAGCTGTCCGGAACCCCTCGCCAGACCTCTGCCTAAAGCTAATGGGCAGTGGCATTCGACGGCATCCCAAAGCATCCTGGCCAAGGTTCCCTCGGCATTTCGGGTGAAGCAGGGATCCAGGGCATTACGCCGACAGACAACCTGTAATGATCCCCGCCACTTGGGTAGGGTGCGAGTTTCCGACCCAGCAGCAACAACTGCGCGCTAGCGAGGTGGATGACCTCCGTCGCCTGGTGCTGACTGTGATTCTAAAGTCGCCAGGAGAGACTGCCCGGGGTGTTCCCGTAAAAACGGCTGCGCCCCAAAAGCCAGGGGACGTACGCAAGTGTATGGCACCGTAGAAACACTGGGCAGGGGACCCCTGCTCGCCTCGCTGGGTGAGCTCGGCCTGCCGATCGCAGCAGATGCAGATCACTTTGCCTCGACCCGAGGGGGGATGCCAGGGCTCTGCAGAAGATGGAACACCAAATTCTAGACATCCGCCATGGTGGCCAGCGAAAAGCCTCCTTCAGCCTGGGTTCAGTATTGGAATCCTGACTGACGTCACACCCCATGGCTTAATGACCAAGGGCATTCACAGTCGGGAACACCAACCGCGCACCGTCGGGGCAGGAGAGGGCCGCCGCAGGGCAGAATCGAGGCTAGCGGCGAAGGTAGCTGCCCTTGCCGAGGGGGACCCTCCACCTCGCTCAACAGGCATCATCACAGCCTCCGCCGTTACAGGCGATTTGACCCACATAGGTCGGCATCACCCATGAATCGGTGACCATGTTCTTCGTGGCAATCCTCGGGCAAAGCAGGGGTTGCCCCCTAAGCTGCTCCTCTTCGGTGCCAGCTTGAAGGGTCAGTCCCTCGACCCGCAAGGCTGGCTCGCCGAATTCGGGCTACTATCATGACTGTTTCTTCCAGGGAGGCCATCCATGAAGGGGATTGTGTTGGCGGGTGGGGCCGGCACGCGACTGCACCCAGCAACCTTGGCGATCTCCAAGCAGTTGCTCCCCATCTATGACAAGCCGATGATCTACTATCCGCTGTCGACCCTCATGTTGGCAGGGATCCGGGACATCTTGCTCATCTCCACCCCGATCGATGTCCCCCTCTTCCAGAGCCTGCTGGGAGATGGTTCCGCCTGGGGCCTTCACCTCCAATACGCCATCCAGGCAAAGCCGGAGGGATTGGCTCAGGCCTTCCTCATCGGAGAGTCCTTCATTGGGGGCGAAACCTCCTGTCTGGTGCTGGGTGACAACCTGTTTTTCGGGCAGGGTTTTACCCCTCTGCTTCAGGAAGCCGCCCAGCTGACCGAAGGGGCCCGGGTTTTTGCCCATCAGGTGAAGGATCCTGAGCGCTTTGGTGTCGTGGAAGTGGACCCCACTTTCAGAGCCCTTTCCATCGAAGAGAAACCAGCCGCTCCGAAATCCAACTGGGCGGTGACGGGCCTGTATTTCTATGACCGTCAGGTCGTGGCCCATGCCAAGTCCCTGAAACCCTCCAAGCGGGGGGAGCTGGAGATCACGGATCTGAATCGGATCTACCTCAACCAGGGTGCGTTGCGGGTCACGCCCCTCCGCCGTGGGTTCGCCTGGCTGGACACGGGGACCCATGACAGCCTACTGGAGGCCAGCGGGTTTGTGAGCACCATCCAGAAGCGCCAGGGCCTGATGGTGGCGTGCCCCGAAGAGATCGCCTTCTGCAATGGGTGGATCCCCGCCTCCCAGGTCGCGACCCTCGCCGAAAAGCACGGGAAAACGGAGTATGGTGCCTACCTAAAGCGGCTGATTCAGGAAGGGGGCTCAAGCGCTTGATGGGTTTCTAATCTCCCTCAAGGCTGGACTCGATAAATAGAAGAAATTGAGCACCAGTCACCCCAGCAAATGAACCCCCTTAGGAGGAGAAACCTATCATGAGCATCAGCCCTCTCGCCAAGGTCAGCGACAAAGCCAGTTTTGGATCAAATGTGACCATAGGTGACTTCACGGTAGTCCACGACAATGTGATCCTGGGAGACAACGTGGTCGTTGAAAGTCACTGTGTGCTCGGCTATCCAACCCCTCTCAGCGAGGGAACCCCCCTTGTGATCGGTGATGGTGCGCGAATTCGCTCGCACAGTGTCTTTTATGAGGGGTCCATCTTCGGCCCTGGTTTGGTCACTGGGCATCGTGTCACTGTTCGAGAAAAATTCAAGGCGGGCAAGAACCTTCAAATTGGAACACTATGTGATTTCCAGGGACATGCAGAAGTTGGCGACTACGTAAGGACTCATAGCAATGTGCACATAGGTCATAAAACGGTCATTGGAAATTGCGTTTGGATATTCCCCTTCACGGTGTTCACAAACGACCCACATCCCCCAAGCGATGGGCACATGAAGGGCGTGGTCGTGGAGGATTACGCAGCCATTGCGACCATGTGCTGCCTGATGCCTGGTGTCCGGGTTGGCACAAGGAGCCTCGTAGGTGCCCACAGCCTTGTGACAAAGGATGTAGAGCCTGATTCAGTAGTTGGTGGCGTACCGGCCAAAAAGCTTTGCATGGCCTCTGATATCCAACTGAAGGACGGGTCTGGGCCAGCATATCCATGGATGCGACATTTCCATCGGGGATACCCCAAAGACTTGATAGACGTATGGATCACCGAGTATGGTAATCGCTGAAATCTTGGCCTCCATAATTGATTCATGGTTACGAGGAGTCTAAATGCAAGAAAATTCAGTTTTTTGTATCATCCCATGGATACATTTAAAGATTGAAGGTGATGGTGCTATAAAACAGTGCTGTTTTTCTCATACACACGTCACGGAAAAGACTGGTGTTATGTCGTTATATGAATTTAAATTTCAAGATATTTGGAATTCAGCTTACATGCAGCGCTTGAGATCGGATTTGCGTGGCGGCGTTATGCGTCCAGAATGCATTACTTGCTATGAGAATGAAGCCAACATGGGACGAAGTGGTAGAACCAATGCCAATTCCGTGTGGATTCCGTCTTTGAGTGAACTAGGCATGGATGCGAGTCGCCTAGAGGAACTACCACTTCGGGTGGAATCTCATCCCATTTATTATCATATTGACACAGGCTATTCTTGTAATCTTGCATGCCGCATGTGCTCAAGTGACTATAGCAGCCGAATTGCTGGAGATCCCGTCCATTCAAAGTGGAGCCCGCTCACTAAAAATTCTTCGACACTTCGTAAGTGTATGGGACATGCTGCAGATGGCCGGGTGACCATCTCCCTTTTACCCACACGGCCAAGAGGCATAACTTATCTTGGAATTACAGAATGTTTAGTAAACGAAGAACGATTGTCGGTCATTGATGCAAAGGGTACGATTATAATCAACAACAAGCAGCATCATGATCAAATTGACGGAATCATTGTCGAATTAAGTGCAGACAGAGAAGAGGAACTCGGAATATCTATTGCTATTAACGGCAAACAATCAATTTGTGGTATTCCGGATCCTGGTGATTGGGACGTGGAAATCGACATAAATGACAAATCTTCGGAAGCCATCACGATTGATATCGAAACTATAGGAGTTGGTTCACTACCGATAAAAGACATCTCAATGGTTTTAAAGTCAAGCGACCCAAATAATATGCCAAATTCTATGTCTAGATATTTCACAGATTCAGATTGGGTTGATCAGCCAATAACAATGTACAAAGAATTATTTGATAACCCGTCTTGTGTCAGAGAACTGTATTTTGCAGGTGGTGAACCATTTACTCTTAAGCAGATTCCGAATATTCTTTCTTTTTTAATTGATGCTGGTGTCTCCTCAAATATGACCATATCATTTAGCACTAATTCGACTATTTGTAATTCGAATCTTGTAAGTATTTTAAGTCAATTTAAGAAAGTTAATTTATATTTAAGCATTGACGGTATTGGCCCATTAAATGAATATATTCGATTTAATTCAAAATGGGACATTATTTTAGAAAATATAAAACAATTGCGACAAATTCACAATGCATCAATAATTATTACGCCAGCTATTCAAATTTATAATATTCACAGAGTGGTGGAAATATTTAAATTTTTCGACAGCATGTCTATAGAGGTTTACTCTGGATTACTCTACCAACCCGAATTTCTAAGTATTGACATGCTGCCGCCTAACGCTGCAGCTAGAATTGCCGCCAATATTGATAGCTACATTCTTGGGGGTGGAAGCAAGACAAGCAATAATGTACAAATAGCTAATCTTTCATCAAAATTGAAATCTCAAGCCAGCACATTAAATGGTGAAACATTTCAAATTTTAAAATTATTTACTAATGATTTGGACGAATCCAGAAATCAATCAATAATAATCACGTGTCCTGAATTAACTGATGATTTTAAAGAAATTGGTTTTGTCTGGAATGACTGAGCTAAATATTAGTCTACACTAGCTTGTATTTAAACAAGCCAGCATGTGATTGGCTGTCGCGCCCGAAGTTTTTAATGTAGAACGCTGAAGATGCCCGTCAGCGTTGATTCTGGTGCAAAGTGCATACCAAAACGTAGCCATGTAATGTACAAATAGGCTATTGCATCCGCTGAAATGTAGCCTAAATTCATGGGCATGTTCATCGCCGTGGTGCCCAATCGGAAATCCAGACCCACGATTCTCCTTCGAGAGACCTACCGTGAGGACGGGAAAGTCCGCAATCGTACGCTGGCGAATCTGACGGATTGGGCGCCAGAGAAGATTGCAGCCCTTGCGTCAGCGCTGGATGCAGCCAGATCCGGGAAGGTGGGCACGGGGGTGATCGAACTCCTGGCGACCATCCCCCATGGCCATGTCCATGCGGTATTGGGCACCCTGCGGCGGCTCGAACTGGAGCAGGTTCTGCTCACCCGGCGCTGCCGGGAACGAGACCTTGTG
>CAIRQL010000008.1 GCA_903880675.1 uncultured Holophagaceae bacterium | reverse complement strand
GCGCCGTGGCCGATATGACACTGGGCGCAGCCCACGCGGGAGTGGGGCGAGTCGAGGAAGGCGGTGTACTCGGGGCTCATCACGGTGTGGCAGGTGAGGCCGCAGAACTGGTTGGAGTCCATGTACTCCACACCCTTGAGTCCGGCGGTGCCGAGGATGCTGACATTGATGAAAGTGAGCACGCCCACCACGGTCAGCAGGCGGCGGACACCGGGCTGCTTGAAGTCCACGGCCTGGAGGGGGAGGGGCTCTTCGCCTGCCTCCCGGCGCTGGCGGCGGTGCCGGACGATGCCCAGCGGAACCAGGATCAGGCCGGCCACGAAGAGGGTCGGCAGGGCGAGGAAGAACAGGATGCCCGCGTAGGGATGGACCGAGCGGGAGCTGGTGAGCTCCATGAACCAGAACCAGATCAGCACGAAGGAGGAACTGGTGGTCAGTCCCGCACCGGTCAGGGTCATCCAGTTGTTGCCCTGCTGGAAGGCCAGGCGGGTCAAGTCTCTGACGCGTTCACTGAAACTCATGAACTCACCTCTGCGAAGGGTTTAGACAAGGGGCCAATGTTGTGTGAAATGTCTATTTCCACCCTAATTTCCCAGCCCCCTTCCTGCAAGCGCAGAGGCATCCATCTAGGGCAGAACCCCAATGGTTTCAATGGGGATTCTTCCGAGTTGTGACAGATGACCGGGGCTGGCACCAGCACCCTCAGGGGCGGTGCCCCTGGCGCAGGAGACCGAGGAAAACCTCGCCGTATTGCAGGAGCTTTTTCGGACCCACGCCACTGATGGCAAGGAAGGCCTCTTCCGTTGTTGGCTGAGTCTGGGCCATCTGCTGCAGGGTGGCATCGCTGAAGATCACATAGGCCGGCACGCCCTTGGTGTCCGCCAGGCGCTTCCGCAGGGCCTTCAGTTCGAGATAAACCGCTTCCTCACCCTCGGCGTGGACCGGGGCCAGGGTCGGCCGGGAGCCTCGGGGAGAGCCCTTCTTGGCCTTCCCGGGGGAGGGTGCGGTGGCCAGTGGGTCGGTGCCGGAGCAGATGTCGCAGGACCCGCCGCAGGGCGGCATGGGCTCGCCAAAGTGGGCCAGCAGGGCCTGGTGGCGGCAGCGCAGGGAGTCGGCGAGGCGGAAGAGGTCCCGGGTCTGGCGCTGCTGGGCCTGAGCCAGGGTGGTCTCCAGGTCCTCGGTGAAGCGGTCATAGCTGAGGACATCGCCCCAGCCGAAGAACATCACGCAGTCTGCATCGGCCCCATCGCGGCCCGCCCGGCCGATCTCCTGGTACCAGCCTTCGACGCTCTTGGGCATGTCGCGGTGGATGACATAGCGGATGTTGCTCTTGTCGATGCCCATGCCGAAGGCGACGGTGGCGACGATGACATCCACATCGTCCCGCTGGAAGGCCTCCTGGGCGGCGGAGCGGGCTGCAGCGTCCATGCCAGCGTGGTAGGCCGCCGCTCGCACACCCTCGCCGGTGAGGAAGGCCGCCGTGGCTTCCACCGTCTTGCGGGAGAGGCAGTAGATGATGCCGCTCTCCCCGCGCCGGGCCAGCACCAGGCGCAGCAGGGCCTCCCGGACCGGGGGCAGGCCCTCGGCCCCCTTGCGGTAGGCGCTCACCTTCAGGTTGGACCGGTAGAAGGAGCCCTGCACCTCCAGGGGCTCCCGCATCTCCAGCTGCTCGGCGATGTCCACGCGGACGCCCGGCGTAGCGGTGGCCGTGAGGGCGAGGACCGGCACGTCCGGGAAGCGCCGCTTGAGCCCGGCCAGGGTCCGGTAGGCCGGCCGGAAGTCGTGGCCCCAGTGGCTGATGCAGTGGGCCTCGTCCACGGCGATGAGGCGCAGGTCCACCTCGCGGAGGAGGTCGGCCAGGTAGAGGTCGAGGCCCTCGGGGGCCGCGTAGACCAGCTCGATCTCGCCGTTCATGAGGGCGCGGATCCGCTCCCGGCGGGCTTCCACGGTCAGGCTCGAGTTGAGGAAGGTGGCCCGGAGGCCGGCCTCCGTGAGGGCGTCCACCTGGTCCTTCATCAACGCGATGAGGGGCGACACCACCAGGGTCACGCCCCCCAGGAGGCGAGCCGGCAGCTGGTAGGTGAGGGACTTCCCCGCGCCAGTGGGCATGATCCCCACCACATCCCGGCCGGCGAGCACGGCCTCGATGATGGTCCTCTGACCCGGACGGAAGCCACTGTAGCCAAAGGTGGCCTTCAGGGCTGCCTCCAGGTCGGGCGGGGCGTCCAGGTCCCTTGCCAGCCCCTGGAGGGCCGCAATGGCGTCAGGTCCGAAGTCCCCAGGCGCTTGCCGGTAGTGGTCCCGAAGCCGGGCCAGGCCAGACCGGCAGGCTCCCCGGTCACCCCGGGCGAGCAGGCCCTGCAGCAGGGCGATCTCCTCCAGGACTCCGGACAATCAGCAACCGCCGTCGAGCAGTGGCCCAGCGGCCCGCCAGAAGGCCTCCATCTCATCGGGCTTCCCAAAGGTCACGCGGACCTGGTTGGGCAGGCCGTAGCCGTGCATGGGGCGGACAATGACACCCTGCTTCATCAGGCCCAGGAACAGGTCCTTGGCGGGGAAGGCGCTCTCCAACAGGACAAAGTTGCCACAGACCCCGGAGAGGGTGCAGCGGTGCTGGGCGGCCTCGCTGGCGAAAGCCACACGGGCCTCGGTGTTGCGCTGGCGGGAGAAGGCCTCGAAGGCCAGGTCCTGCACAGAAACTTCCGCAGCGGCTTGGGCCAGATGGTTGGTGTTGAAGGGGCTGCGAACCCGCTCCAGGTAGCCGATGAGTTCCTTCGAGCCCAGGCCGTAGCCGATGCGCAGGGCCGCCAGGGCATGGATCTTGGAGAAGGTGTGGAGCACCAGGAGGTTGGGCCGCTCGTCCAGGTAGGCGGCGGCATCCGGGTAATCCGCAGGCTCCTCGTACTCGGCATAAGCCTGGTCCACCACCAGGATGATGTCTTCGCGCAGGTTCCGCAGCAGCCGCTCGAAAGCCGAGCGCTCCAGGCGGATTCCCGTGGGGTTGTTGGGGTGCCCCAGATAGACCAGGCGGGTGTCGGGGGCCACGGAGCGCAGGATGTCATCCACATCCAGCTCCGAGGCGGTGGACCGGGACTCGATGACGCTGCCGCCGGCGGTCTGGGTGGCGATGCTGTAGATGGCGAAGCTGTAGCGGGGGATGACGGCGGTGCCCCCGTCCAGGAAGGCGGCTTTGGCCACCATCTCCAGGAGCTCGCTGCTGCCATTGCCCAGCACCACGCGGTCCACGGGCAGACCCTTGCGAGCGGAGATGGCCTTCCGCAGATAGTAGCCGTCACTGACGGGATAGAGCCCCAGGCCCTCGCCGTTCGCGCCCTCGAGGATGGAGGCCAGGCGGGCCTTCACCGCAGGGGTGGGGCCCCAGGGATTCTCGTTGGAGGCCAGCTTGATGATGCGGTCCAGGCCCAGCTCCCGCTGGACTTCCTGGATGGGCTTGCCCGGCACGTAGAGGGGGATCCGGGCCAGGTGCTCGAACCCCGGGAGTGCCGAAAGGCCGGACTGCATCAGGCCGGCCGCTCGCTGAGCACCTTGTCCACGATGCCGTACGCCAGGGCCTCCTCGGCGCTCATGAAGTAGTCACGGTCCATGTCCTTCATGACCTTCTTCAGGGTCTGGCCGGTGTGCTTGGCGAAGGTGCCAGCGAGGCTCTCCTTCAGGCGCTGGATCTCCTTGTAGGTGATCTCGATCTCCGTGGCCTGGCCCTGAGCGCCACCGCTGGGCTGGTGGATCATGATGCGGGCATTGGGCAGGGCGAAGCGCTTGCCCTTGGTGCCGGCAGCCAGGAGGTGGGCGCCCATGCTGGCGCACTGGCCGATGCAATAGGTGACGATGTCGTTCTTCACGAACTGCATGGTGTCGTAGATGTCCAGCCCGGCGGTGACGCTGCCCCCGGGGCTGTTGATGTAGATCTGGATGTCCTTGTCCGGGTCCTCGCTCTCGAGGAACAGCATCTGGGCCACGATGGCGTTGGCCACGCTGTCGTC
>CAIRQL010000007.1 GCA_903880675.1 uncultured Holophagaceae bacterium | reverse complement strand
GTCGGCGCGCCTCTGCGCTCTCTGCGTTCTCTGTGGTTGGCAGTTCGTTTTTCCCGGGATTCCCGGATGAACATTTTTTCTTTAATTGCAAATGAAGTTCAGCCCAGCCGCTCGTGGGGGAGGGTGGGGACGGGGGCGTAGATGGTGCTGAGGGAATCCACCATGTAGAGGTTGCCCACCCGGCCCGTGTAGGCGCAGGCGAACTGCTGGACCTGGTCGGCAAAGCGGGTCTGCTCATCCCGGTCCCGAAACATGGGCCCCCACAGCGGATTGAAGGCGGCCTCCACCCGCGCCATGGTGACTTCCAGTTCCTGTCCCTGGGCCACCGCCCGCGCCTCCAGGGCCTCGGTGCTGGCGGCCAGGTGGGCCGCCTCGTGGTCCAGGGCCTGGGCGGCCTCGGGGCCCATGCGCGGCCCCAGCACGTGGCTGTGGGCCCGGTTCCGCTTCCACTGGTCCAGCAGGACGGAGGCGCGCCGCTGGGTCCGCCGGCGGGCGGTCTCCAGGGCCAGCAGGCCCCGCAGGTCGTTGCCCCTGGCCTCCAGGATCCGCAGCTCCCGCTCCAGCTCCGGCACCAGCAGGAGGGTGCGCCAGGAGGCATTCTTCTTGGAGCGGAGGACATCGCCGTAGATGTGGTCCCCCACGTAGAGCACCTGCTCCCCGCTGGCACCCAGCATGGCCTCCAGCCAGGTGGCATGGCCGCCTGTATAACAGTGGGGGTGGCCCGCCAGGGCGTGGGCCTCTGGCGTCTCCAGGAAGAAGGCCGGCTTCTGGCTGCTCACCACCACCAGGTCGAAGTAATCACTCCAGCGGGGCCGGGCTTCGTCCAGGCCGTTCAGGAGGTGACTCAGCACGCCGTCCGTGAAGGCCCAGTCACTGTTGGTGAGCAGGAAGAGCTTCTTGCCCTCCCGCTTGAGGCGATCCAGGGCCAGGGAAAGCTGGGGGTCCTTGGGGATGAAGAAGTCCCGGTGCTGAAGGATCTCGGCCTTCATCTCACCGTTCCGGTGGACCGTGTCCACGGCCCACCGTACATCCCCAAACAGCTGGAGGTAGTTCTCGGCCTTGAGGACGCCGTGGTCCAGGCCATCCACCATCCGGGCGTAGAGGTGACTCTCGGGAATCTCGAACAGCGTGTCGATGCAGCGGAAGCCCTTGGCAGCCGTGGCCAGGCGCCGGCGGCCGTAGGTGGCTTCCAGCTCCTTTTGGTCCAGGGGCCGGGTCCCGTGGCAGGCCCGCACCGCCTGGCGCTCGCGGTTGAGCTTCAGGAGGTTCCCCCGGAGGCCGTCCAGCACCAGGCCGCGCACGGCGAAGTCGGGATCGTAAGTGGTCTCCAGCAGCCAGGGGGAATAGCCCCGCTCCCGCACCAGCAGGCGGGCGGCCTTCTTGAAGGCCAGGTCATCGATCTCGGGCGAGCGGTAGCGGGCCAGGGTGTGGTCCATGTCGAAGCCGATGGCCCGGATGGTCCCCATAGGCAGTGTCCGTAGGGCGTAGACCTTGTGGGCCGGGGGCAGACGGTCCTCTCCCTCCACCAGCGGTGGCGAGGCGAGGAGGGCTGGATCCGAGGCGTTCATGGCTGAAGTCTACTCGGCAGAAGCCCCGTGCTGGTGGAGTCCTGGCCAGAATCAGCCCTCTTCCGTGCCGATCCCGTGCGTGATGCTCTGATGCCCGAAGACGCCGGCCGCCAGGGCGCGGAAGCGCTCGGAGTGGCCCCAGTCCTTCTCGCGGTCCATCCAGAGCTTGTAGTGGATGAGCTCGTGCTCGAGGATGCGCCGCTGCACCTGCTCCGGATCGTGGCAGTTCATCCCGCAGACCTGCTGGGGCCAGGGCCAATCGCGCCGCCGCAGGAGGGGGATGCTCAGGCGGATCTCCGGGTGCCACTTCCCCCGGGCGTCCTTTTCGATCACGAAGAGCCCTGCGCAGCGGGCCATGCGCGATGACCAGATGACCGGGGGCGACGCCAAGTCCCAGCCCGCCTCACGGAGGATGGCCTGGGCCTTCTGGCGGAGGGTGATGGGCTCCGGACCCGGCGCCACGCCCTACTTCCGCAGGGCGTCGGGGACCCGCTGGTGTCGGTAGGCCCCGACGAGGAGGTTCGGCCCCTGCTCGGCCATGCCCGCATCCAGCTTGTCCGCACCGTAGTAGAGCTCCTGGTTCATGACGCCCAGCTGGGAGGCGCCCAGCTCCGGCAGGGCCCGGATGACCGCAGCGACCAGATGCACCAGCGCGTCCACGCTCTGGAACTGGAGGGTGGCCTCCCGGTCCATGAGGAGGTTGTCCTCGTGGCGGTTCAGGGGGCGCGAGTAGTAGATGGTCTTCCCGCCGAAGAGGATCTGGCTGCCCTCGGTGGCAACGGCGTAGCTCTTCCCCTTGTCGGTCACATCAAAGGTGAAGGCGGTGCCCTTCTTGAAGGCTGCGATCAGGCTCTGGAACTTGGGGTGGGCGAGGTAGGGTCCGCCCAGGTTGGCCTTCTTCATGACCGGGCGCACTTCCTTGGCGGTGGGGCCGTACATCATGTGGTTGTAGCGCAGGGCCTCGGCCCGCTCTTCAGGCGTCTGGCGCTTTACTTTTACCTTCTTGGGGGCCTTGCCAGGAGCTGCGGTCATGGGACTCCTCATCGTTCGTTGTGGCCTGGGTGATTGTCGCACAGGGGTAGGGGGGTGGCCCCTGACCCAGGCAACAGCGCCCGGGTCAGAAGTCGAAGGTGGGTCCGCTGAGGGTCTGGGCGTCGAGGATCTGTCCCTGGGGATCCAGGGTCACCAGCCCCTGGGCCTGACGAGGCGTCATCTGGCTGATCTGCTGGAAGGCCTGGGAGCGGAGCTCTGTGCTGCCCCCCTCGGCGCTCTCGAAGAACACGGCGCCCACGCGGTAGGTCTGCCGGGCCTCGGGAAGCAGGTGCAGCTCCCGCAGCTGCCGCTCGTCCACCGGTCCGGGGGCGGCCGTCATGAGGCAGCGGGCCTGGGAGGTCTTGGGAAAGGCGATGACCTCCCGGATGTTGTTCACGTCTGCCAGCAGCATCACGAGGCGGTCCAGGCCCAGGGCCAGGCCGCCGTGGGGCGGCGCCCCGTAGCTGAGGGCGTCCAGCAGGAAGCCGAACTTGGCGCGGGCCTCCTCAGCACCGATGCCGATGGCCCGGAACATGCGGCTCTGAGTCTCCGCATCGTGGATGCGGATACTGCCGCCGCCCACCTCGAAGCCGTTGAGCACGAGGTCATAGGCCACGGCGCGGCAGCGGCCAGGGTCGGTCTCCAACAGCTCGAGATCCTCCGGGTGGGGGCTGGTGAAGGGGTGGTGGCAGGCGATGAAGCGCTGGTGCTCGTCGTTCCACTCCAGCAGGGGGAAGTCGACGACCCATAAAAACGCGAATGCATTTTTATCCAGTAAAAGCCTTGATAGGTCTGGATTGGGTTCCTGGGCCGCCAGGTCAGCGGCGAGCTTGACGCGGAGGTCGCCGAGCACCCGGCTGGTCTGGGCGTCGGTGCCCACGGCGAAGACGGCCAGGCCCTCACCACTCACCCCCAGGTGGGCCTTCAGGGCGGCCTCGTCGGCGGGCTCGAGGAACTTCTTGAAGCTGCTGGCCAGGCCGTCCTTGCCCCACTTGGCGTAGGGCAGGCCGCCGGCGCCCAGCTGCTTGGCCTGTTCCTGGTAGCCGTCCAGGACCTTGCGGCTGAGGCCACCGGCCACCTCGCCGGGGAAGAAGAGGGCCCGGACCCGGCGCTGGCCGCTGCTCTCGGCGGCCGCCCGGAACAGGTTGAAGCCGCTGGTGGCGAACAGGTCGGTGACATCCTGGATCACCAGGGGGCAGCGCAGGTCCGGCTTGTCCGAGCCATAGCGCTCCATGGCGTCCCGGTAGGCGAGGCGGGGGAAGGGCGCCTGGACCGTGCGGCCTGCCAGGGGGGCGAGCTTCTCCATGAGGGACTCGATGACGCCCTGGACGTCCTCCTGGCGCACGAAGCTCATCTCCACGTCCACCTGGGTGAACTCGGGCTGGCGGTCGGCGCGCAGGTCCTCGTCCCGGAAGCAGCGGCAGATCTGGACGTAGCGCTCGAAGCCACTCACCTGGAGCAGCTGCTTGAAGAGCTGGGGGCTCTGGGGCAGGGCGAAGAACTCACCCGGATGAACCCGGCTGGGCACCAGGTAGTCCCGGGCCCCCTCGGGTGTGGACTTGGTGAGGATGGGGGTCTCGAACTCGATGAACCCCTGCTCCCGGAAGTGATTCCGGATGAGGTGCGTGGTCTCGCTGCGGAGCACCATGTTCCGCTGGAGCTGGTCGCGGCGCAGGTCCAGGAAGCGATGGGTCAGGCGCAGATCCTCCCCCACATTCTCGTCATCCAGGGGGAAGGGCAGGGGCGCGGCGGTGTTGAGGATGCGCAGCTCCGTGAGCCGGACTTCCACATCGCCCGTGGCCAGGTTGGGGTTCTTGCTCTGGCGCTCGGCCACCACGCCCTCGACGGCCAGCACGAACTCGCTGCGCACGGCCTTTAGGCGGGTCAGGAGGGCGGGATCGGCGGTCTCCTCGTTGGCCACCAGCTGGATCAGCCCCGTCCGGTCCCGGAGGTCCAGGAAGACCAGGGAGCCCAGGTTCCGGGCCCGGCGGCACCAGCCCAGCAGCCGGACGGTCTGGCCGGCATGGGCAAGGCGGAGGTCCCCGTTGGGGTGGGTGCGTTGGAAGTCGCCGAGGCGGTCGAGTTTCATGGCCTTCCAGGATCGCACCCGGAGTCGTTCTTCTCAAGCCCGACAGTGCGTTTCAGGCCGTTGGGGCGGGGTGGCGGCGGCTCCAGAGGGTGCTGCACCACAGCCGCAGGCGGTCCATATAGAGATAGATTACGGGGGTGGTGTAGAGGGTCAGCAGCTGGCTGAGCAGGAGGCCTCCGACGATGGCGATGCCCAGGGGCTGCCGCAGCTCTGAGCCGGTGCCCATGCCGATGGCCAGGGGTAGGCCGCCCAGCAGCGCCGCCATGGTGGTCATGGTGATGGGCCGGAAGCGCAGGAGACAGGCCTGGAAGATGGCCCGCTCGGGTGTCACTCCCTCCCGGCGCTCCACCTCGATGGCGAAGTCGATCATGAGGATGGCGTTCTTCTTCACGATGCCGATGAGCAGGATGATACCGATGAAGGCGATGACGCTCAGCTCGGTCTTCCAGGCCATGAGGGCGAGGAGCGCCCCCACGCCCGCCGAGGGCAGGGTCGAGAGAATGGTGATGGGGTGGATGAGGCTCTCGTAGAGCATCCCCAGCACGATGTAGACCACCAGCACGGCAGCCATCACCAGGATGGGCTGGTTGGCGAGAGAGGCTTTGAAGGCCTGGGCTGTGCCCATGTAGCTGCCCCGCAGGGTGCCGGGCATGCGGATATCCTGCTGGGCCTTGTCGATGGCCTCCACCGCATCCCCCAGGGCCACGCCCACGGGCAGGTTGAAGGACAGGGTCACGGAGGGCTGCTGGCCCTGGTGGTTCACCGACAGGGCGGTGTTGCGGCGCTCCAGGCGGGTGAAGCCGCTGAGGGGCACCAGGTTTCCGGTCTTGGAGCGCACATAGATGTGGCGCAGGCCTTCCGGCGTCTGCATGAAGGGTGTGTCCACCTCCATGACCACATGGTACTGGTTCAGGGGCGTGTAGATGGTGGAGACGAAGCGCTGGCCGAAGGCGTCGTAGAGGGCGCTGTCGATGGCCTGGGGGCTGACCCCCAGGCGGGAGGCCGTGCTGCGGTCGATGACCAGCGAGGCTTCCAGGCCCTTGTTCTGGAGGTCCGTGTTCACATCTGTGACCTGGGGAATGGTGCGGAGCTTGGCCAGCACCCGGGGGGCCCACTCCAGCAGCTCCCGCGTGTCCTCGCCCTGGAGCGTGTACTGGTACTGGCTGCTGGAGGCCCGGCCCCCCAGGCGGAGGTCCTGCACGGGCTGCATGAACAGGGTCCCGCCGGGGATGTGGGCGGTCTTGCCCCGCAGGCGGCCAATGATCTGGTCCGCGTTTTCCTTGCGCTGGTTGTTGGGCTTGAGGGCGGCAAACATGCGGCCCGTGTTGCCCCCGCCCACGAAGGCCGTGACGTTCTCCACAGCGGGGTCGGCCTGGACGATGGCCACGTACTGGGTCATGAGCTTCTCCAGTCCGCCGAAGGAGATGTCCTGGGCGGCCTGGATGGAGCCTGTAATGCGCCCGGTGTCCTGCTGGGGGAAGAAGCCCTTGGGGATGAACCAGTAGAGGGCCAGGGTGGTGAGGAGGGTGGCGAACCAGGTCGTCAGGGTCAGGAGGGGATGCTTCAGCACCCAGCCCAGGGACCGCTCGTAGCCCCCCATGACCCAGCGCAGGAAGCGCTCGCTGGCCTGGAACAGCCGGCCGTGCTTTTCCTCCGAGGCAGGTCTCAAGATGCGGGAGCACATCATGGGCGTGGTGGTCAGCGAGATCACCATGGAGATGGCGATGGCCACGGACAGCGTGACCGCGAACTCCCGGAACAGGCGGCCCACGATGCCACCCATGAGCAGGATGGGGATGAACACCGCGATGAGCGAGATGCTGATGGAGACCACGGTGAAGCCGATCTCCGTGGCGCCGTGGAGGGAGGCCTCCATGGGACTCATGCCGTTCTCGAGATGCCGCGTGATGTTCTCCACCACCACGATGGCGTCATCCACCACGAAGCCCGTGGCCCCCGTGAG
>CAIRQL010000006.1 GCA_903880675.1 uncultured Holophagaceae bacterium | reverse complement strand
GCCGACCCAA
The DNA here is from genome assembly GCA_903880675.1 of uncultured Holophagaceae bacterium. Classification (GTDB taxonomy): domain Bacteria; phylum Acidobacteriota; class Holophagae; order Holophagales; family Holophagaceae; genus Geothrix. The sequence goes on along the minus strand of CAIRQL010000006.1, from coordinate 11,389 downwards.
CCTGCATGGGCCCGCCGAAGGCGGCTTCCGGCGTCGCCGGAAGACATCCCGGGGTGCCACGGCCGCGCCCCCCAAGAGGCGCGGCAGCGGCGCCCCGAGATGGAGCCCATGCGCATTGCCGCGCAAACCCACCCCCACGCTAATCGGTGTTCATCAGCCTTTATCGGTGTTCATCGGTGTTCCATTCGTTGCCCATATTCCTCTGCGCACTCTGCGTTCTCTGCGGTGAGATTTCTTTCCCTAAAATCCCGGAAGATCCTTATTTTTTCGACGGCAAGGAAGAATGACCGGCTACCGGGCCGCCTGCCGAAGGGCCTCGATCTGGTCGGTCTGCTCCCAGCTGAACTCGGGCCGGCCGAAGTGCCCGTAGGCTGCGGTGGCGCGGTAGATGGGCTTGCGCAGGTCCAGAGTCTCGATCATGGCTTTGGGGGTGCAGCTGAAGACCGCTCGGACGGCCTTGACGATGGCTTCATCGGAGACCTGGCCGGTGCCGAAGGTGTCGACAGCGATCGATACGGGCTCAGCGACACCGATGGCGTAGGCCAGCTGAATCTCGCAGCGGCTGGCGAGGCCCGCAGCCACGATGTTCTTGGCAATGTAGCGGCCCATGTAGGCAGCGCTGCGGTCCACCTTGCTGGGGTCCTTGCCGGAGAAGGCGCCGCCCCCGTGGTGGCCTGTGCCGCCGTAGGTGTCCACGATGATCTTGCGACCCGTGAGGCCGGTGTCACCCATGGGCCCGCCCACCACGAAACGCCCGGTGGGGTTCACGTGATAGACCGTGCCCGCATCCAGGAGGTCCGCCGGCAGGGCGGCCTTGATGACGTCCTGGAGGATGCTGTCCCGGATGGTGTTCTGCAGGACGTGCTCGTCATGCTGGGTGGAGATGACCACCGTGTGGATGCGCTGGACGCGGTCGCCGTCGAACTCGACAGTGACCTGGCTCTTCCCGTCCGGACGCAGCCAGGGCAGCTGCCCGCTCTTGCGGACTTCCGCCAGCCTGCGGGTGAGCAGGTGGCTGAAGTGGATGGGGGCCGGCATGAGCTCTGGGGTGTCGCTGCAGGCGTAGCCGAACATCAGGCCCTGGTCACCGGCGCCGCCGGTGTCCACACCCATGGCGATGTCGGGGCTCTGCTGGTCGATGGTCACCATCACCGAGCAGGTGGCATGGTCGAAGCCCTTGATGTGGTGGTCGTACCCGATGTCCTTGACCACATCGCGCACAAGGGCGGCGATGGGGATGTAGGTCTTGGTCGTGATCTCGCCGGCCACCAGCACCAGGCCCGTGGTCAGCAGGGTCTCGCAGGCGACACGGCTGGCCGGATCGTCCCTCAGGGCGGCATCCAGGACGGCGTCGGAGATCTGGTCCGCCATCTTGTCGGGGTGGCCTTCGGTGACGGATTCCGAGGTGAAGAGGTGTCGTCCCTGCGTGGCCATGCGGTTCTCCCAGTCGCCTGCCCTCGGCGGGCACGCAAAAGAGCGAGTATACCCCGCATCCTGGCCCTACACCTTTCGGTTGAAGCGCCCCTTTCGGAACTGTCGTAGCCTAGTCTGCAGGAAGGGAAGTCCCCCTTTCCCAGCAGGTCGCCCTGCAACCCTCCGGGAGGAGATCATGAACCCATTCCGCCGCGTGGCCCTGGTGCTGGCCCTCCTGGCCGTGCCCAGCTTGGTCCTGACCGTCGCCTGCAAGCGCGAGGATCCCCAGATTCGCGAGCTGACCCAGAAGGCCGCCGAGGCCGACAAGGCGGGCCAGCAGCTGGCCCAGGCCGGCGGGGAGCAGCAGAAGAAGCTGGCCCAGGCCGGCGTCAACGACGTCAAGCCCAACGCTGAAACACTGCTCCTTACCGACGACCAGAAGAAGGCCCTCGAGGAGCGCATCCGGAACGAAAAGAACAGCTCCTACCAGGCCCTGCTCCAGGAGGTTCTGGACAAGGACAAGGAGATCAAGGACCTCAACGGCAAGCTTGCCAAGCTGCGGGCTGACCTGCCCAAGCCCGACCTGGCCAAGCCCAACGACAGCCACTACGGCATGGCCCTCCGCTTCCTCAAGAAGAAGGGCGTCTCCGATGACAATGCCAAGAAGCTGGTGAGCCGCGTGGCCATCCTGGACAAGCTGGCCCCGGGCTTCGAGGTCTACCACTTCTACGCCAACGGCACCTACGGCACCTGGGTCGCCCAGGGCAAGGCGAAGATCAGCCCCAGCGACCTCATGCGCCAGGAGCGGGAAAAGATCGAGGGCGAGCGGGACACCGCCGTGGCCCAGAGCGATAAGCTCCAGGTGGAAGTCCTGGACCTGGAAAGCCAGAAGAAGAAGATCGAAGAAGAGATCGCCGGGCTGCGCAGCGAGCGGACGAACCTCCTGGAAGAGCGCACCAAGCTCCAGGCGGACAACGCCGGCCAGCTCTCCAAGCTCAACTCCCTGCACTATGTGGTGGGCACCCGGGACGACCTCAAGGCCTCCGGTGTCATCGAAATCCCTGTTTTCGCCAAAGACCGCGCCGGGAAGAACTGGCGGGATGAGGTCTTCACCCAGAGCCTCGACCTCCGCTCCGGCAAGACCATCGTCATCAAGGCGGGCGACCTGGGCCTGAAGCGCATCGGCAAGGTCAACGTGGTGCCCGGCTCCTACCTGAAGGACGAGCACTACCGCCTGACCATCAGCGAGGACAAGCTGTCCGCCACGGTCGAATTAATTGCCGTCTCCCGCTTTAGGAACGACAAGGTCGTCTTTGCCGTAACTGACTAGCCACCTACAGGTGGAAAGAGGGGCTCCAAGCGGAGCCCCTCTTTTTTGTGGAATTTCCCTCCCAGTAGGCCTATCGTCTGGAAACCTTCCCGGAATTCCCTTAACCCCACCCATGAGGTGATGCGATGCATCTACGCTTATCCCAGGCCTTCCTTGGCACGTCGCTGCTGGCGCTTCTAGCCTGCTCAGGCGGCGGTGATTCCAAGGCCCCCACCATCGTGACCGGTGGTGGCACCATGCCCGGATCCAATGCAGTCGTGTTCGATCCCACCACCGGGAACGTGCCGCTGCCCAACATCCTGGTCACTGCCTCCGTCACCGGGATCACCTACTCGGCGACCTCCACCCCAGCGGCGGGCATGCTCAACATCACTCCGGGCTACCCTCTGACCCCGGACAAGGCCTTGGCCTTCGTCAACCTCAAAGAGATGGGCAACACGCACGCCGTGTCGGGCCTCAATGCCCCCATCTACATCTCGTTCCCCGCCGCGGTGGATACCACCACGGTGAACAGCTCCAACATCAAGGTCTTCCAGCTGTCCCCTGACACCGCCGGTACCGAGAACGCGGCCCTGGGCTTCACGGACATCTCCAGCCTGTTCACCTACAGCACCATGAACCTGGTGCCCTCGGGCGTGGGCGTCTATGTGAGCCCCAAGCTGCCCCTGATCCCCGGCACCCGCTACCTCTACGTGGTCACCAACCGGGTGAAGGACGCCGCCGGCAATGCCGTGGTGGGTTCCCCCTACTTCGAGGCCCTCAAGGGCACCACCACCCTCGCCGGCTCCTTTGCCGCGCTGGAACCGGTCCGGGCCAATGTCACCTCCGGCGCCAACATCCTGCTCTCGGGCTACGCCAAGGTCATGGATGACCTGATCACCGCCAGCGCCACCACCACCGTCACCAAGCGGGCCGACATCGCCGTCATGGGCCGCTTCATCACCACGGGCGCCGGCTACACCCTGCCCGATCCCGTGGCTGCCCCGACGGTGCGAGCCCCTGTGGAAACGGCCCTCTGGGCCTGGGCGAACAACGCGGCCGTGCCTCCCCTCGCTATGGATTTCGGCCCCACCTCTGAAAGCCGCCAGTGGATCAACGGCACCAGCGCCTTCACCGTGCTCGCCAGCGAGGCCGCCGTTCCGGGCTCCGTGGCCGCCGCCTATACCTCTGTCGGCTTGGGCTCCGCCCCCAGCAGCGCCATCGGCCTCATCGCCACCGGCACCATTGAGAGTGCCAACCTTCAGATCGATCCTTACGGCGCCAACGCAAATCCCAGCATCCACGGCAATTTGACCGGCCTCTCGGGCGTCCTTTACAACCCCGGTACTTCCGTCCAACCCGGCTCCGGTGTGACCCAGGCCGCCCGCAATGCCACCGGCAAGCTCCGCGGCTTCTACCACACCACCCGCACCCTGCCCTACATCATCCTGGCCCCCAAGACCGCCCCCGCCGGCGGGACCTATCCCGTGGCCATCTTCCTCCACGGCATCGGTGGCCAGAAGGAGAATGTCCTGGGCCTCGCCAACACCCTGTGCAGCGTCGGCTATGCTGTGATCGCTGTCGACCAGGCTCGCCATGGCGAGATTGCCGATGGCCGAACGGCCCCTGAGTGGGCCAGCAACTTCTTCATGCTGCCCTCCATCCTGACCGCCCGCACCAACGTCCAGACCAGCGCCTTCAACCTCTGGCGCCTGGAGCGCACCCTCAAGCAGCCCAGCAGCCTCGACCCCACCAGCATCCAGGCTGCCATGATCGCCGCGGGCAAGCCCCTCAGCGCCGCCGGTGCCACCCAGTACGTCGGTCAGAGCCTGGGCAGCATCACCGGTGCCTACTTCCTGGCGGGCAATAGCTCCCAGACCGGTGGCAGCAACATGAAGGGGCTCCTCAGCGTGCCCGGCTCCCGCCTGGCCTTCATCCTCAAGGACAGCCCCTCCTTCGGCCCCACCATCAACGCTGGCCTCTTGGCGGCGGGCGTCCCCACCAACAGCAACGCCTTCTACCAGTTCTTTGCCCTGGCCCAGGCCGTGGCCGATCCTATTGACCCCGCAACCATGGGCACGCCCCTGCCAGGCTCCCCCACCTCCCGCCTGGCGGGTCGCCTCCTGGTCCAGGAAGCGGTGGGTGACACGGTTATTCCCAACGCCAATGGCCAGTACTTCGTCAACGCCATCGCCGGCCGCCAGGGCCAGCTGGGCGTCGATGTGAGCACCGCCTTCACCCAGGTGCTCAGGGCCGGCCAGACTGCCGCCGCCGTGCCCTATGTCTACGGCGCCACCCTGGCCACCTTTAAGACCCCTGTGGCGGCCGCCACGGCCGCTGGAACGGGCAACCCGACCCAGGGCGTCATGCAGTACGGCACCACCGCCGCCCCTGCGGGCCATGGCCTCCTGCTGTCCGACACTGTCACCCCCGCCAATGTGGCGGCTGCCCAGCGGCAGATGGCCCTCTGGGTCGGCGCTGGCGTTGTGGCCGATGGTGCTGCCACCAACGGCTACCCCTTGGCTCCCAAGGGCGATGTCAGCCCCGGGATCCCCGGCCTCTTCGGGCCTGAGAGCCTCGTGATCCACTACCCCCTGCCCGAATAACCGGCTGGGTTTCGACCAATAGACGGGGCTTCGGCCCCGTCTATGTGTTTGTGGGACTGGAGAAGAAAGGGCAGTTAACCACGAAGACCACGAAGAAAGGCCGTTCGCCTGCCTTATTGCCCGTCTTCGTGCGCAGTCATTCATCAGCCCCGGTCGAGCTCCGGGAACGCCGCCAGGAGCTGCCTTCGGGCTTCCAGCAGCTCGGGCACGGCGGGATCCCGGCGGCGGAGGAAGCCCCGGATGGCCTGGAGGTCTTCTCCGGCCCGCTCCAGAACCGGCAGGCCCAGGCCCGCCAGCACCAGCGCCAACGCCGGGGCCAGAGCCGCCCTTGGGCCCCAGGCGAACGCTGCGGCGCCACCCAGGACCCCGGCCCAGACCGGGTGGATCAGGACCCCCCCCAACAGCTTGAGGGTGGCGGTCTGATCCCCTTCGTCTGTGAAGTGCCCCGCAGCCCAGCCCACCAGGCGGTAGGAGGGCCAATACAGCAGGGCCAGCGGCCAGAGGAGCGCAGCAGCTCCCAGGCGAATGGCGGCACCGGGCAGCCAGCGGCGGACCTCGGCACCGGGGTAGGGATGGCCGACCTGATCTGGGCGGAGGCCCTTCTCCCGGAGCCAGGACTGGACCGCACGAACCCGCACCTCCAGATCCGCCAGCACCTCGGGACTGAGGGCTGCCAGGGACGGGACCAGGGCGCGAACCCGCTCCCGCAGGGCTTCCAGGTCCACCCGGCTGCCCGGGGCCTCAGCCAGGAGCCAGCCCAGCTCCTGGGCCAGGGCCAGGCAGCGCACATCTGAATCGTGCAGGGTGAGGGGTTGCAGACTGGCGCGGATGCGGGCGGTGAGCTCGGCCACGGTCTCGTGGCTCTGGCCCCGTTCGGCCAGGTCCTCCCAGGGGATGGGCGGGCCGGTGCGCAACAGGACCGCATGGCGGAAGGCAGCCTTGTCGCCGTAGACCAGGCCCGCCGGGATGATGGCCACCGGCACGGGACTGCCGAGGGCCATACGGGCGGCTCCGGTCTTGAGGGGAGCGAGGTCGGCCCCCGAGTGGCTGATCCCCTCGGGGAACATGGCCACGGAGCCGCCTGCGGCCAGCACCTCATGGACCTTCCGGAAGCTCTGGTGGATGGACGCCGCTGTGGCGCCACCGTCCTTGGGGCGGGTCACAGGGATGGCCCGGAATAAGCTCAGGAAGGGCCGCAGGGGGGCGATCTTCCACAGGGTGGCCTTGGCCAGCCAGCCCGCGTCCCGCTCCAGGAGGGCGGCAGCGGCCAGAGGATCCAGCAGGCCGTTGGGATGGTTCAGCAGGATCAAGCAGGGTCCCGACGGCAGGGGGGGACCCTCCCGGCGCAGGGCTCGGAACCAGACCCGCCCCAGCACCCGGGCGGCGCCACGGGCAGCCATGTCAGGTCGCCTGCGGCGTGCGGTACCGGGCCCAGGCCAGGGCCAGGGCACTCAGGACAATGGCCGGCACCACCAGCGTCAGGGCCTGACCCAGGGCATCGCCACCCCCCAGGCCAAGGTGGACGAGCGCATCCGCCCGGCGCCCCACCAGCTCCGGGCTGATGGCGTCCCCGAACAGGTGGATGAGCAGGACATTCACGGCCACCCCCGTGGCCCGGATGCTGGACGGCAGGCTGCTGACCACGAGGGCGTTCACCGGGCTGGTGTTCACAAACAGGAGGAACATGCCCAGGAAGAAGAGGGCGTAGGTGGTGCCCAGGTGGTGGGTCCCCAGAGCCCAAGCCACCACCGGGGCCGCCAGCAGCAGGGTGACACCCGAGAGGGCAATTCCCGCATTGGGCCAGCGGTGCTGCCAGCGGTCCGTGACCCAGCCGCCCAGAAAGGTCCCCAGGATGCCGGTGACCACAGCCAGGATCCCGAACACCAGACCCGCCTTCGAGGTGCTGATGCCGTACCGGCGCTGCAGCAGGGTTGGGCCCCAGGTGCTCAGGCCCCCCATGGCGAAGGTGTAGGCGATATAGCTGGCGGTGCAGGCCAGCCAGACCCGGTTGAAGAACACATGGCGGAGGCGATGGAAGTAGGGTGTGCCAGCATCCACATCCCGCTCCGAGTCCATGCCGCCCCGCTGGGGATCCGCCTGGAAGGCCATCCAGAGGGCAAAGGCCAGCCCGGGTAGCCCCGCCACCAGGAAAGACGCGCGCCAGCCCCAGGCCCCAGCGACCATCCCGCCCATGCCATAGCCCAGGGCACTGCCCACGGGGATGGCCAGGTAGAACCAGGTGAAGTTCCGGGCGCGGTCGGACTCATGGAACCCGTCCGCCAGCATGGTCGGCCCCAGGCTGGCGTAGGCGGCCTCACCCACCCCCACCAGGGACCGCATGACCAGCAGGCCCGGGTAGCTGTGGACGAAGGCCGCTCCCACTGTGGCCAGGCTCCAGAGGGCGACGCCCGCCGCCACCAGGCGGGGACGGTGGAAGCGGTCCGCCAGGTAGCCGAAGAGGGGCGCGGAGCACATGTACACCGCAATGAAGACAAAGGTCAGGCGCCCCAGCTGGGCGTTGGACAGGTGCAGCTCCCGACCCAGCGGTTCCAGAACCGCAGCCACGACGTACCGATCCATGTAGTTCACCAGGTTGATCCCAGTGAGCAACAGGAGCAGTCGTCGTGCCTCGGTCACGTCACCGGGCCCGGGTGCCTACTTCTTGGGGGCGGGGGCGGCGGCCTTGGGGGCAGCGGGCTTGGCAGCGGCGGGGGCTGCGGCAGGCTTGGCGGCCGCTGCAGGCTCGCTGGCATCCAGGCGCTTGGCCACCTCGGCGGTGAAGGCCTTCAGCCAGACCTCATCGCCCCAGGAGAGGATCTGCAGGGCCTGGTCGGACAGCACCACGTTCAGCTTCTGCTCCTTGGCCATGGCCTCGACGATGGGGGCGGCCAGCTTGGTGATGGCCTCGCCCACCCTCTTCTCCACCCGCTGGTACTCCTGCTGGCTGTCCTCCTGCATCTTCTTGGCCTCGAACTCCACGTCCCGGAGCTTCTTGGCCAGGGCCTCCTTCTTGTCGGGGTCCAGGCTGGGGGAGCTCAGCTGCTGCTGCATGGTCTGGAGTTCCTGGCCCTTGGCCTGGAGCTTCTCCTGCAGGTTCTTGCCGGTGATCTCCAGCTCAGAGAAGATGGCGCCGGCCTTCTTCGAGCTGCGCACCAGCTGATTGATGCTGAAGAAGGCGAAGCGGGGAGCCTCCTGCGCAACGGCAGGGGTGGTCAGGGCTGCGGACAGGCAAAGGGCGGCCACGGCGGGGGCAAGCAGGCGCATGGGAATCTCCAAAAGGGGAAAATAGATTATAGCCGAGATCTGCAGTCAGGTCAGAAGGTTGTCCCGATGGAGAACTGGAAGTCGGTCCTGCCCTCCGTATCAAAGGGATAGGGATTGAGCTTCCGGGCCCAGATGAGGCGCAGGGGTGCGGGGCTGATGGGCAGGAAGAAGCGGAACTCCAGACCAGCGGATCGCACCAGGGTCGGGTTCCGGAAGGCATAGCTGTTCCCCCCGGCGTCCGTGTAGGTGATCAGGTCGCGGCTGAAAATCCGGGTGCCCGTGCCCCAGGCGTTGCCGGCGTCGTAGAAGGCCACGAGGCGGAACTGGTCCGCGATCTTGAACTGGTACTCCAGGTTGGTGACGAACTGCTTGTTGCCACCCACCACCACGGCCCGCCCGATGTTATCGAGGAGGACGGAGCCGACCTGGCCGAACCGGTAGCCGCGGATGCTGTTCTCCCCGCCGGGCCGATAGAGATCGAAGAGCGGCAGCTCATCGTGGCCCAGGTTCTGGAGGTAGCCGTAGTTGACGTTGAAGGCGAAGATGTGGCGATCGGCCACGTTGGCAAACTTGGCAAAATCCCAGGTGGCCCGCAGGAAAGGCTTGTCCCCCCCAAACTGCCAGCCCCCGTACTCCAGACTGAAGGCAAGCCGGGTGCCCTGGGTGGGCTTGAACTGGTGATTCACGGTGCTGTAGGACAGGCTCTGGCTGAAGGTGGAGGTCAGCTGATTGGGCGTGTCTCGGAAGTAGAAGTTCTGGCCGCCCTCGATGCGGATCAGCCGGTAGCTGAAGCCTGTGGAGTACGTGGTGAAGAAGGCCAGCGGGTTTTCCGGGAACCAGTTGCTGAGGCGGGCCCCCACGCTGACGCCCAGGCTACGGCTGAACTGCTTATAGGCGTTGGCAATGCCAACCCGCGAGGCATCGTAGTCAGCAGAGCCGTTGGAAACCGTAGTGGAGAAGCTGTAGGGCAGGTCGAAGACGAAGGGCTCGGTAAACCCCACGGAAATGCTCTTGGAGTACTTGCCCCCGTTGTAGCTGACCGACAGCGTCTCCCCGCCACCACCGAGGTTGCGGGTGGAGAAGCTCACGCCCAGGGAGAAACCGAAGAGGGAGCCGTAGCCGCCCTGGAACAGCAGCTCATTGACGCCGGACTCTTCACCGCGCACCACGATGTCCACCTGGGGCTTGTCCTGCACCAGGTCCACCTTGGGCTCGGAGCTCTTCACATCGAAGAAGCTCAGCTGGCTGATGCTCAGCAGCGAGTCCTTGAAGCGCTCGGTCTGGAAGAGGTCGCCCTCGCGCATGAGCATGCTGCGCCGGAGGACCTTGTCCTTGGTGGTGAGGTTGCCCTCGAACTCAATGCGCCGGACGGTGTGGGGCTCGCCCTCATCCAGCTTGAGGATGGTGTCCACCTTCTTCACGCCATCCTCGTCCCGCAGGTCGAAGCGCTTGTCGGCGCGGAAGAGGATGTAGCCCTGGTTGGAGTAGGCCTCCTTGAGCTTGTCCACGGTCTGGTTGACCGAGTCCAGATCATAGGGCACCGGCTTCTCGCCCGCCTTGGGCAAGGCCGTGGAGGGCTTGATGTTGAAGAACTTCCGCAGGAAGGAGTGGTTGTCCCGCTTCACTTCCGCGTACTTTTCGGCGTAGAAGTCACCCCGGAAGAGCTTGGCCCCCTCGACCTTGAAGGCGCCTTCAAAGAACTTGTCGCCCTCCAGGATGGGGATGGTCAGCTTGGCCCGCAGATCGTACTGGGGAGACTTGGCCTCCTTGAGCAGCTTCTCGTTCTTGACCTTCTGCTTGGCGGTGGTGAGGTCCTCCACCTCGATGAGGGGCTTCCCGATGAAGACATCCTTGTAGCCAAGCTTCCAGTAGGCCTTCTTGAGGTTGTCGAGGTCCTCTTCCATGTTCTTGTCGACCAGCAGGTCGTGGGTGGTGATCCAGCTGAACATCCAGTGCTGGCGGGTCTTCTCCATCACGCTCCGCAGCTGGGAGGTGGTGAAGACCTTGTTGCCCTTGAAGTTGACGGTGTAGATCTTGGCCTTGCCGCCCTCCTTCACATCGAACACCAGGCGGGCCGCGCCGCCGGCCATGGGCTCGAGAGTGATGTCCACCACGGGGCTGCGGAAGCCCTTCTCGCCAGCCTGCTCGACGATCAGGTTCTTGATCTTCCGGGCGGAGTCCGGATCGTAGACCGTGTCCGGGTTGATGGTGAGCTTCTTCTCTTTGACCTTGTCCTTGAGGTTGGTGAGACCCACCTCGGTGCCGCCACGGTAGTCGATCTCCTTGATGAGAGGCCGCTCCTTGATGCGGATGATGAGCTTCTTGCCGCCCTTGGCGTCCTCGAGCTCCATCTTGATATCGTCGAAGGAACCGGTCTCCCAGAGCTTGTCGATGATGGCCGTGAAGTCGATGCTCCGCAGATCGTCGCCGACCTTCAGGCCGGACTTGAAGATCACCGTCTCCGGGGTCTGCTTCTGGGAGCCAACCACCTCGATGACGACGATGGGTTCGATCTCCTGGGCCGCCAGGGGCAGGCAGGCACCGGCGGCAAGGAACAAGGGCAGGGCGCCCGATAGCAACCGGGGGCGGACCCGGTTCCACACCATGTTTCGCTGCGTCATTCAGGCACTCCGACCAGTTGGGGTTCCTGGCCAGCGGCCACGTCTCCGGAATCAGACAGGGATGGGACCAGCTTCTCGTCCACCAGATCGAAGTTCACCACGCCGGAAGGCATGTCTTCCTGGCCCACCATCAGCTCGGCGAGGGGATCCTCGACCTGCTTCTGGATGGCCCGACG
>CAIRQL010000005.1 GCA_903880675.1 uncultured Holophagaceae bacterium | reverse complement strand
TGCGGGAGGTGGAGGCCCGGATGTCCTCCATGGCATGGGCGCTCTCGCCACCGGCCTGGGCACCCCGCCGCACGGCGGCCACGGCCGCCTCGGACTCGGACTGGGAGCGGTGGATGTTGCCGGAGACCTGCTCAATGGAGGCTGACAGCTCCGTGACGGCGGCGGCCACGCGCTCGAAGGCGGCCCGCTGGGCTTCGGAGTTCCGGGCCAGGCTGGCGCTGGTGGCGGCCATCTGCTCGCTGCTGGCGGACAGCTCGGTGGCCCCGCTGGCCACGGAGCTGGAGGACCCGGTGACGCTCTGGAAGATGCCGCGGATGCGGGCGTTGTACTCGTTGAAGGCCTGGGCGGCCTGGCCGATCTCGTCCTGGCTTTCCACTTCCAGTTGCAGGGTGAGGTCGCTGCGCCGCAGACCATCGGCCAGGGCTTTGGCGGGCCGGGAGATCCAGAGGCTCATGCGGTAGACCACCAGGAAGGTAAGCATCCACACCAGGAAGGAGATGACGATGTTGAAGATGAGGTCCCGCCAAGGCCCCTGGGAGAGGTCCAGCCCGCGCTCGACCAAGCCCAGGGCCCGCAACCGCTCGTAGATGGCCCAGGTGTCGTGGATGTTGAAGAAGGCGTAGCCCAGGATGGGCGGGAGGATCATCAAGAGGAGCTTTCCTCGGATGCTGAGGCTCTGGGACAGGGACATGGTTGGCTCCGCCTTGGTAAGAATCGGCTTCCTGGTTATCGGCCCCCCGGGGGGGATCCTAAGATTCAGGCAGGTGGGTGGAGAGCCTGCTCCAGGGTTCGGAGCACGCTGAGCACCTGGAAGGGGTCCACCACCAGGTGGCCCGCAGCCCCCACCGCCAGGGCATGCCCCCGCCGCTGGTCCAAGCCCTCGCCTGCTGTGGCCATGAGCACCGGCAGAGGGCAGGCCTCGTCCCGGACCAGCTGCCGGCAGCGATCCAGGGGTGACCCGGAGCGCAAGGGCGGGTGGATCACCACCAGCTGAACCCGGCCCCAGCCCCCGCCGTCCACCCCCAGGGACCCCAGCAGGGGGCGAAGGGGACCCTTCACTGCGTCCAGGGCCGCCACGCCATACTTCCGGCCCACGGCCTCGGCCAGGCGGGCCGGGAAGGCCTCGCCCTCGGCCAGCACCAGGATCAGGGGGTCTCGATCCACCAGGATGCGGGGCTGGGTCAGGGGCAGAGCCCGTGCGGCGCCCGCCCCCCCGGGGGAGGCTGAAAGCCGGCGGGACTCCAGCCCCCCGGGACTGAAGCGGGACTGGTCTCGCTGGGCCTGGGCGTGCATGGCCTCGAGGAGCCACCGGTGATACCGGCCTACCTGGGTCCGATCGGCGCGGTCGGAGATGCGCAGGCCCCAGGTCCGCTCCCCGAAGTAGGCCACCCGGACCGGAAGGGGCAGGGGCTCCCCCACGGCGGCGCGGAGCTCCACCGAGGACGTTGCGTTCAGGCGCAGCACATCGCCCAGGATGCGGGTGCCCTCGGGAGGAGCCAGCTCCAGGCCGTCCTCCCCGAAGGCCGTGGCGAAGCCGTCCTTGATGTTGTTCTGCTGGTCCGCAAAGGGGCAGGGCACCGGGCGGTCTGGCACATACTCCGCCAGCCGGTGGGTGTCCAGCGCCCGCAGGAGGCGGGGCAGGGTCACATGGGCGGCCTCGGTGCCGCGATAGCTGCCATGGCCGCCGAAGTCCACGATGGCCTCGAAGGGCAGGCCCCGGTCCAGGAGGTGGAGGGTGAGCCGGGTGCCTGGTTTCAGGCCCCACTGGCCACGCTCCAGGCTGGACATGGCCAGAATCACCCGGTCCGGGGCGTCCGCCAGCACCTTGAAGTCCCCCCGAAAGGTGCCAAAGATGATCTGGACGGACTCGTCGTTTTCACACAAACGCTGAAAAGCCATACGGATGGCTTGCGTCTGATCCTTGTTGAGACTGCGTTGACCCATGGTCAATTCATCGGGTCGGGGCCCCTGGACTATAGTTTGTCCAGGATTTCATCCACCGCCGTGTAGGGGTCCACCCGCCGATCGGCGATGCCCTGGAGGGCCGCCTCCACCCGCTCCGGGCCGGCCTTCTCCCGGGCCCGGCGGGAGGCCGCCTCCGCCAGCAGGGAGTCGAAGCGCAGGCGCGCCCGCTCCCTGGCCTTGCGGGCCAGGCCACCGTGTGCCCGCAGCCAGATGCCGTGCTCCCGGATCTGATCGAGCAGCTCCACCACACCCTCGCCCCGCTGGGCCACGGTTCGCAGCACCGGGGGGTCCCAGTCCCGGGGGTGGGCCAGGGACTTCATGCTCTCGATCTCCCGCTCCACCTGGTCGGCCCCGTCCCGGTCCGCCTTGTTGATGACGAAGAGATCGGCCACCTCCATGATCCCGGCCTTGATGGCCTGGATCTCGTCCCCCATGCCCGGCACCAGGACCACCACGCAGGTCTGGACGCAGCTCACCACGTCCACCTCGTCCTGGCCCACGCCCACGGTCTCCACGATGACGGTGTCGTAGCCGGCGGCGTCCAGGAGGTCGATGGCGTCCTGGGTGGCCCGGGCGAGGCCGCCGAGGGCACCCCGGGTGGCCATGCTGCGGATGAAGATGCCGGGGTCCGAGGCGCAGCGGCCCATGCGGATGCGGTCCCCCAGGATGGCCCCTCCACTGAAGGGCGAAGTCGGGTCCACAGCCAGGATGCCCACCCGCTGGCCCTGGGCGCGCAGGGTCCGGGCCAGCTGGTCGGTGAGGGTGCTCTTGCCGGCGCCTGGCGAGCCCGTGATGCCCACCACGGCAGCCCGGCCCAGGTGGGGCCAGAGCTGGGCCATGAGG
>CAIRQL010000004.1 GCA_903880675.1 uncultured Holophagaceae bacterium | reverse complement strand
TAAGAAGCTTTTCCGACCCAAGCACCCAGGCCGGTCTCCACTCTCCTCAGCTCCTCGGTTTTCCTCCGCGTTCCTTCCTTTCTTTTCAGCCACCCCTTGCCTGTTTTCCTCTGCGTTCTCTGTGTTCTCTGCGGTGAGATTTCTTTCCCTAAAATCCCGGAAGATCCCCAAAAAAGCCGTTCCAGCCGCCGCCCCCTTGGCCGGTCGCACGCGACCGGGGGCCGCAGGCCCAGATGCCCTGTCGGTGCGACGACTTGCTTCGTGCCCTATCTAAGGCAGTTCTTCGTGTGCTTCTCGGTATCGGCTGCACCGATACGCGAGACGAACTGAAATATCGTGGAGATCCTTGAAGCTCAAGGTCCGCTTAGCGGCCGGTGCGCTGGCCCATGACGCGGTCCAGCATGGCCTCCAGCTCCATGCTGCTGAAGGGCTTCCGGAGGAAGTCGGCGAAACCGTCGGCGATAGCCCGCTCGCGGGACACCGGCAGGGCGTAGCCGCTGCAGAGGATCCCGGGTAGGCCTGGGCGGATGCCCCGCATGGCCTGGAAGGCCTCCACGCCACCCATGCGGGGCATGCTGGCATCCAGGATCACCAGGTCGAAGGCCAGGGGGTCCCGGGCAAAGGTCTCCAGCGCTTCCTGCCCGTCCGCAGCCGCCACCACCTGCAGGCCAAACCAGGACTCCAGCATCTCCCCCATGACTTCCCGCAGCTCGGCCTCATCGTCTGCCAGGAGGACCAGGTTCCGGCCCCGGCTGCCTTCCGTGATTGCCGTGGGCACCACCTCCGGGAGCTCTGGGCAGGGGAAGTGGATGCGGAACACGCTGCCCACGCCGAGGATGCTCTCCACCTGGATCCCCCCCCGGTGGCTGCGCACGATGCCCAAGGCGGCGGCCAGGCCCAGACCACGCCCCAGCCCCCGGGTGGTGAAGAAGGGATCAAAAATGCGGGGCAGAGCGGTGGGATCGATGCCATGCCCCTGGTCGGCGACCTCGATCACGGCGAAGGGGCCTGCTTCCACCGGCTCTGGCCAGTGCCCGGTGCCCAGATCCAGGGGCGTCACCGACCGCAGGAAGGTGCGGACCCGGACCGTCCCGCTGGAGGTCTCGCTGGCCTCATGGGCGTTGGACACGAAGCCCTCCACCACCCGCCCCAGGAGGAGCGGATCCACCATGACCCGGGGCAGGTCCAGGCCGAAGTCCCGCTGTACCGGCAGCCGCAGCTGCTCCAGCACCTGGGCGACCATGGGGTTCAGCTCCAGGGACTCGGGCCGGCGCAGGTCACCACCGGAGCTGTGGAGGATGTCGCGGCTCAGGCGGGAAGCCCGGTCCAGGCCCGACCTCAGGCGATGGAGGTAGGTGTGCTCCCGGGACTCCTCGGGCAGGCTGGCCTCCGCCAGCTCCAGGTTCACCACCATGGCCTGGAAGATGTTGTTGAAGTCGTGGGCGATGCCCCCGGCCAGCATGCCCAGGCTCTCCATCTTCCGGGCCTTGGCCAGGGCATCCTCGGCATTGCGGCGCTCCACGATGGCCCACAGCCCGCTCATGAAGAGGTTCAGCTGCTCGACATCCTTCTCGCTGTAGGCGTCCTCCTTGTTGCCGACCCCGACCGCCGCCACGATCTGGGACCCCCGGAACACAGGCACACTCAGGAAACGACGCAGAGGGACCAGGCCTTCCGGAAAGTCCCCCTTCTGGGCATGGCAGGTCTCAACCCCGTTCAGGAGGACCGGACCCCGGAGGCGCACCACCTGGCCCCAGATGCCCGTGGCGCTTAGCGAACAGGAGGGCTGTCGGTCGTCGGGTGCAGTCGCCAACAGGGCCCCGCGAGACCAGGAGAAGAGGGTGAACTCCTCCCGGGACTCGTCGTAGAAGTACAGGTACCCGAGGGCACTCGCCGTGAGGGCCACGGCCTCGTCCAGCCCAAAGTCCAACACCTCCCGGAGGCTGGTGTTCTCCACCTGGTTGAGGCGAACCAGCGCAGCCAGGCGATCGGCGCTCCGCCGGACCTCGCCCTTGCTCTCTCGGAGGGCCGCTTCGACCCGACGCAGGTCCGTGATGTCCGCCATGCAGCAGACGGCCCCGCTGACCTCCCCATCCTGGTTCCGCATGGGGGTGGCGTAGGACATGAGGTGGCGCACCTCCCCATCGGCGAAGGTCAGCTCCAGGGGCACGTCCCGCACCTCGATGCCCAGGAGGGCCGCCTGCTGAAGGGGCAGGTCCTCTGCACGGATCTCCTGGCCATCCCGCAGGAAGCGGAAGTGGCCCGGCCGCTCGGGGGCGGGTGCCGTCAAGGAGTGGTTGGCGCCCGTGGACATGCGCAGGAGGCTGTCCGCAGCGGGGTTGCCCCGGATGGCCCAGCAGAGGGAGTCCTCGGCAATGAGCAGAGGCACGGGCGCCGCCGCCATGACCGCCCGCAGCTTGTCAGCCTCTTCCCGGACCTGAGCCGACCTCAGTTCCAGGGCAGTCGCCTGGTCAGCCTTGGTACGGAAGACGTCCTGAATGAGGATCACTCCGGCCAGCATCAGGGCTGAGATCACCAAGCCAAAGGCCTCATTGGAAACCAGGGTTTCCGGGAAGCGGGTTCCGGCGAAGGTGGCTAGGGCGTAGAGCCGCCGAACGGCCATCAGCACCAGGGCACCGGAGAGGAGGATCCAACCCAGGGGTCGGCCCGCGGTCCGGTTGAGGCGCAGAGCCAAGCCCGCCGCGGCGATCTGCAGCAGCACCGACAGGAGGATCACGACGATATTGATCAAATTGGGACCGGCCTCGATCCCCTATCGGCATAGGGTAATACCTTGGTTAATCCAGATCAGAGGCTGGGTTAACTGTTCATTGGGCCGTCCCAGACGAGCCTACCTTCCCACTCGGCTCCGACCAATGACCTGCCGAATGGCCGCCACCACCTGGTCCTGGTCCGCCTCGGTCAGTCCCGGCCAGAGCGGCAGGCTCAGGAGGCGTTCGCCGCTCCACTCGCTGTGGGGCAGGCCATCCTTGGGCAGGTGTTGGGGATGGGCGGCATAGAAGTCCCGATACCAGGGGTGCACATGGGCCGGCCGGTAGTGGATGCCGGTGCCGATGTTCTCCTCCTTGAGGGCCGAGACGAAGGCGTCCCGGTCCAGACCCAGCTTCTCGGGGTGGATGCGCAGCACGAAGAGGTGGAAGCAGTGCCCATGGTCGGCGTCTCCCGCCCAGGGCAGGAGCAGCTCATCCAGGTCCCCCAGCAGCTCCAGGTAGCGGTGGAACAGCACGCCTCGCCGGGTGTTGAAGCCGTCCAGCTTCTGGATCTGGTGCAGGCCCATGGCCGCCTGCAGGTCCATGAAGTTGGCCTTGCGGCCAGGCTCAAAGACCTCCGTGTGCGGGCTGCCCTCCTTGGCGACGCGCTGCCAGGCGTCCCGGTCGATGCCGTGGAAGCGCAGGCGCTTGATGCGGCTTTCATAGTCGTCGTTGAAGAAGGCGATGGCGCCCCCTTCGCCCGTGGTCATGTTCTTGTTGGGGTGGAAGCTGTAGACGCTCATCACGGAGCGGGGATTGCCGCCGATCTTGGTGCCCCGGTAGTGGGCGCCCATGGCCTGGGCGGCATCCTCCACCACCCAGAGGCCGTGCTTCTCCGCCAGGGCCCAGATGGCTTCCATGGGACAGGGCAGGCCCGTGAGGTGCACGGGGATGATGCCCTTGGTCCGGGGCGTGATGGCGGCTTCGAGCTTGGCGGGATCCAGGTTGAGGGTCACGGGATCGATGTCCACCAGCACCGGCACGCCCCCCTGGAGGACGATGGTGCTGAGGGTGCTCACCCAGGTCAGCGAGGTGGTAATGACCTCGTCGCCGGGCTGGAGCCCGAGGACCTGCATGGTGATCTCCTGGGCCGTGGTGGCGCTGTTCATGGCCAGGCAGTGGGGCACGCCGTTGTAGGCCTGCAGGGCCTCCTCGAACTTCGCCGACTTGGGCCCCGTGGTGATCCAGCCGCTGTGGATGGTGTCGATGATCTCCGCGATCTCCTCCTCCCCCACCATGGGGCGGGTGAAGGGCAGAAACTCGGGGCGGCGGGTATAGGACACGGGGACTCCGGGCAGGCAGTCCATTGTTCCATATCGCGGAGCGGAGCTCTGCGATCACGCAATCAACATCGTCACCTTCAGCGTGCTGCCCTGTCCAAGGCCCTCACTGGCAAGGCTGATGGAGCCGCCCATCATCCCCATGAGGTGCTTGCAGATGACGAGGCCGAGGCCGGTGCCACCGAACTCCCGGCTGTGCCCACCCTCCGCCTGGGCGAACTTCTGGAACAGGCGGGCCTGGGACTCGGAACTGACCCCGATGCCCGTATCCACCACGAGGAGGGTGAGGGTGCCTGGATTGCGTTCCACCTGGACAGAGACGCTTCCTTCCCGGGTGAACTTGAGGGCGTTGGACAGCAGGTTGAGGAGCACCTGCTTGAAGCGGTGGGGATCCACATGGACGTCCGGCAGGTCCAGGGCCTCGGGCCACACCAGGGCCACACCCGGCTTGCGAGGATAGGCCTCGGCAATGGGTTTCACCTCGTCCAGCAGGGCGGCCAGGCTGTGGGGCTCCGGATTGACCTCCAGCTTGCCGGACTCGATCTTGGCCAGGTCAAGAATGTCGTTGAGGAGCCCGAGCAGGTGCTGGCCCGAGATGTAGCTGTCCTGGAGCATGGAGTGCATTTCCTCGGCATCGTCGTAGAGGCCATCCATGACCAGCCGGGTGAAGCCAAGGATCCCCGTCAGCGGGGTGCGCAGCTCGTGGCTGGTGAGGGCCAGGAACTCGCTCTTCAGCTGGTCCGCTTCCCGGAGGGCGTCGTTGACGCGCTCCAGTTCGAGAGCCTGGCGCTGGAGGGCGTCCCGCTGGTCTGACAGGTCGTGGAACAGCCAGGCGTTGTAGAGGGAGATGGCGGTCTGTCGCTGCAGGATGGTGATGGAGTCCAGCTCCTCCTCCTCCCAGCGCCGGTCGGCAGGCATGGCCAGGATGGCGAACCCCAGCAGGAGCAGCTGATTCTCGAAGGGGATGAAGTAGAGCTGGGCACCATCCTCGCCCCGGAGGGGACCCAGGGAGGGGCCATCGCAGGCCTGGTCCAGCCACTGGCCCTGGAACAGGACCAGGGGCGTAGCTGGAAAGGGGTTGGGTGCTGGTAGGCGCAGGCTGGACCACTCGGCCCGGGTGAGGCCCGTGCCATCTCGAGGCACATAGCTGGCCCCGCCGTCCTCCAGGACCCAGACCACGGCCCTCCGGCAGTGGAACTCCTGGGCCAGCACGTCCAGCACCACACTCACCACCTGCCCTCCCTTGGAGGTGGCGGCGAGGATCTCGGAGACGTGGCGAAGCACCTGCATCTGGTGGGAGCGCTGGCTCAGGCGGGCCCGCAGATCCCGGATCTCCTGGAGAGACTGCGTGAGCTGCCGCTGGGTCTGCATGAGCTCCAGCACGGTCTCGGCGGCCTGAGGCCGGGCACCCTGCGCCGGAACAGTCGGCTTGGGGCCGCTGCCGCCCGGGAGCGGGGGAGGGGTCGGCTTGGGGCCCGAGGGACGATCCGAGTTCGCCATGGGCTTCAGAATGGTCCTGCATAGACGGTCTGCCAAGGGGTGGAAAATTCGTCCAAGATGGAAGCATGGCGACCCGCCCCTCCACCTTCCCGCTTCAGCGCATCATTTTCCTCGCGGTGTCTGTGGTGCTGTGCGTCCAGGTGGGCTGGTGGTTCAACGTCCAGATCCGAGAATCCTCCCGCCTCATGGAGGCCCGCATCCGGGCCCTGCGGGCCACCCGGGCCGAGGCCTGGCAGCTGGACGGGCTGAGCCTCCTCTCCCACCTTCATACCCGGCCCGACCCCTCCTCCCGCACTGGAGTCATTGAAGGCCGCTTGCCGAACCTGCCGGACCTGGAGCAGCGGCGGAAGCGCATCCAGGGCCGGTATCCCCATGTGGCCGTGGTGCCCGCACCCATCGCACTGGATGACCCAGCCCTGCTGGATGGGGCCGCCTACCTGACCCTTCGGCCCGAGCCCATCCTCGAGCTTGAGAACCAGCGCTGGCACACGGTCTTCCGGGCCGTCACCGAGGGCGCCTTCATGGTGGTGGTGGTGCTTTCCGGTCTGGTGCTGCTCTACCGGAAGCTCTCGGAGGAGCTGGACCTGCGGCTGCGGCAGCGCAACTTCACCTCCGCCGTCACCCACGAGCTGAAGACCCCCATCGCCTCCCTCAAGGTCTGGACCGAGACCCTCTTCACCCGCACCCTGCCAGATGACCAGCGGGCCCGTATCCGGGACCTCATGGAGCGGGACCTGGAGCGCCTCAACGAGCTGGTGGGCAACCTGCTGGATGTGGCCCGCGCCGAGTCCGGCAACCTGGTGATCCACCCGGAGCCCCTGGAGCTGGAGCCCTGGCTCCGGGGCGTCTGCGAGGCCATGGACCATCGGCTGGGGGCCGGCGCCCTGGGCCTGCGCCTGGAGTTCAGCTCCGAGGCCATCTGGACCCACGCCGATCCCAAGGCCCTGGGCACGGTCATCGAGAACCTGCTCAGCAACGCTTTCAAATACGCAGCCGACCCCCGGGAGACCACGGTGACCCTGGATGGGGACGGCGAGGATGTCCTCATCGTGGTGAGCGACCTGGGCCACGGCCTGTCTGCCAAGGACCTGCCCCGCCTCTTCCACCGCTTCTTCCGCGTGGGGGACGAGATGACCCGGCAGGTGGCGGGCACGGGCCTGGGCCTCTTCCTGGTCAAGGAGATCGTCATCCGGCACGGCGGCGAGGTTCGGGCCTCCAGCCGGGGACTGGGCTTAGGGTCCGCCTTCACCGTCCGCCTGCCCCGCCTCCCGAGGCCCGCCGATGCCTGACCCCCTTCCAGTCAGCTCCGAGGCCCCCCTGCTTCGTGCCGCCGCCGAGGGGGACAGCGCTGCCTTTGAGACCCTGGTTCGCCCCCACCTAGGCATGTTCTTCCGGGTCATCGACCGGATCCTGGGCAACGAAGCCGAGAGCCAGGACGCCCTCCAGGACGCCCTCATCACCCTCTTCCGGGAGCTTCCAGGGTTCCAGGGCGCCAGCAAGTTCAGCACCTGGGCGTACCGCATCTGCGTCAACCAGGCCCTCATGGCCCGCCGCAAGCGGGTCCGCCGCCGGGAGGATGCCATCGAGGATCTGATGCCACGTTTCGGCGACGACGGGCATCACATGAGTGAGGACATCGTCCTCGACTGGAGCGAGGACGCGGAGGCGCTGGTGATGGTTCAGCAGGAAGAACTGAAGTCCCGGGTCCGGGCGGGCCTTGATCGGCTCTCCGACGACCAGCGGGCCGTCTTCGTCCTGCGGGACCTGGAGGGCTGGAACACCGAAGAGATCGCGGACCACCTGGGCATCACCCGGGAGCTGGTCCGCCAGCGGGTGCACCGGGCCCGCCTGGCGCTCCGAGCCCTGCTGCCAGAGTTTGCTCCCACAGGAGGGGTGCGATGACGGTCCTGGTCCCCACCTGTGAGCGGGTCACAGCCCTCCTCACGGACTACGAAGAAGGCTCCCTGGGCCCCCTGGACTGGCTGGGTCTGAAGGTACACCTGACCATCTGTCCTCCCTGCCGCACGTTCCTCCAGACCTTCGCCCGCACCCCGGCCCTGGTGGCTCGGGCCTGGGACGGGGCTCCGGAAGACCGGGCCGAAGGTGCACTGGCCGGCGCGCTGGCCGCCCTCCGCGAAGGACGCATCCCCCGGGGGCCCCTGCACCATCCGGAGCCCGCCGCCTGGCGCGCCCTCGAAGCAGGCGGCGATGCCTTCACGGCCCTTCTCCTGCGCATCCACCTGGGCCACTGCCCCTCCTGTCGCGAAGCCCAGGGTGGGGAACAGGCCATCACCCCGGCGGCCGGGGATCCCATCGAAGCCCTCCGGCCCCACCTGCCCCCCGAGACTCGGTGGCGCTGGTCCAACCTTGGGGGCGGCCGCATCACCCAGGTGCTACGGGATGCCCGCTCTGGCGCCTCTCTGAGTGTGGCCCGCCTGCCGGGAGGTGTGCGGGTGCCCAGCCACGGCCATGAAGGCCCCGAGGTCTCTGTGCTACTGTGCGGCGGCCTCCAGGATGGCCCGGCCCACCTGGGACCCGGGGACTGGATCGCCCACACCCGCGGCACCCGCCACGCCCCCGAAGCCGACCCCCGGGGCGAGTGCTGGGCCCTGGTGCGCCTGGAGACCGGCATCCGCTTCGAAGGCTGGAGAAGGATGTTCGGGGTCCTGCGCTAGGACCTTCTAACAGATCCGAGGCAGCTGCTCCCCGCTGAGGAGGTCCAGCAGCCGGGAGGTCCCCAGGACCGTGCGGAGCCCCACCCGACCGGCCGGCCCCTCAATCACCCGCCCGATGCGGGCAGCGCCCTGCCCCTCGGGAATGGCTCGGAGAACATCCAGTGCTTGTTCTGCCTCGGCCTCCGGCAGGAAGGCCACCAGGCGGCCTTCGCAGGCCACGTAGAGGGGATCCAGACCCAGGATCTCGCAGGCCGCCGACACCGCCTCGTCCACGGGGATGGTGGCCTCATCGGCCTCGATGGCCACCCCAGCCGAAGCTGCGATCTCGTTGAGGACGGAGGCCAGCCCCCCTCGGGTGGGGTCCCGGAAGCAGTGGACGTCGAGCCCGGCAGCCAGGAGGGCCGCCGCCAGGTGGTGCACGGGTCCGCAGTCGCTGGTGACGGGGGTCTCGAACCGGATACCCTCCCGCACAGACATGACGGCAATGCCATGCCGACCCAGGTCCCCGCTCACCAGGACCGCATCCCCCGGGCGCACCCGGCGCGGGTGCAGCTCCACCCCGGCGGGAATCAGGCCGATGCCGGCAGTGGTGATAAAGACGCCGTCCGCCTTGCCCCGGTCCACCACCTTGGTGTCGCCGGTGGCGAGCCGCACACCGCAGCGGTCGGCGGCGGCCTTCATGGAGGCCACCAGTGGGGTTAGCTCGGCGAAGGGCAGGCCCTCCTCCAGGATGAAGGCGCTGCTGAGCGCCAGGGGCTGGGCCCCGGCCATGGCCAGGTCATTCACCGTGCCGTAGACCGCCAGCTCCCCCAGATTGCCCCCGGGGAAGACCCGTGGATGTACCACGAAACCATCCGTGGTGAAGGCCAGGCGGGCACCCCCGGCCTCGACCACCGCACTGTCGTGGAGGCCCGCTGGATCCGCCCCCAGGATGGGCAGGAAGAGGCCCTCGATGAGCTCCTTCATGAGGCGTCCGCCGCCCCCGTGGGCCATCTGCACCGAGTCGTGGCGCAGGGGGCGGGGGCAGGCCAGAGCGAAGGGATCGACGGTCATGGGACGTCCGGGGAGTGAGCCAAGGGTCGCACAGAGGGCCGGTCAAGGCCTGATGCATTCCTGGCGGACGGCTGCGGCGATCTGCGGCAGGGCCGCCGCCACCTCAGGGCTGAGGCCGTAGCGCATGTCCTGGGGCCAGCCGATGGAGACGGCGAACAGCACCACCTCCGGCTCCTCGCCCAGCAGGTAGAAGCTGTCCAGCAGGTCCCGCAGGCCGATGTCGTGGGCCGTGAGGGTGACGGGATATTCGGTCGAAAACCTGGGCTCGAGGCGTTGCACGGTGCCCAGTGGCTGACCATCCGCCGTGGCGTCGATCAGGATCATGCGGCGAGCCTCGCGCATGGGCTCCAGCAGCACCAGACTGCCCGTCCCGCCGTCGAGGAGGTCCACATGGGAAGGCAGGCCGCCCTCGGCCAGGAGGAGGTCGATGACAGCGACCCCCACCCCCTCGTCGCCGAGGAGGACATTCCCGATGCCAAGAACCAAGGTGCGACCGTCAATCTTCAAGCAGGTCTTCCCGTTCGAACTTCCAGCCGCCGACCATGGAGGAGGTCGTGCCGCGGCCTTCCACGTAGTCGTGATAGAAGACCAGGTAGACGTGGACCACCGTGAAGAGGACGTAGAACCAGAGCATGGCGTGGTGCCACTGGCGCACCACCATCTCGCCGCCCATGAGGGGCACCACCCACGCGGCCAGGTTGCCGAAGATCGAGTGGCTCATGGGGCCGTAGAGGGCGAAGCCCGTCAGGCCCTGGAACATGAAGATCAGGAAGGTGACGAAGTAGATGAGCCCCGCCAGGCGATTGTGCCCCAGGGGGATGTGGCCGCTGCCGCGGGTCTGGAGGATGTCGATGCGCAGCACCTCCACGATGTCCTGCCAGGCCTTGCGGTTCATGGGGATGAACTTGTCCCAGGCGGCAAAGCGGTTGCCCACGAAGCCCCAGTAGGTGCGCACCAGCATGTTGAACAGGAAGACATAGCCGGCGGCAAAGTGCAGGAAGCGCACCGTGCCAAACCAGTACTGGCCGGAGGCCTCCTGGGCGAGGCTCACCGTGAAGGGCTTCCCGATGAGAAAGCCGGTGACGCCGAGGACGCTGATGGACAGCGCATTCAGCCAGTGGTAGACCCGGACCGGCATCTCCCAGACATAGAGCCGGCGGTAGGTGTGTCTCGAGGACATGGGGAGCTCCCGCTCAGTAGAACTGCACCTGGTGGATGTGCTTGCCGGAAGGATCGTAGAGGTGCACGGCACAGGCGAGGCAGGGGTCGAAGGAGTGGATGGTGCGGAGGATCTCCACCGGCTGCTCGAGGTTGGCCACGGGGGTGCCGATGAGAGCCTGCTCGTAGGCGGAGCGCTGGCCCTTGGGGTCCCGGGGCGAAGCGTTCCAGGTGGTGGGCACCACCAGCTGATAGTTGTCGATGACCCGATCCTTGATGCTCACCCAGTGGGCCAGGGCACCGCGGGGCGCCTCGGTCATGCCCACGCCCTCGGCCGTGGCGGGCCAGGTATCGGGCTCCCACTTTTCCTTGGTGAAGGTGCGGGTCTCGCCAGCCTTGAGGTTGGCAATCAGGTCGCCGTAGAAGCCCTTCATCCAGTGGGCCACGATCTGGGTCTCGACGCCACGAGCGGCGGTGCGGCCCAGGGTCGAGAACAGAGCGGTGATGGGCACATCGAGCTTCTTCAGCACCACGCCCACCAGCTCCTTCACATCCGTGTTGCCCTTGGCATAGGCCACCAGCATGCGGGAGAGGGGTCCCACTTCCATGGGGTTCTCCTTCCACCGGGGCGTCTTCAGCCAGGAGTACTTCCCATCCGTGTTGAGGTGCTCATAGGGCGGCTTGGGGCCCGTGTAGTTGAACTCGGTCTCGCCCTTGAAGGGGTGCAGGCCCACGCCGTCGCCACCGCCGTACTGGTACCAGCTGTGGTTGATGTACTCCTTGATCTCGTTCAGGTTCTTGCCGTTGACCTCGTGGATCTCGTTGAGGTTGCGGTTGAGGATGGCGCCCCGGGGCAGGAGGTAGGAGCTGGGATCGTTGTAGCCCTTGGTGGGCAGGTCGCCGTAGGCCAGGTAGTTGGGAAGGCCGCCGCCGATGGCGCCCCAGTCCTTGTAGAAGCTGGCAATGGCCAGGAGGTCCGGGATGTAGACCTGCTCCACGAAGGCGATGGCGTCGTTGATGAGGCTGCCCACATGGTTCAGCCGCTCGGTGTTGATGGCGTTCACTTCCTCGAGGTTGAAGGAGCAGGGCACGCCGCCCACAAGGTAGTTGGGGTGGGGGTTCTTGCCACCGAAGATGGCGTGGATCTTCACCAGCTCCTTCTGCCACTCCAGGGCATCCAGGTAGTGGGACACGGCCAGGAGGTTCACTTCCGGGGGCAGCTTGTAGGCTTTGTGGCCCCAGTAGCCGTTGGCGAAGATGCCCAGCTGGCCGCTCTCCACGAACTTCTTCATACGGGTCTGCACCGCCGCGAAGTGGCCGGGGTTGGACTTGGGCCAGGCGCTGAGGGACTGCGCCAGCTTGGAGGTGGCGACGGGATCAGCCTTGAGCATGCTCACCACGTCCACCCAGTCCAGGGCGTGCAGGTGGTAAAAGTGCACCACGTGGTCCTGCACGAACTGGGCGCAGAACATGAGGTTGCGCACCAGCTCCGCATTCTTGGGCACGGTGATGCTGAGGGCGTCCTCCACTGACCGCACGCTGGCCAGGGCGTGCACCGTGGTGCAGACGCCGCAGACGCGCTCGGTGAAGGCCCAGGCATCGCGGGGGTCGCGGCCCTTCAGGATCTTCTCGATGCCGCGCACCATGGTGCCGGCACTGTAGGCGTCCGTCACGACGCCGTTTTCGACCACCGCCTCGATGCGGAGGTGACCCTCGATGCGGGTGACGGGATCAATGACAATGCGGTTGCTCATCAGTCCACCTTTTCGCTGACAGGAGTGTCTTGGACGGCCTCAGCCACCTGGTCATGGATCAGCTTGCGCTTGC
>CAIRQL010000003.1 GCA_903880675.1 uncultured Holophagaceae bacterium | reverse complement strand
TTGCCGTCACCGGCCACGTCCACGATGCCGTCGAAGGGCACCGCATACTCCATCAGGTTGCCGTCGTTGGCCACCAGGTGGAACGGCACCCGGTTGTAGGAGATCCCCGAGCCGGAAGGACCCTGCAGCTCGCCGCTCGTGCCCGCCACCTGGCGCACCAGAGCCAGGGTGAGGTAGCGAGAGACCGAGCCATTCAGGATGCGGAACCGATAGCGCCGCGCCCGGACATTGAAGTAGGGGTTGTAGAGCCAGTTGGTCAGGAGGCGGTCGCCGAGGAAGCCATCGGTGTTGAAGATGTTGAACCAGAGCTGCCCATCCTTGTCCCAGGCCTTGTCGGCAATGAGCAGGTTGACGTCGTAGTCCCGGTTGCCCCAGGGCAGCGCAGTGCCGCTGGGCAGGCGCAGGTTGACGCCGTCCTCCAGGTCCTCCTTGCCGCGATCCAGGGCACTGTAGTAGTTCATCATCGCGGCGTTGCCCTTGTAGACGTTCTGGGCCGTGAAGTCGAGCATGTGGTCGTGGAACCAGTGGGTGCTCATGGTCTCGCGCCAGTCGCCCCGGATGGGGATGGTGTTGCCCGTCGCAGTCTTCAGGCCAGGGGTGCGGTCGTTCACGAACAACGTCTCGCCCGGTGCCGCGGGGAAAGCGGCTCGCGGGTCGGTCGCCGTGGTGTTGAGGGTGTCGTAGCCCCCCAGCTGCATGGGCCAGCGGTAGTCGTAGAACTGCCCGGGGAAGAAGAAGGCGTTGGTGAAGCCATCGCTCTCGGCGGGGTTGTGGCCGTTGTGCTCATGGGTGCTGATGGTGTGCAGCCCGAAGCCCCGATTGGCCGCCGGATCGATGGGCAGGGCGTTGTAGTGCCGCATGAGCACCGGCTGGCCATAGCGCGCCATGAGCAGCTTGGGCGGCACCGTCCCGTCGAAGGTCCACACGGACTCGTGTTCCTGGATGGGCATGCTGGGGTGGATGCGCACCGCAATGCCCTTGGTGGAACCTTCCGTAGCCGCGAGGCCGGCGGTGTTGTGGTAGAGGCCACCGAGGCCGAACTCACCGGTCTGATAGCGGTGCATCTGATGGGTGTCCCGGAAGCCGCCATTGACCCTGGCTCCGGCCTGGGCGGTCTTGAAGTAGACCGAGGGCTGGAACTCATTCCAGCGCTGGTGGGCCCAGCCTGGCCCCGCCGGGCGACCCTCCGCCGGGGGGGCGTTCAGCGGCCGACCCAGGAAGCCTTCGATCTGCGTCTTCCAGGGGTTCAGGTCCCGGGTGTTCGCGTACTCCGTGGGCCAGGGGGCGATGCCCGGCTGGGCCAGGAAGGTTTCCAGAGTGGCGCCGGCCGGCACGCTGGCAGCCACGCTGGCGGGATTCTGCTCGGGCAGTGGGCCCATGGTGGGCGTGGGAAAACCCTTGCTCGGCACCGGGCCGTTGGGGTTCAAGGGCTCCGGACCGAACTCCTCGAAGAGCAGCATCTGCTGGACGTAGGACTGGGCCCCGAACATCGGGCTGGGCTTGCTGTTGGTAGGGATGTTGAAGGATCCCGCCGGTATCTGGAGGGAGGGAGGCAGCACGTTGCTGGTGCCCGCATCGGTCTTGGTGCCGGTCACGCCGCCCTGGAAGGCACCCTGGTTGGCAGGGAGCTGGGTGGCGGTCTGGGCCGAGGCTACCGGGAGCAGGGTCCCTGCCACCAGGAGCAGGCCCACGTGCAGGCAGTGTCTGAACATCATGTCCCTCCATGAAACCTGCGTCCAATCGGCCCTCGGTCCAGGCCGATGGCCAGTTGCAGCAGGCTGCGGTTGCGGCCACTGCGATGTGCTTCACGCTCGGCCTAGACTGAAATGACTAGGTGCTTGGTAGCAGGATCCCTCAGAGCATTTATGGCAACAGATCCGGTTTGAAAAAACCTACCCATCCGGTTGATGAATCTATTTTTTTAGGCAACAAGAAAGGGGCGCCGTTGGCGCCCCCTTCTTGTTTGGTAAAGACAGTGCTCAGGCCTTCAGGGCCTTGGCGGCCAGCTCGAGCACGTCCGTGGTGGCGATGCCCTCGCGGCCGGTCTCGCCTGCTGCGTTGTTGAGCATGACGTTGCAGAAGGGGCAGCCCACGGCGATGGTGGTCGCCTTGGTCTCCATGGCCTGCTCGAAGCGCTCGTGGTTCACGCGCTTGCCCAGGTGCTCCTCCAGCCAGAAGCGCCCACCGCCCGCGCCGCAGCACATGGTGGCTTCGCCGTGCTTATCCATCTCCGTGAGCTTCACACCGGGGATGGCCCCGAGGATGGCGCGGGGCGCATCCACCTGGCCGTTGTAGCGGCTGAGGTAGCAGGGGTCGTGGTAGGTGAGGTCCACATCCACGGTCTGGTCCAGCTTGAGCCGACCGGTCGCGATGAGCTCTGCCACCAGCTCGGTGCCATGCACCACTTCGAAGGTGCCGCCGAAGTCCGGGTACTCGTTCTTCAGCGTGTTCAGGCAGTGCGGGCAGTTCGTGATGACCTTCTTCACGCCGTAGCCCTTGAGCAGCTCCACGTTGGTCTCCGTGGCCGTCTGGAAGAGGTACTCGTTGCCCAGGCGGCGGGCGGACTCGCAGGTGCAGCTCTCTTCGGTGCCGAGGATGGCGAAGGACACCCCGGCGGCCTTGAGCAGCTTCACCAGGGACTGGGAGACCTTCTGGCCGGCGGCATCATAGCTACCGGCACAGCCCACCCAGAACAGGTACTCGGCCTCGGGGTTCTCGGCCATGGTCGGAACCTCCAGGCCCTCGGCCCACTTGCCACGATCGGCCTGGGCCAGGTTCCAGGGGTTGCCCTGGCGCTCCATGCCCTTGAAGGCCACTTGGGCCTCGGCAGGGAAGTCGCTCTCTTCCAGGGTGAGGAAGCGGCGCATCCCCACGAGCTTGTCCACGAAGCTGATCTGCAGGGGGCAGGCCCACTCGCAGTAGCCGCAGCTGGTGCAGGCCCAGATGGTGTCCTTGCTGATCCAGCCCTCCAGCTGCTCCTTGCTCCAGGGCGCAGCCTCGTCATCCCGCTGCCAGTGCGAGCCCTCGGGCACGGGGCCGCCGATGAGCGGTCGGTCCGCAGGCGCCGGCTGGTCCTGGCCCATCTGCGCCAGGGGGGTGGCCTTGAGGTAGTCCCGCAGGTCATTGCCGAAGTCCTTGGGACGAAGGGGCTTGCCGGTGAGGGTCGTGGGGCAGTTCTCCAGGCAGCGGCCGCACTCCACACAGGTGTAGAAGTCGAGCATCTGCTTCCAGGTGAAGTCCTGGATCTTGTTGATGCCGAAGTGCTCGGCCTCCATGTCCATGGGCTTCAGGTTCTTGTTGGGCTCCAGCTCGCGGAAGTAGATGTTGACGCGCGACGTGAACACGTGGAAGTGCTTGGAGTAGGGCAGGAAGTTGGCAAAGCCGTAGAGGGCCGCCAGGTGCAGCCACCACATGCTCTTGTAGACCACCAGCAGGGC
>CAIRQL010000002.1 GCA_903880675.1 uncultured Holophagaceae bacterium | reverse complement strand
GTGGGCAGGCCCGGCAGGATCATCTCCAGGCTGAGGCGGGCACCGGGCGGCGCGTCCACGGTGAGGGTGAAGCTCGCCGCTGGGGCAAACCAGAGCAAGGGGCCGCCGGTGGGCAGGGGGCGGCCATCCAGGCTGAGGGCGGTCGGCACATCGCTGCTGAAGGAAACCGCCAGTGCCTTCTTTGGCAGCGTGACCCGTAGCTCGCGGCCCGTGTGCTGCAGCGCAGGGACGGGCAGGCGCAGGGCCGGGGCGGTGCCGGCGAAGGCGCTACGGCCGCCCAGGCGGGTGGGGGTCGGGGCCAGTCCCAGCAGGCTGCGGGTCCAGACATCGGGCTGCTGGAAGCTCACCCACTGAGCCGTCCCTGCATCTGCGTCCTGGACGAAGGCGAGGGTGCTGAGGTGCGGGCCCGTCTGCCCGGTGCCTACGGCGAAGCAGAGCACGCCAATGGCCGCCAGCAGGGCCGGGGGCAGCCAGGCTCGGGCGGGGAGGGCGCGGCGCAGCAGGGGCAGCAGGGGCACCAGGCCGAAGGCCGCCAGCGCACCCAGGAAGGGGGGCAGGCTGAAGCCCAGCAGCAGAGCCAGGTTGTGCCACAGAGGGGGGAGGAGCAGCAGCAGCGGTAGGGCCGCCAGCCAGGGGCGCTCCCACCAGAGTCCCGCCAGGGCGAACAGCAGGGGCCAGAGGAAGAAGTAGGAGGCGGCAGGCAGCAGGGCCGTGGTGGCCACCAGGGCCGCCAGCCACCAGGCCAGGGCGCCCAGGGCCAGGCCCCGGCCCTCGGTCCGTCGGAGGGCCCGGTTCCAGGCCAGCACCGCCGCCGCCAGCGCCAGGAGCGCCAGGGCCGCCTCGAACCAGGTGATGCCGTAGGGATCGTGGTTGGGCACCCCCTGGCGGAAGGGGTCGGCCAGGCGACCCAGGCCCCAGCCCACCAGGGCGCCCAGCACCAGGGTGCCGAGGCTCAGAGCCAAGCCCAAGAAGAAGCCCTTCAGCAGGCCCACGTCCCGCCGGCAGCACCAGAGCAGGGCGCCGAAGGCCGCCAGGGCCAGCAGGGTCAGGGGCCAGACCAGGGTGGCGGGATACCAGAGCAGGACCCGGCCCAGAAGGTCGAAGTAGATGGCGTCGCCGGTGCCCTGCGTGAGGGTGGCGAGGTCGGCGGCGAGGAAGTGCCGGCCAAGGGCCAGCACGGTGGCGCCCTCCTGCTGGAGGCTGCGCAGGTCGAGGCCCTCCGGCGTGTCGAGGGCCGTGTGGTAGTGGGACCAGCGGTCCACGAAGGCGAAGTTGAGGCCCGCCATGCCGGCCTTCTTGAACACGGTGAGGTCCGTGTCGTTGGGGAGCAGCTTGTACAGCGCATAGGTCAGCGAGGAGGCGTGGGGCGAGGGTGCGGCGGTGGCGAAGG
The DNA here is from genome assembly GCA_903880675.1 of uncultured Holophagaceae bacterium. Classification (GTDB taxonomy): domain Bacteria; phylum Acidobacteriota; class Holophagae; order Holophagales; family Holophagaceae; genus Geothrix. The sequence goes on along the minus strand of CAIRQL010000002.1, from coordinate 4,467 downwards.
CGCGGATCAGCGGCAGGTTGCGATCGCTGGTCTCGAACATGAAGACCGGGCCACCACCACCCCGAGCCTCCAGGTTGAGCACCAGGGTGGGGGTTCGCTGCTCGAGGCTTCCAACATAGGCTCGGGCACCCAGCAAGCCCACCTCCTCGGCATCGGTGATGAGGATGCGGAGGGTGTTCCGGCCCGTGCCCAGGGCCCGGGCGGCCTCCAGCAGCGTCGCCACGCCCGCGCCATCATCGGCTGCCCCCGGCCCGGTCCCATGGGTGTCGTAGTGGGCCGCCAGCAAGAGGGTCCCTGTGGGGTTGGTGCCCGGCCGCTCGGCGATGATGTTCTCCACCGTGGCCAGCACCAGCCTTCCCCGGCCTTGCGAGCCGTGCACCACGTCCTTCTGGATGCGGGTGCTGAAGCCCAGCTGCTGGAGGGCGGCCACCAGGTGGTCCCGCACCCGGTCATGTTCCGCCGAGCCCAGCGGATGGGGTGCCCGGGCGACGGCCCGTACCTGGACCAGGGCCCGCTCGGCGGAAAACACCTCGGCAGGCGCACTGGCGGGGATCGGCGCGGGCGGGGCCTGCAGCCAGAGCACCGAGGCCGTGGCCAGGACGAGGAGCAGCCAGATACCCAGGGGGCGGGGGAGGGATCTCATGGCTGGTCTCCGACGGGGTTCAGGGACGCCGGCTCAGAGCCCATCCACGATGAGCACGGCGGGCGTGAAGGGCAGGCCGGCGGCTTCGGCGGGGGTCTTCATGCCCCAGAGGGCGAGGCGGTCGGCGTAGGGCGCCCACAGCCCAGGGCGGGCCAGCACGGCCTTGAGGGGCGGGTGCAGCCAGAGGGCCTCGGGCAGGTCGGCCAGCTCCTCGGCGCTCAGGTCCAAAGCTTCGTCCGTCTCCCACAGGAAGCCGCAGCGGGCGGTGAGGCAGGCGGCCCACAGCTGCAGGACCTCGCTGTGCTCGAAGCTGCTGAAGAGCACCCGGTCCAGGGCCTCGGCGGCCTCCACCGTGGCCAGGGCCTGCTGCCAGCCGGGCTCGCCCTTCAGCTCCACGTTGATGAGGCGGGCGGGCAGGTCCAGGGCGTCTGCCAGGCGGGGCAGGGGTTCACCGTTCTTGAGGGCTGGCAGCTCCGCGACCTTCATCTGCCGCAGGATGCCACCGCCGTTGGCCGTGCGGTGCAGGTCCTCGTCGTGCAGGATCACGCTGACACCGTCCCGGGTGGGCTGCACATCCAGCTCAAAGCCGTCCATGCCCGCCGCCAGCGCCGCGCTGAAGGCCTCCAGGGAGTTCTCCAGGTGCGAAGAGGACAGGCCGCGGTGGCCAAGAATCAGCGAGCGAGAGGCGACCACAGCAGCTCCAGGAAGTGCTCCCAGGATAGCGGTTCAGATGACCTTGCCCGGGTTGAAGATGTTGGCGGGGTCGAGGGCTTTCTTGATGGCGCGCAGGGTCTGGAGCTGGGCGGGGTCGGTGAGGGCCAGGAAGGCGTCCCGCTTGGCCAGGCCGATGCCGTGCTCGCCGCTGAGGGCGCCCCCCAGGCTCAGGGCCAGGCGGAAGAGGGCCAGCAGCTGGGCCTCCAGGGCCTCGGGGTCGGTGGCTCCGGCCGCCAGCAGGTTCACGTGGAGGTTCCCGTCCCCCAGGTGGCCGTAGGTCACGGCGGGGATGGCCAGGCGCTCCAGGCCAGCGAAGAACTCCGGCAGGCGGCTGCGGGGCACCACGATGTCCTCGCTCACCTTCTCCGGGTGGCGCTCCTTGAGGAAGGCGCTGGTGAGGCGGCGCAGGGCCCAGATGTTGTCCCGCTGGCGACCCTCGGAGGCCACCTCCAGGCCGTCCGCGAGGGGCCCCAGGAGGTCCAGGAGGTCCGCCAGGAAGGGCTCGGCGCTGCAGCCCCGCTCGTCGAACTCCAGGATGGCCAGGGCCTCGCCGGGGAGGCGCCGGGCCGCTTCGGGGCCGTGGGCCCGGAGCTCCGCCAGCACCGCCGGGTCGAAGAACTCAAAGGCGCTGGGCAGGAAGCCCGCTGCGCCCAGGCGCCCCGGTAGCTCCAGCAGATCCTCCCAGCGACGGGCCGGCAGCAGCAGGGTGGTGTGCTCCCGGGGCTGGGGCATGAGGCGCAGGGAGGCCCCCACCAGGAAGCCGTAGATGCCCTCGCTGCCCACCAGCAGCTGCGCCAGGTTGGGACCGGCATTGGCCTTCACCCCGTCCATGCCAAAGCGGTGGATGCCGCCGTCGTCCATGAGGGCGTCCACAGCCAGCACCCAGTGGCGGGTCATGCCGTACTTGCAGGCGTTGGGCCCGCCCGCATTGGTGGCCAGGGTGCCGCCCAGGGCGCAGCTCTCCCAGGAGTTGGGGTCCGGTGGATAGAACAGGCCGACGGCCTCGGCAGCGGCCTTCACCTCCCGCAGCGGCGCACTGGCCGGGGCGCTGAGGCAGAGGTCCCGAGGGGAGACGGCGATGGCGCCGGGCCACTCCGAGAGGTCCACCACCACGGTGCGGTGGGTGGGCACACAGCCCCCAGCCTTGCCGGTACCGGCGCCCCGGGGGACCAGGCCGAAGCCCTCGCCCTTGGCCCGCTTTACCAGCTCCCGCAGGGCCGCCGGGCCGTGGGGCTTGACCACCGCCAGGGGGGGCACGCCGCGCACATGGGACTCATCCCGGAGCCAGGGCTCCAGCGCGGCCGGGTCCCGAATGACGGTGGCCTCGGGGAGGCCCTTGAGGGGGTCCATGGTTCCAGTGTGACGGAAGGAGGGCCCGGCCGGAACGCAGGCTCCGCTTAGCCGACCATGGTGCCCACGGCCTCGCCCCGCACAGCAGCCAGCAGGTTGCCCGGCTTGTTCATGTCGAAGACCAGGATGGGCATCTTGTTTTCCATGCACAGGGCGATGGCGGCGGCGTCCATGACCCGCAGACCCTTCTCCAGGACCTCCTGGAAGCTGATGCGGTCAAAGCGGGTGGCCGTGGGGTCCAGCTTGGGGTCGGCGGAGTAGATGCCGTCCACGTTGGTGGCCTTCATGACCACCTCGGCGCAGACCTCGTTGGCGCGCAGGGCGGCGGCGGTGTCTGTGCTGAAGTAGGGGTTCCCCGTGCCGGCGCCGAAGATCACCACCCGGCCCTTTTCCAGGTGGCGGATGGCGCGGCGGCGGATGTAGGTCTCAGTGACGCGCGGCATCTCCAGGCCCGACAGGGTCCGGGTGAAGACGCCCTTGTGCTCCAGGGCGTCCTGGAGGGCCAGGGCGTTGATCATGGTGGCCAGCATGCCCATGTGGTCGGCCGTGGTGCGGTCCATGCCCTTGGTGGCGCCCGCCACGCCGCGGAAGATGTTGCCGCCGCCGATGACGAGGCTGACCTCCACGCCGGACTCCCGGATGGCCTTCACCTGGTCAGCGATCATGGAGACGACGGCGGGATCGATGCCGTTCTTCTGGTCGCCCATGAGGGCCTCGCCCGAGAGCTTGAGGAGGATGCGCTTGTATTTCATGGTGACTCCCGGCTTTTGATCCAGAGGATGTCGTTCCAGACTACAAAAAGGGCGGCCGAAACGGCCGCCCTTTTTGTAGCAATGAGAAAGCTACTTAGCGGCGGCAACTTCCGCGGCGAAGTTCTCGCTGCGCTTCTCCAGGCCCTCGCCCATGATGTACTTCGTGAAGCGGCGGATGCTGAGCTTCTCGCCGATCTCCGCGGTCTTCGAGGACAGGTACTGCTGGACCGTGAGGTCGGGGTTCATGATGAACGGCTGCTCGAGGAGGCAGACCTCCTTGAAGATGCTGTTCATCTTGCCCTCGACGATGCGCTCGACGATGTTGGCCGGCTTGCCGGTGGCCAGGGCCTGCTCAGTGGCAATGCGCTTCTCGGTCTCGAGGAATTCCGGGGTGATCTCTTCCTTGGTGACGAAGCGGGGCGCGGGGTCGGCGGCCGCGATGTGCATCGCGATCTCCTTGACCATGCGCTGGAAGCCCTCGGTGCGGGCCACAAAGTCGGTCTCCGAGTTCACCTCGACCAGCACGCCGACGCGGCCGCCGGGGTGGATGTAGGCCTCAACGATGCCTTCGGCAGCGATGCGGTCGGCCTTCTTGGCGGAGGCTGCCAGGCCCTTCTTGCGGAGCCACTCGTTGGCCTGCTCCATGTCCCCGTTGTTCTCTTCCAGGGCCTTCTTGCAGTCCATCATGCCGAGGCCGGTCTTGTCCCTCAGCGCCTTAACGTCCAGTGCGGTGTAAGCCATGTCGTCTCCTAACCTTCGACTTCCATTTTCTCGGCCATCATCTGCTTCATGTCGTCGGTCTCGCCCTTGTCCTGGAAGGCGTGGCGGCCCTCGAGGATGGAGTCGGCCACGCGCTCGCTGAAGAGGAGGATGGAGCGGATCGCGTCATCGTTGGCGGGGATCACGTAGTCCACCATGTCGGGGTCGCAGTTGGTGTCCACGATGCCCACGACCTTGATGCCCAGCTTCTTGGCCTCGGTGACGGCGATGTCCTCGCGGTGCGGATCG
>CAIRQL010000001.1 GCA_903880675.1 uncultured Holophagaceae bacterium | reverse complement strand
GCCCAAGCTGCACAAGCTGGTCAAAAACATGATCTACGTCGGCGTGGCCTCCCGCGTGCTGGGCGTGGACATGGAGGAAGTCCGCAAGGCCATCGCCAAGCAGCTGAAGGGCAAGGCCAAGGCCATCGAGATGAACCAGACGGCAGCCACCGCCGGCTACGACTGGGCCATGGAGCACCTGGAGGACCAGCTTGGGGTCCGCGTGGTGCGCGACAACAAGACCGACGGCCTGATCATCATCGACGGCAACGAGGCCTGCGCCCTGGGCGCCCTCTTCGCCGGCTGCACCGTGGTGGGCTGGTATCCCATCACCCCGGCGTCCACCCTGGTGGAGACCTTCATCGAGTACGCCGAGGAACACCGCAAGGACCCGGTCACCGGCAAGTCCACCGTGGCCATCGTGCAGATGGAAGACGAGCTGGCCTCCGCCGGCGTGGTGCTCTCAGCCGGCTGGGCTGGTGCCCGCTCCATGACCTCTACGTCCGGCCCCGGCGTGTCGCTCATGAGCGAGTTCATCGGCCTGGGCTACTTTGTGGAAGCCCCTGGCGTGTTCTTCAACGTGGCCCGCACAGGCCCCAGCACCGGCCTGCCCACCCGCACCCAGCAGTCGGACGTGGAGCTCTGCGCCAAGTGCAGCCATGGCGACACCCGGCACATCAACCTCTACCCCGGCAACATGGAGGAGTGCTTCCAGTTCGCCTACGACGCCTTCGACCTGGCGGAGCGCTTCCAGACCCCCATCTTCGTGGTCACCGACCTCGACCTGGGCATGCAGAACTGGTCCAGCAAGCCCTTTGCCTATCCCGACAAGCCCTACGATCGCGGCAAGGTGCTCAACCAGCAGCAGCTGGCTGAGTTCAAGGACTGGGGTCGCTACAAAGACGTCGATGGCGATGGCATCTGCTACCGCACCCTGCCCGGCACCGCCGGGGGCAAGGGCGCCTACTTCACCCGCGGCTCCGGCCACAACGCCTACGCGCTGTACTCCGAGAAGCCCGAGGACTACATCGAGGTCATGGAGCGCCTGAAGCGGAAGTACGAGACTTCCAAGACCTACGTCCCAGGGCCGGTGATCCGCCCCATGGGCTCCAGCACGGGCCTCCTTGCCTTCGGCTCCAGCGATCCCGCCGTCATCGAGGCCCAGGACCTCCTGGCCGAGTCGGGGTTCCCAACTGACTACCTGCGCCTGCGGGCCCTGCCCTTCACCGCCGAGGTCGACGCCTTCGTGGCCGAGAAGCGCGTGGTCTACGTGGTGGAGCAGAACCGCGACGGCCAGATGGCCAACCTCTTCCGCGAGGCCTTTCCGGAGTACGGCACCAAGTTCAAGAGCGTCCTCCACTACAACGGCCACGCCATCGACGCCAGCACCATCGTTGACCAGATCAACGCCTTCGAGCAGCGCTGAGAGGAACCGACCATGACCACCGCCGCCCCCTCCGCCCCCACCAACCGCCTCGGCCTCACCAAGCAGGACTACGTGGGCTCCAAGTCCACGCTCTGTGCCGGCTGCGGCCATGATGCGATCACCGCCCAGATCATCAATGCCGCATTCGAGTCCGGCATCGAGGGCTACCAGGTCGCCAAGTTCTCCGGCATCGGCTGCTCGTCCAAGACCCCTGCCTACTTCATCAACCAGGGCTGGGGCTTCAACAGCGTCCACGGCCGCATGCCCGCCATGGCCACCGGCGCCTGTCTGGCCAACCGGCAGCTGATCAACATCGGGGTCTCCGGCGACGGTGACTCCATGTCCATCGGCACGGGCCAGTTCGTCCATGCGGTGCGCCGCAACGTCCCCATGATCTACATCATCGAGGACAACGGGGTCTACGGCCTCACCAAGGGCCAGTTCTCCGCCACCGCCGACAAGGGTTCCTCTCTGAAGAGTGGCGCCATCAACGAGCTGCCCCCCATCGATCCCTGCACCATGGCCATCGAGTTGGGCTGTGGTTTCGTGGCCCGCTGCTTCTCGGGCAACCCCAAGCAGCTGGGCGCCATCCTCAAGTCCGCTTTCGCCTACCGGGGCACCGTGGTGCTGGACATCATCAGCCCCTGCGTCACCTTCAACAACCATGACGCCTCCACCCGCTCCTACAAGCACGTCAAGGACCACGACTTCCCCCTCCATGACCTGGGCTTCATCCAGTACTCCGAGGTGGAAGACGTGGATATCGCCGCGGGCCAGACCGAGCTTGTGACCTTCCCCGATGGGTCCAAGGTGGCCATCAAGGCCATCCGCGAGGACTACGATCCCACCGACCGCTGGGGCGCCATGCGCACCATCCACGAGTCCATGGAGAAGGGCGAGTTCCTCACGGGTCTCCTTTACATCAACCCCAGCCAGCCCCCCCTCACGGACCTGCTGGACCTGGTGGACGAGCCCCTGGCCACCCTCCCCGAGAGCCTCGTCAAGCCCAGCCGCGCTGTCCTGGCAGAGATCATGGCGAGCCTGACCTAGGCCTCACCCGCCTAGGGAAAGCCCCCAGGACTTGCTAGCCTGAGGCATGCGCGTTCTTTTCCTCCTGCTGTCTGCCCTGCTGCTCCAGGCCCAGGCCTTCGATGGCAGGGGCCTGGCTGGGCTGCGGGCGGCCCTCGACCGGGCCATCGAGCGGAAGGCGGTCCCAGGGGCGGTCTACTGGTGCGGGCTGGGCCGTCAGGATGTGCACTGGGCCCAGGGCCACCGCGCCCTGGTGCCGACCTTGGAGCCCATGACCCAGGACACGGTCTTCGATGCGGCCTCCCTCACCAAGGTGGTGGCGACCTTGCCCTCGGTGATGCTGCTGGTGGACCGCGGCCAGGTCAGCCTCGATGCACCGGTCCAGACCTACCTGCCGACCTTCGCTCATCCGGCGGTCACGGTGAAGCACCTGCTCACCCATACCTCGGGCCTGCCGGCAGGCATCCCCAAGGACGAAGCGAATCCCGACTGGCAGGGCGAGGCGGAGGGGATCCGCCGGGCCACAGCCTGCGCTCCGGATCCGGCCCCGGGCACCCTGTTCCGCTACAGCGACGTGAACTTCATCCTGCTGGGCGAGATCGTCCGGAAGGTCTCGGGCCAGCCCCTGGACCAGTTCGCCGCCCAGGAGGTGTTCCGCCCATTGAATATGGCTGCCTCCACCTTCCGGCCTGCCGCAGCCCTGGCGGCGCGCATCGCGCCCACCGAGCGGGACGCCGCGGGGGTGATGCTGCGGGGGGTGGTGCACGACCCCACCTCCCGCCGCATGGGCGGCGTGGCAGGTCATGCGGGCCTCTTTACCACGGCCGCGGACCTGGCGAAGTACGCCCGGTTCATGCTGCATGGCGGGCCCCTCCTGAAGCCAGAGACCCTGCGCCTGATGCAGTCCGTGCAGACCCCCAGCATGGTCACCGATCGCCGGGGACTGGGCTGGGACATCGACTCGCGCTACAGCCGCCCCCGGGGCACCCTCTATCCGCTGGGCTCCTTTGGCCACACCGGCTTCACTGGCACCGCCCTCTGGATTGATCCAAGCACTGATAGCTTCTTCATCCTGCTGACCACCCGCCTGCACCCCGATGGCAAGGGGGACACGCGCGACCTGAACACCGAGATCGGCACCCTCACTGCCCGGGCCGTCGGCCTCAAACCCCGCTGAGCCCCCCATGGATAACCTCGTCATCCGCTCCCTCATCACCGCCAGCGACCTCGGGGCCTGTGCCGACCTCATGGCGTCCTCGGAGCCCTGGCTGACCCTCGGCCAAGGCCCGATCGAGTCGCTGCGGTACTTCCAGTTCCCGCACCGGGAGCGCTACATTGCGACCCTGGGCGAGCGCCTTGTGGGCTTCCTGGTCCTGAACTTCCAGGGGCCATTCGTGGGCTACCTCCAGGCCATCTGCCTGGCGCCGGACTGCCGCGGCCGGGGCCTCGGCTCGGCCCTGGTGGCCTTCGCAGAGGAGCGCATCTTCCGAGACCACCCCAACGTGTTCCTCTGTGTGTCGTCCTTCAACCCGGGTGCCCGGCGCCTCTACGAGCGGCTGGGCTATGTGGTTGTTGGCGACCTCCCGGACTACCTGGTGGCCGGGCATTCCGAGACCCTCATGCGCAAGACCCGGGGACCACTGCGCCCGGCGACCCACAGCTGAGACCTACCGGGGCCGTCCTTCGGCCATCTGCTTCGCCTGGAGGTTGCACAGAATCCGGGCGTCCTGGTCATCCAGGGCGGCGGGCTCCCGAGTCCCCTTGTAGTGCAGATGGAAGGCCCGCACCGTGGCGGCAGGGTCTTTGAGCGAGTACCCGATCACCTTCAGGGCCAGCCAGGGATCGAAGCCGGCGGGAGGGTCCACCAGCACCTCGTCGGGCCAGAGGCCGTAGCCCCGCTCCGCCAGCAGCTTCCAGGGGAAGGCGCCGTTGGGATCCTGCTTGCGCACCGGGTCCACATCCGCATGGCCCATCACATTGGTGCGGGGAATGCTGAAGCGGCGGGTGAGGTCCTCCAGCAGGATCAGCAGCGCATCAATCTGAGGCTGGGCGAAGGGCTCGTAGCCGTTGTTGTCCAGCTCGATGCCGATGGAGATGGAGTTGAGGTCCCGGAAGGGTCCCCAGGAGCCACCCCCGGCGTGATAGGCCCGATGGTCATCGGACACCAGCTGCGCCAAGCGCCCGTCCCGCCCGATGAGGTAGTGGGAGCTGACGGGCCCGCCGCTGTTCTGGGTCTTGAGGATCGCCAGGGCCCCTTCGAACGTGCTCTCCGCCGTGTGGTGGATGACCACCATCTGCGGCCGTCGAGCGTTGAAGTTGGGCGAGGGCTCCCAGGCCGCCAGGGCGTTGCGTGGGGCCTGGCAGGCCGAGGCCAGCAGCAGGGCCAGGCCCGCAGCCCAGAGGCGGCGCGAGGGCAGACAGGGAAGCAGGACCATGGCTACTTGCTGGCGGGGGCGGGAGCCGGCGCGGCGCGGAACAGGTCCTTGAACTGGCCCCGGCGGCGGATGACCTTGGCGGTGTCGCCCTTCACCAGCACCTCGGCCGCCAGGGGCCGAGCGTTGTACTCGCTGGACATGGAGAACCCATAGGCACCCGCATCCAGGATCACCACCAGATCGCCCGCCTTGGCCTTGGGCAGCAGGCGACCTTCCGCCAGGATGTCCCCGGTCTCACAGACGTCCCCTGCGATGTCCACCGTGAGGGGATCGGCGGTGCGGCCGACGACCCGCACTCGGTGGTAGGCCTGGTACATGGCGGGGCGCATGAGGGTGTTGAAGCCGGCGTCCACATTGACGAAGGTCTTCAGGGGCGTGGTCTTCACGGTGTTCACCCGCACCAGCAGGGTCCCTGCCCCGCCCACGAAGAAGCGGCCGGGCTCCAGCCAGAGGGTGGGCTCATAGCCTGCGGCGGCCACGCCCTCCTTCCACACGGGTGCCAGGGCCGCGGCCAGCTCCTCGGGGGTCATCACCACCTGGCCGTCGCGGTAGGGAATGCCCAGGCCGCCGCCCAGATCCAGGAAGCCCAGACGGATGTCGAGCTTGTCCTTCAGCTCCTTGACGAAGGCCAGCATCTTGCGGGCGGTGAGCAGGTAGCCTTCGGTCTCGGTGATCTGGGAGCCGATGTGGCAATGGGCCCCCTCGATGCGGACTTCGGGCATGCCCTTGGCGGTCTCGTAGGCCTTGAAGGCGATGCCGCCCTGGAGGTGCAGGCCGAACTTGGACTCGGCGATGCCGGTGTTGATCTGGTGGATGGTGTGGGGATCCACCCCGGGGTTGATGCGGAAGCTGATGCGGGCCTGCTTCTTCTGGCGGCGGGCTTCGACCTGGATCTGGCTCAGCTCATCCATGGAGTCCACGTTGAGGACGGTGCCCAGGCTGATGGCCCGGCGCAGCTCAGCCGGCCCCTTGGAGGACGAGGTAAACATGATCTCCGAGCCCTTGTAGCCCACCTGCAGCGCCGTCTCGATCTCGCCGACGGAGACCACCTCGGCACCCAGGCCCTCGGCCCGGAGCAGGCCAATAACAGCCGGGTTGGTGTTGGCCTTGAGGGCGTACAGGATCCGCAGCTTGGGGAAGCGCGGCGCGAAGGCGGCCTTTAGCGCTGCGGCCTGGCCCTGGATGTGGGCTTGGTCGTAGATGTAGAGCGGCGTGCCGTGAGCATCCGCGAGGCGCCGGAAGGCGGCCTCGGCGCCGGCGGTCCCGACCCGATCCGCTCGGGCAGCCAGCAGGGCCTCGTGCAGGGTGGGCTGGGCGGTCTGGGCCAGGAGGCCGGGAGCGAGGAGCAGCAGGGCAAGGCTGAGGCGGCGGAAGGACACGGTGGGCTCCTGGCAAAAGAGGGGATTCAACGGGGACAGGATGGCATGACCAGCGGGCCGCGTCGGACTCAGCGGGCAGGAGGCAGCAGGACGGATGGCAGGTTCCAGGCCGCCCGGGCTGGTTCCAGGGCCGACTCGGGCAGCTGGATCAGCAGAGGGTTCTGGGCCGGATCCAGCCAGCGCAACAGGTCCACCAGGTCCTCGGCAGGCAGGGCTGTGCAGCCCGCGGTGCCACCGCCGGGCGGGGGCGCCACGTGCAGGAAGATGCAGCTGCCCGCGCCCTTCACGGGCCGCAGATCGTTGTAGTGGATCACCAGCAGGTTCCGGTAGTGCTCCGTCTCCATGCGCAGGTACTCGGCGGAGCGCCAGGTCACCGGGGCCTTGGCGGTGGGGAGGTGGATAATTTTGTTGTAGTCGGAGTGGTCCGGGTCATCCACACAGCGGTCGCAGTCTGTGGACATGCGGTAGGGGAAGCGCACCCCGGCCGGGGCGCTGGGCGCATAGCCCCACATGTCGCCGAAGCTGAGGATGCCGGCGGGGGCGCGGCCATCCCCCTCGCGCTTGAGGGGGCCGGCCACCGGTGGCGGTGGCGCACCCTCATCGGTGCGCCAGGCCAGGCCGCCTTTGCCAACCCAGACAGACTGCGGGGGCCCCACGGCCACGAAGGCGCCGTTCTTGCGCTCGAACCGCTGCAGGCGGGCCTGAGCGTCATTCCAGCCGGCGGTCGTGACCAGCAGCAGCTGCCCAGTGCGGGCCAGCTCCGCAGAGCGGTCTCGGATGGCCTCGAAGGGGATGTTCAGGATGGGGTAGTCAACGCTGGAGAAATGGTCGTAGTGCCACCACTCCTCCTTCAGCACCTTGAAGCCCTCGGCCTCCATGGCGGCACGGAGCAGGTCGCGGTGCTGCCGGGCCACCGGGTCACCGCCGGCGTAGTCAGCGTAGGAGCGCGGGGTCATCTCGTCGTAGCCACTGGGCATGGTGGCGGGCAGCCCCGTGGCCAGGTGCACCAGGTCCAGGTCCACCGCACAACCCCGGTTGTGGACCGAGCCCTTGGCGGGATCCGCGACGAACTCCCGGTTGGCCACGGCCGTGGCCTCCCAGAACACCTTGGTGACCCACCAGGGGCGGTAGGCGTCGTGGATGCGCAGGCCATAACCGGAGGCCCGCAGGGCGCGGCTGACCCGCACCAGGGCCTCGGCCACCGGCCGCTGGAGGAAGGCCTTGGCCTCGTTGTAGACCGGGGCATGGAGGAAGTTGTCCGCCGTGGCGTAGCCGATCTCCAGCTTGATGCCGGGGTCGAGGGTGGTGACATCCACCAGGTTCGGTACCAGCCGGGTCTTGGGCTGGACAGGCGGCACGGCGGTCCGGGCCTCGGCGATGAGCTGCGCCAGGGGGCGCTCCGTCGGTGCCTGGGCCCAGGTGGCGAGGGCCCCCACCAGGAGCAGGCAGGCAAGCTTGGTGGCACGGGTGAACATGGGTGAGCGTCCCTTCAGAGGTACTGGCGGGTGACGCGCCGGTGGAGGGCGCAGGTCACTTCATAGCCGATGGTGCCGAGCCGGCGGGCGGTCTGTTGGACGGAGTGGGGATCCTCCAGGTGGCGGCTCAGGAGGGTCATGCGGTCCCCGGCCCGGATGGGCGAATCCTCCGGGAGCACTGCCACCACCACATCCATGGAGACCGTGCCCACCAGCGGATAGGGACCGCCTGGGAAGCCCGCCCAGGCGCGGTTGGAGAGGGCCCGAGGGAAGCCATCGGCGTAGCCACAGGCCAGGGTGGCGAGGGTCACGGGGTGGGGCGCCACCCAGGTGCTGCCATAGCCCACCGCAGTACCAGCGGGGACGCGCACGGCCCGGGTGACCTCGGCGGAGAGTTCCAGGATCGGCCGTAGGCCTGCAGGTGCTGCGGCGGGGATGTCCAACAGGCCATAGAGCCCGATGCCACAGCGCACATGGGTGTCGCCCTGGGTGAAGCCCCGCAGGCAGCCGGCGCTGTTGGCGTGGTGCACCATGGGCGGCGCAAGGCCCGCCTCCCGGAGCCGCGCCAGCCCCGCCTGGAAGGTCTGGCGCTGGAGGGCCGCTGACTTGCCATCCGGGGCCTCCGCATCGCTGAAGTGGCTCATGACGCCGCGGAGGTGGGGGCGCAGGGCCTGGAGGTCGCCCATGGTGGCACCCAGCTCGGCCACCTGGAAGCCGGTGTTGCCCATGCCCGTGTCGAGCTTGAGGTGCAGGCCCACCGGGTGCTGGGCCACCAAGGGCAGCAGGTCCCGCAGGTGGTCTGCCGAGACCACCGCCAGGTCGATGCGCTGGGCTGCGGCGATGGGGACGGACTCGGGACGCCGGTCCCCGAACACCAGGATGGGGGCCAGGAGGCCGTGCTGCCGCAGCTCCAGGGCCTCTACCAGCGTGGCCACACAGAGGCCTTCCGCACCGGCGGCGACGAGGGCCCGGGCCACGGGGATCGCCCCATGGCCATAGGCATCGGCCTTGACCACCGCCAGCATCCCCAGGCCAGGGGCCGCGCCCTGCAGGCAGTGCATGTTGGCGATTAGCTGGCTCAGGTCCACCCGTGCGACCAGAGGGCCTTCCCCGGCCTGGCCTGGGGTGCTCTCACGGGCCTGCGGGTGATCCTGCGACATGGCAAAAGATTAGCGGAATCCCGGCGGGGCCGGGAGAATGGGGCTGGGAGAACCCCCATGCGTTTCCGCTTCGCCCCCGCCCTGCTCCTCGCCTGCCTGGCCTTCATCGCCGGTCAGCCCGCCTGGGCTGTCGAGCCCCCGGCCCATGTGGCCCTCCGGCCCGTCATCAACATGCTCTCCGGCCCCCGAGAGGACGCCGATGTGGTCTCCCAGACCACCTATGGCGCCCGCCTGCTGGAGCAGGACCACAAGGACGGCTGGGTCAAGGTGCAGACCGATGATGCCTACCTAGGCTGGGTGCCACAGGCCACCCTCCGGGGCCTGAAGGACACCGAGCGCTACCCCGCTTCCACCGAACCCGGCCGGATCGTGGCGGTGGATGCCCTCGCTGCCAATGTCTACCTGGAGCCCGACACCACCCGCCACGCCCCCACCCTGGTGCTGCCCTACGACGTGCGCCTGGAGCGGGTCAACGGCGGCAAGGACACCCCGCGCTGGCTCGAAGTGCGCCTGCCGGACGACCGCCGGGTCTGGATCCAGACCGGCGATGTGCGTACAGACCTGAAGCCCCTGAGCCTGGAGGCATCGCTGGACTTGGCCCGGCGCTTCCTGGGAGTCACCTACACCTGGGGCGGCGCGTCTTCTTTCGGCTTTGACTGCTCCGGCTTCACCCAGACCATCCTGCGGAGCCGCGGCATCATCATGCCCCGGGACTCCCGCATCCAGGCCGCCTGGTCCGGCCTCGTCCCGGTCGCCGAGCGAGAGCTGCTGCAGCCGGGGGACCTGCTCTTCTTCGGCAAGGAGCCCGCCCGCATCACCCACACCGGCATCTACCTGGGCAAGGGCACCTTCATCCACGACGCGCCCCAGTTTCACCCCCGCGTCCAGATCACCGAGCTGAATGACCCCAGCTGGTCCAAACTGCTGGTGGCCATGCGGAGGCTCAAGTGAACCGGCGCGAACTGCTCCAGACCCTGGCAGCCACCACGGCGGGCCTCGCCCTGACCGGACGAGAGGTAGCCCCTGCGGCCGCACCTGCGGCCACCACGGCCTCCTTCACCACCCAGGTTCGGCGCCTGGAGCTGCGCCACACCTGGACCACCACCATGTCCTCCAGCGCCACCCGGGACACCCTGCACACCCATTACCGCCGGGACGGCATCACGGGCTACGGCGAGGGGGCGGGCATCGTCCGCTACCAACAGAGCGCCCTGGGCGGCCAGAAGGCCCTGGAAGCCCTGCTGCCCCTCATCACCGCTGCGGATCCCTGGAGCTACGAGAAGCTGCTGAAGGATCTGGACCGCCGCCTGCCGGGCCAGCGCGCAGCCCTGGCAGCCGTGGACCTGGCCCTGCTGGACTGGCTGGGCAAGCGCATGGGCGTGCCCATCTACCGCCTCTTTGGGCTGGACCCTGCCGATGCCGCAGTCACCAACATGTCCATCGGCATCGACACGCCGGAGCTCACCCGCCAGAAGGTGCGCGAGGCCGAGGCCTTCCCCGTCCTGAAGGTGAAGGTGGGCCTGGCCACGGACGAGGCCACCATCGATGCCGTGCGCAGCGTCACCAAGAAGCCGCTCCGGGTGGACGCCAACGAAGGCTGGACCAACAAGGAAGAGGCTGTCCGCAAGATCAACTGGCTGGAGTCCCAGGGCGTGCAGCTCATCGAGCAGCCCCTGCCCGCCCACATGCTCGAGGAGGCCCGCTGGGTCCGCGCCCGGGTGCACATGCCCATCTTTGCGGACGAGGCCTGCCACTCCGCCGAGGACATCCCCAAGCTGCGCGAGGCCTTCGACGGCATCGTGGTCAAGCTCGACAAGTGCGGCGGCCTCATCGAAGCCCAGCGCCAGATTCATGTGGCCCGGGCCCTGGGCATGAAGGTCATGATCGGGTGCATGGTCTCGAGCTCCTGCACCATCACCGCCGCGGCCCACCTGTCGCCCCTGGTGGACTACGCAGACCTCGACGGCCACCTGCTCATCGGCAACGACCCCTACTCCGGGGTGACGGTAAACAAAGGCAAGCTCATCCTACCCAGCACACCAGGCCTGGGCGTCCGCCTGCTGGCGGACAAGAAGGGCTGAGCCCCCGATTTCACAGATTCCACGGATAGAGAAAAGGGCCTTAGCCGGGGATGGACGGGGATAGCGGGGATAGGGCCTTTTATCCATCAAGCATGGGCTCCAGCCAGGGGTGCCGCGGCCGCGCCCCCCAAGAAGCGCGGCAGCGGCGCCCCTGGCTGACTTCCGGCACCGCCGGAAGCCGCCTTCGGCGGGTCCATGCGGGAAGTGGGTCGGCGCGCAATCTGTGAAATCTGTGTAATCTGTGGCCTCGCTTTTTGCCCTTAAGTGGCTGTGGCTAAGCTTGGCCGATCGCCGGGACCTACTTCGGAGCCACTGCCCCCGCGGGTGTGAGGCGACCCAGGTCCTCTTCCGTGACCACCGGGGCCGGATCGTTGGGGAACATGGTGGCTGCCAGCTGGCGGGTGACGGGGCCGTTCCGGCCGCTGATGGTGATGTTGGCCCGGGCGGCCGTGACCAGGGTCTGCAGCTGCCCCGGTGCAAGGGGCGCCGTGCGCAGGTGCCCCTTCAGGCGGGCTTCGGCCATGCCCTGGAAGATCCGGGCCATGAGCGCGCCCTGGGCGATGTAGCTGGTCTCCCGGGGGCCCGGCAGCTGGGCGGCCACCTCGATGCGAATGTTGGCGTCGAAGATGGGGTAGTGGGTGCAGAAGTAGCCCACCACATCGGGCTGGGTGCCCTTGCCCAGCTCCTTGGCCAGCAGGCCCAGGTCCCGCTTCACCGCCGCCTGCTTCAGGGCCGGGTCGGCCCCATGCTCGATGAGCTCCACCCAGTTGGCCGGGGCGAACTGGACCACATCGATGTGCCGACCGCCGGGCAGGTCGATCTCGTTCTTCTGGACCAGGCTGTCGAGGGTGGCGCCCTTGGCGCGGTACCACCGGGCCTGGGTGAATACCTTGGGGGCGCCCTCCTTGAGGGTCGCGCCATAGAGCGTGGCCAGCTGCCTGGGATAGACCATGGCCCGCACCGTGGCCGGCGTCGCCATGATCACGAAGGTGGCCGTGGGCCGCTGGGCCAGCCGCAGGTCCAGCAGGCGCTTGGCCTCGCTGGCGGACGCATCGATGATCGACACCACGGGCTTCTCCTTGCCCGGGTAGGCCCCATCCACGGCCTTCCGAATGGCGGCGAACTGGGTGGAAGCCGTGTTGCAGGCGATGAAGACCATGTCCGCCCCCTGCTCGAAGGCCCGTAGCACGCCAGCACTGCCCAGGGTGGCAATCTGGCCGGGGGTCTTCTCGCCGTAGGGCAGGTTGGCGGTGTCGCCATAGTGCCGGATGGTGATGGCCGTGTCGTAGTCCCGGAGGAGCTTCGTGGCGCTGTCTTCGATGCTCTTGGCGGTGAGGTAGCCCCCAAAGCCCGAGTCAAAGGTGGCCACCCGCAGGGGAGCCGCTGGCGGCGGCAGACCCGGCAGGGCCTGGGCCAGCGCACTGAAGGCCACCAGGGCGGCAGTAACGCCAACCAGGGTCCTGCGGTGGAGGCGGGTGGCCAGCCCCGTGGCCTGCGCTCGGACGTGCTCGATCCACGACATGGGTCACTCCAAAGGGTAGAAAGGATGCAACCAGAGGGACTGCCCGCCGTCAAGGAAGGGCAGCCCTGGCCCTCAGGGGGCCTTGGCTGGTGGGGGCGCCAGGACCTCGAGGAGCGCCGCCGTCTCGCCGTCCGGCAGCCCGTCGTAGCGGGCCGGGCGGTACTTCATCTGGAACACGGAGAGGATCTGCTTGGTCAGGGGATCCAGGGCCCCGGTGACCGGGAGGGTAAAGCCGTGCTGGTTGAGCCGGGCTTGAAACCAGGCGAGGTCCGGGAGGGTGGCCTCATGCCGGACTCGAGCCGCAGCCACTGCCGCCCCATCGGGCCAGGGGATGAGCCCCTCGTCCGCCAGGCGCTTCCAGGGGAAGGTGGGCCCGGGGTCCACCTTGCGGGTGGGGGCGATGTCGCTGTGGCCCAGGATGCGGTCTGGGCGGATGGCGTGGCGGGCGACAATGTCCCGCACCAGGGCCACCACCACATCCATCTGGGCGGGTGGGAACGGATGGTACACGACGCCATCGGGCCCCGGGACATCCCCCAGGTTCTGGATCTCGATGCCGATAGAGGCAGCGTTGAGCTGGGTCTGGCCTTTCCAGGAGCTGAGGCCGGCGTGGTAGGCGCGCTGGCTCTCGTCCACCAGCTGATACACCGCCACTGGGCTGTCCCGCACGAGGTAGTGGCTGCTCACGTTGCCCTCAGTGAGGGTCTTGAGGGAGCCCTCCCAGGTGCCTCCGGTGAAGTGCAGGATGAGGAACTGGGCTCGGCTGTCCTGGCTCTTGGCCCGGTAGGTCTGGTCATAGACGGGAGCCCGCTGGCAGCCGAGCGCGGCCAGGAGCAGCAGGAGGCAGGACAGGGTTCGCGTCATGGCTGGGGGTCCTGGATGGATGGGAGCGGCTTCGCGGCGGCGGCCAGGGCGATACGGGCGGCGGCATGCTCACCATGGCCGGTGCGTACGGCCATGGTAATCCCGGGCGGTAGGCCTTCGGCCAGCGTGGCGGCAATCAGCGGGTGCAGGCTGGCCGCCCGGCCGCTGAGGGCCACGGGGCGGGGCCCGTAGCGGTCGAGGAGGGCGCCGGCCAGGCGGGCCAGCTCTCGGCCCGCAGCGGCCAGGATGGCCTGGGCAGCGGGGTCGCGGTCGGCGGCCTTGGCCACGGCCAGGGCGAGGCGGCCGATGTCGCCCCGAGTGCCACCATAGACGGCCTGGCGGGTGTGGTCCCAGTCCGCGCCGCCAACGAGGGCGAAGAGCTCCTGGGCCAGGGGCGACTCGGCGCCGCTGCCCGGCCGCTCATCCTCGGCGCGCCAGACCTGCCGCAGGGCCTCCCGGGCGATCCAGAACCCGCCGCCGCCGTCGTCGATGATGACCCCCCGGCCTCCGGCCCGGTGCAGGTTGCCATCGGCATCCAGAAAAGCGGCCACGGAGCCGGTGCCCGCATAGACCAGATAGCCCTCGCCAGGGGCGAAGAGGTCCAGGTAGGCGGTCTCGATGTCGCTGCCCAGGGTGACGGCCTCGATGGGCAGGCCCAGGGGTTCGGCGATGAGGCGAGTGAGGCCCTGCCCTGCTGCCCCCAGTCCAGTCAGCCCTGCGTGCACCCGCACCGGTCGGCCCCAGGCCAGCACCGCCTGGGCCAGCGCCGCCAGGAGCTGCGCCACCCGCGCCTGCCCCGGGCCCTGGGCCTCCACGGCGCTGAAGCCCCCCACGGCGCCCTCGGCCACAAACTCGCCACCCGGGCCTGCGAGAGCCCAGCGGGTCTCCGTGCCCCCGGCATCGATGCCCAGGGCAAGGGGTGACTCGGGTGCGCGGGGTGGTGCCGACATGCCAGCTCCCATGCCTCAGTCTCGCTCATCTGCAGCGGTCACGCGCAGGCTTTCCAGCCCCGTCCGACCCACGGCGGAGACCAGGACGGTGCCCAGGGGCTGCCCCTCATGGCTGGCGGGCAGCAGTCCCCCGGTGCCAGGCAGGGTGAAGAAGCGCCACTCCCCGCCGTAGTGTGCCCAGAGGGCCAGCAGCCAAGGTGTGGGCCCCGGCCCCTCCACCCGCACCGTGGCTCCACTGGGAGCCCGGCGGAGGCGCACCGAGGGCACGGCGGGCGGGGTGCCTCCCAGCCAGGGCGCCGCCGGCACCAGGGCCGGGCCGCCGTAGGTGGCCTGGAGCAGAGCCCCAAGACCACCGGGATCCTTCTTCAGCGCAATCAGGCTGAAGTGGGCGTGGCCGGGCGCACCGGTGCCGCTGCGGGCGATCTGGATCTGGCCCACAATCTCTTCGGCCGGCCAGGGTAGGTCCACCTGGGTGGTGCGGCTGGTGAACAGGCCCGGCCACACATGACGGTCCAGCAGGTTCTGGCTGCGCCAGTAGGCCAGGAGGGGGGCGAAGGGCTGCTCCGGCGCCTCCCGCTTCCAGTAGAGCTGCGGCATCAGGTAGTCCACCCAGCCCTGGGCCAGCCAGCGCTCGGCGTCCGCGTAGAGCTCGTCGTACTGGCTGAAGCCCGCCACACCGGGGGGCCGCCGGTCGGGCCGACCCAGGCCGAAGGGACTCACCCCGATGCGCACATGGGGCTTGGCGCGGTGGACCTCCCGGGCCAGCCGCTCGATGAGGCCGTTCACCTGGGCGCGGCGCCAGTCGGCTCGGGCGAGGCTGCCACCGGCGGCCAGGTAGGCCTGCCAGGGGCCCTCGTCGGGGAAGTCCACCCGCAGTCCCGCTGCATCCTTGATGGGGTACGGGTAGAAATAGTCGTCCACGTGCACGCCGTCGATGTCGTAGCGGCGCACCACATCCAGCAGCACCCGCACCACGTGGTCGGCGGCCTCAGGGACCGAGGGATCCAGCCACAGCTGGTTCCCGTAAGTGCGCACCAGCTCTGGCCGGGCGGTGGCCAGGTGGCTGGCGGCCAGGGGCGAGCGGGCGGTCTCGTGCCGGGCCCGGTAGGGATTGAACCAGGCGTGTAGCTCGAGGCCAGCCCGGTGGGCCTCCTCCACCCAGAAGGCCAGGGGGTCGTAGAAGGGCTGCGGGGCCCGGCCCTGCGTCCCTGTGAGGTATTCGGACCAGGGCTCCAGGGTGGAGGCGTAGAGGGCATCCGCCGCCGGCCGCACCTGCAGGATGATGGCATTGAGGCCCAGCGTCCGGGCCCGGGCGATGAGGGTGCGGGCTTCGGCCTGCTGCGCCGCCACCGAGAGCCCCCGGGCGCTGGGCCAGTCGATGTTGGCGACGGTGGCCACCCAGGCGGCGCGGAACTCCCGGGGCGCCGCCGGGGGCCGGGCCGAGCGGACCGGACCGGTGGTGGGGCCGGGAGGGATGCCGCAGGCGAGCAGCGCCCCCAGGGCCAGGGCCGCCAGGAGGTTCCTCAGACCTTCACGAACCATCGGTTCCTCCACATGACCCAGGCCACCGCAAAGAGGACCAGATCGAAGAGCACGGCAAAGAGCAGCGATGCATCCGCCGGGGCCAGGGGCAGCGCCGCGAGCACGCCATAGAGCGCCGCCTTGAGGGGGATGGGTGTGGTTCCACCCACCCGGACGGTCTGAAGCAGGCGACCGATGACGCCCGAGAGGACGAAGAGGAACAGGGCGTTCATGCCGTAGATGGTGAGTGGCAGGCAGGCCTTGCGGGCCAGCGTCCGGAACGCCGCCGGGGACTCGTCCAGGGCCCAGTGGAAGACGCCCAGGGTCACCAGGGACCAACCGGAGGTGAAGATCACATAGGTCGGGGTCCAGAGGTTCTTGTTGATGGGCATGACGTGGGTGCCCAGGAGGGACCCGACCCCCAGGCAGATCAGGCCTGCCCGCACCAGCCACACCCACTTGGGTACACGCCCCGCTGGGGCCGCCAGGTGGTGGCCAGCCAGCACCCCAGAGAGCAGGCTGGCGGTGGCTGTCAGCGTGCCCACCAGGCCCTCGGGATCCCAGGTACGGGCCTTGGCCCAGAGGTGGCCACCCAGCACCAGACGATCCACCCAGGAGCTGAAGTCCAGGCCCGGCAGCAGGCGGCCCGCCGCGACGATGCCGTCGGTCCCCGGTACCGGCACCAGCAGCATCAGGGCCAGGTAGACGCCAAACAGGCCCACGATGGCTGCCAGGGCGGCCCGCCAGCGGCCCCACAGCACCACCGGTGCGCCCAGCACCAGGGTGAGGGCAATGCGCTGGAGCACGCCAGGAATGCGCAGCGTCGCCAGGTTGAAGGTGGGAATGGCATTGAGGGCCAGGCCGATGAGGAAGATGATCCCGGCCCGCTGCACCAGCGTGCGCAGAATGGCGGGACGGTCCTGGCCTTCCCGGGCCCGGCCGCCCAGCGAGAGGGTCAGAGACAAGCCGGCGGCGAAGAGGAAGAAGGGAAAGATCAGGTCCGTGAAGGTGCACCCATTCCACTCGGCGTGGGCCAGAGGCGGATGGACGGCGCTCCAGGTGCCCGGGTTGTTCACCAGCACCATGCTGGCGATGGCGAAGCCCCGGAAGGCGTCCAGGGACGCCAGACGCGGGGTGGCGCTCATGCCTGCTCCCGCCGGCCGAAGGCGGGATCGATGCGCAGGAAGCCCGTGAGCACGATGGAAGGCAGCGTGGCGCAGCAGACCCAGATGAAGAAGTTCAGGTAGCCCAGGCGCTCCTGGATCCAGCCACTCACCATGCCCGGCAGCATCATGCCCAGGGCCATAAAGCCCGTGGCGATGGCGTAGTGAGCGGTCTTGTGGGGCCCGTCGGCGATGAGCACCATGAACATGATGTAGGCCGTGAAGCCGAACCCATAGCCGAACTGCTCGATGGCGATGGCCGAGGCCACCGTGAGCAGCGAGGTGGGCTGAACTACGGCGAGGTACACGAAGGCGAGGTTGGGGATGTGGACGGCGATGGTCATGGGCCAGAGCCAGCGCCGGAGGCCCATGCGGGAGATGGCGAAGCCGCCCACCAGTCCGCCGGCGGTGAGGGCCAGCATGCCGATGGTGCCGTAGACCAGTCCCACACTGGCCGTGGAGAGCCCCAGGCCACCCTTGGTCACGGGGTCCAGGAGGAAGGGGGTCATGAGCTTCATCACCTGCGCCTCGCCCAGCCGGAAGGTCAGCAGGAAGCCCAGCACCAGGGCAATGTCGGGG